>NZ_JBHLUU010000099.1:0-27658 GCF_042433785.1 Robertmurraya beringensis | reverse complement strand
CTTGATGACTTGTAATTTAAATTCTTTAGAATGTTTTATTCGTTTCATGATGTCAGCCTCCTTGGTACATTAAGCAGTATAATAAATATTACTCTTATTGTCCAAGTTCATTTTGGGGCTTATGAGAAATATGTTTATTATAGGAGTGATTCTGTGCAACTTATTCTTTTATCTGGCGGATCGGGTAAACGTCTCTGGCCACTATCTAATGATTCTCGATCTAAACAGTTTTTGAAAGTATTGCCTGATCCGGATAATTTGAAACAACCTATATCAATGATACAACGTGTTTGGCAACAGCTAAAAAGAGCAAACTTAGCTGAAAAAACAATCGTGTCTACTGGGAAATCACAGGTGGACTTGATAGACAGTCAACTGGGTAAGAATATACCCTTAATCATTGAACCGAGTAGACGTGATACCTATGCTGCAATTGCGTTGGCTGCTGTATATTTATACTCAGAAAAAGGGATTGGACTAGACGAGGCTGTTGCTGTTCTCCCAGTGGATCCATTTGTGAATGATTCCTTTTTTTCTCATATAAGTGCTTTGGAGGATGTAATCTGTCAATCCAATGCAGACCTAGTTCTAATTGGAATTCAACCTACTTTTCCTTCTGAAAAATATGGATATATAGTTCCTGAGAAAGAAAAAGAGGGAGAATTATCACGTGTTCAGAAATTCATAGAAAAGCCTAACGAAGAATTGGCAAGAAATTTACTTGAACAAGGTGCTCTTTGGAATGCGGGTGTATTCGCATTCAAACTAAAATATATTATTAATCATTTATTGAATCAAAAAATTCCGGTAAATTATGATGAATTAGTGAAGGGATATACAAAAATTCCTATAAATAGCTTTGATTATGAGGTCGTTGAAAAATCTTCAAACATTGTTGTTTCTGCTTATAATGGTCAGTGGAAGGACCTTGGTACATGGAATACTTTATCTGAAGAAATGAAAATCCCCCAAATAGGTAAAGGAAGCATTAGTTCGGATTGTGAAAATGTGCATGTAATAAATGAATTAGATATTCCTGTTTCAGTATTGGGATTATCGAATCTTATAGTCGCGATTAGTCCTGATGGAATTCTAGTTTCAGATAAAGATGCAAGCCCGAGAGTCAAAGAAATTGCAAAAGAATATAATAACCGTCCTATGTATGAAGAGCGCCGGTGGGGGTGGTATCGTGTATTAGATTACATCAAATTAGATGACGGAAATGAGGTTCTAACAAAACGTATTAATGTTAGTGCGGGTAAAAATCTCAGCTATCAGAAACATCAATACCGGAGTGAAGTTTGGACTATTATTAGTGGAACAGGAAAGTTTGCACTAAATGAAAAGATCTACTCAGTTAAACAAGGGGATGTTCTTCAAATTTCAGTGGGAGCATTACATGGAATTAAGGCGATAGAGGATTTGGAGATAATCGAGGTGCAGACAGGTAGTCAACTTATTGAAGAAGATATTGTTCGTGTTTTTATGGATTGGGAAGAAGTTGAAGCTCATTGTAGTGAGTGACGAAAATTTCTAGTGTGAAATTCTCTTAGATAGTAGTGCGAACAAGTATTGGAGGAGATTATGTGCAATCCATTAGTCTATGCATGATAGTAAAAAACGAAGAGGAAGTCTTAGAGCTGTGTTTAAGTAGTATAAAAGAAGTTTGTGATGAAATTGTGATTGTTGACACCGGGTCAACAGATAAAACAAAAGAGATTGCTGCCAAATTCACTGATCGTATTATTGATTTTAAATGGATCGATGATTTTTCTGCTGCGAGAAACTTTGCCTTTAGTCATGCAACCAAAGATTTTATCATGTGGTTAGATGCAGATGATTCGTTAGATGAAATGGATCTAATAAAGTTAAAAGATTTAAAAAATATGCTGGATATGTCCGTTGATGCAGTATCGATGATCTATCATTATGGTTTTGATGAAAGTGGAAATCCAAACTTTTCCTTTAGGAGAAATCGACTGGTGAAACGATCCAATCAATTTAAATGGTTTGGACCGGTTCACGAGTATTTGGAGGTATCTGGGAATATTATTCAATCCGATATAGCTGTAATGCATAATCGGGCAATGAAACAACACCTACCATCAAAAAGAAACATAACCATTTATGAAAATAGATTGAAAAAGAGAGAAGTATTTACACCTAGAGATCTATATTACTATGCTAACGAATTAAAGGACCATCAAAAATATAGGAAAGCCATTCGTTATTATGATAAATTTCTTGCAACGAAAAAGGGATGGGTGGAAGACGAAATAAGAGCATGCATAAATAAATCGGATTGTTATCAAAGTTTAGGAGAAAGTGAGAATGTAATGGTTTCTTTACTTCAAAGTCTAAAGTATGATTCTCCTAGGGCTGAATTCTGTTGTAAAATGGGTGACTATTTTATGGAGAAGAAAGAATATGAAGCAGCAATCTTTTGGTATGACTGTGCCATCAATAATAAAAAGACAGATACAGGAGGCTTTCAGAATCCTGATTATTGGACCTGGTATCCTCATTTACAACTTTGTGTTTGTTATTGGAGGCTCCAGGACCTAGAAAAATCTTGTGAGCATAATGAAAAAGCGGGAGAATATCGACCAGATCATCCTAGTGTGCTTGCAAACCGCAAGCTGTTTGAATAACATGATGAAAATTTAGAAAAATATAAAATTTCTAAATATAATAATTTATAGGGGAGTAAGCCTGGGTGCTTCATTATTTCCTGTTTGTCCCTCTAGTGAGAATTATTTAAATATAATAATTATATTGTTAACTAATTATTATTGGAATAATAAATTCCATAACCTCAACTTTTCCACTTCCTCATGATACTATTGTAGTATAATATAGGATAAAAGTAATTCTTATGACATTACAACTAGATCTGAACTAAGACAATCATTTGAACTAGTGGAGGATAAGATGTTTATAAAAGTTGAGACATTGGCCGATCTTAATACATTTAATGAAATTTGGATGGAATGCTGGCTCGAAAAGGGTTATATGCTAGATCCGACATTCGATGAGACAGACCGATTTATTATTTTGGATCAAGCTAATAAAGAAATTGGTACGATTGAGTTCAAATCCTACTTTCCATCGTTGCAAAATTACATTAACACGGTTTTTCCCTTTCACGAAATTAATAAAATAGAAATGAATCCCATGAAGGTCATTGAAATAGATAAGGTTTCTATTTTAAAGGAATATAGGGGAAAAAATCTCGAAAGATTATTATCGCTATTTGTTCATTACACAGATTTCTACCAAATGAACTATTGCGTGGTTCTTTTGGAGAGAGTATTCTATAGAGCATTAAGAAATGTATACAAAATACCGATCGAAGCTGTTGCGGATCAAATGTATTATAAAGGTGATTACGTGATTCCTGCAATTATCCACTCTAAAGAGGTATATTCAAATAAACAAAAATATCCATGGATTATTCCTTCCACCCAAGGGTTTGATAGGAAACCGATTTATATATAAAAGGAGAAAATAATGTACGCCCTGAAAAATAAAAAGTTTGCTTACCTTTTTATCGCTTTTTTTATCATTTCAAACTTCTTATGGAATTATTTCTTTCAGCATAAGCAAGCTTTTTTGGACTGGGGTGGAGTTACATTCCAAACCATTGCCTGCTTAACATCTTTTGGCTGGCTTTTTGCAACATATAAAAATGACGACGGCAAGGCCAAAAAGTTTTGGTTATATTTAGGATTAGGAATCTTAAGTTATATAATAGGGATTCTTATTTGGGTGTTTTACGAGTTTATCTTAGGTGTTCATGGAGATACTCTCCTGTTCCCAAAAATCTTTTGGATTGGACAGAATGGGTTTTATTTTGTTGCCCTTTTATACATGATGAACGTTGTAAAAAGTAAGTTACTTACCATACGATTTTCCTTTGATATGTTGATCATCATGGCCGTTGCAACCACATTTAATTGGGTGTTCATTATCGCTCCGTTATTAAAAATGAAGGGAAATCCATTTCATCTAGTAGAACTCATGTATCCGATATTAGATCTTGGGGTTTTAGGAGGAGTCATCAGTCTTTTAATTGCTTCAAATACCGTTTTTAATAAAAAGACTTTATATTTATTAATAGTAGGTTTATTGGTACAAATCTTAGCAGATACCTTATTCTCCTATTTATCTGTGAAAAATCTATACACGGTAGGAAGTATTTCAGAGCCTTTATGGATCCTTTCGTTGTTTTTCCTGGCTTTAGCTGGTATCTATCATGAAACACCATCTCAGGTGAAACATAAGAATGATTCACAAATGGAGAATCGATTCTTTGTTAGGCACAGTTTGCCTTATGCGGGGGTGGTGTTGCTATCCTTGTATGTGATCTCTCAAATTTATCACACTGCGCCTGTGGTCGTAGGCCTGTTTTTAACGATTCTATTAGTGGTCTTAAGACAACTTTTTACCTTGTTAGAAAATGATAAATTGGTTTCTGAATTGAATGATTTAAATGAGCAACTTGAGGTAAAGGTTAAAGAGAGAACGGACCGGTTGGTTGAAACGATTAATCAGATGGAATATTTAGCTTATCATGACGTTGTGACGGGTTTGCCCAATAGGAGATTTATTGAAAAGCGGCTTTCAAGAGCGATCAGTAACCATCATGTACGAAGTAAAAAGAAAATAGCCTTCTTGCTACTAGATTTAGACCGCTTTAAGCATATAAATGACAGTCTAGGACATTCATATGGGGATTTATTGTTAAAAGAGGTAGGAGATCGATTAACTTCGAGTCTTAAACCAAGTGAGCTAGTTTGCCGTATTGGTGGAGACGAATACGGAATTTTACTCGAAAATAAAAACGAAATACAAATTGAGAAAATCGCAGAAAATATTCTTACTGTCCTTCGAAAAACCTATGATATTAGAGGGGAAGAACTATATGTGACACCTAGTATTGGGGTGTCAATTTTCCCGGAACATGGCAACAGCTTTGAGTCTCTATTAATGAAGGCTGACACAGCCATGTATAAAGTGAAGGAAGCTGGAAAAAATCACTATAAAATATACCATGCCGAAATGGACATAGAACCTCAAGTGACAATGGAGAACGCGTTACGAAAAGGGATTGAGCGAAATGAACTAGAGTTATACTACCAGCCTCAGGTTTCTCTTGAAAACAATAAGATTGTTGGGGTAGAAGCGTTGTTGCGCTGGATTCGACCTGATCAAGGCATGGTTCCACCTTGCGAGTTTATTCCTCTGGCAGAGGAAACGGGACTTATTCTTCCTCTAGGAGAATGGGTATTGAAAGAAGCTTGTTTGCAATCTGTGAAATGGGGAGAACAGGGTATTTTACCGATTCGAATCGCCGTCAATATATCAGCCATTCAATTTCAACAGAACAACTTTATTGAAAAAGTAACCGAGACTTTATTTGAAACAAAAGCAAATCCTGAGAATATTGAACTAGAAATTACTGAAAGTGTGGCAATGGGTTCAATTGAAGAAACACTTTCTAAGTTGCAATCACTAAAGGAAATGGGTTTCCATATTGCTATGGACGATTTTGGTACAGGCTATTCCTCGTTGCAATACTTGAACCAGTATCCTATTGACCACTTGAAGATTGATCGATCCTTTATTTCTTCACTTCATACAAGTGAGAAAAATGTTGCCATAGTTAAATTGATTGTTTTGATGGCTAAAGGATTAAATTACAAGGTGATTGCAGAGGGAGTAGAAGACGATAGTCAAAAGCTCTTCTTACGATCCATTGAATGTGACGAATATCAAGGTTATCTGTTCAGTCCTCCGTTAAACAGGCTAGATACAGAGGTGCTTTTACAGAAGCAACTCACCAAAAAATAAAAAAGAGGAGCGTTTCTATGTAGAAATGCTTTTTTTGTGGAGAATTTTTTCCGTTTTTTTTGAATAGAGGTGAAAGTAGCATTTTTAGATTAGAATGATTATGATAAAGTTATATATCCAAGTCGCATAGTGTCTAAGGTATACATACATAACTGCTTATGGTATAGGAGGATTCATATTGGAAATAGGTGTAAGTACATTTGTAGAAACAACACCGGATGTTGAGACAGGAAAGGTAGTTAGTCATGCACAACGGATTCGCGAAGTGGTGGAAGAAATCGTTCTAGCTGATCAAGTCGGTTTAGATGTGTTTGGGGTAGGCGAGCATCATAGAGCAGATTTTGCTGCATCTTCTCCAGCAGTCTTATTAGCTGCGGCTGCTTCGCAAACAAAACGTATCCGTCTGACGAGTGCGGTTACTGTGCTTTCGTCAGCTGATCCTGTTCGTGTGTTTCAAGATTTTGCAACACTAGATGCGATTTCAAATGGGCGAGCCGAAATTATGGCAGGACGAGGGTCATTTATTGAGTCATTTCCATTATTCGGGTACGATTTAGCCGATTATGACGAATTGTTTGAAGAGAAGTTGGATTTATTACTAAAGATTAGGGATTCTGAAATTGTTTCTTGGTCAGGTCAACATAGACCGGCCATTCATCAAAAAGGAGTGTATCCACGTCCGGTCCAACATCCACTTCCGGTCTGGATTGGAAGTGGGGGGAATTCCGAATCGGTCATCCGTGCTGGAATTCTTGGTCTTCCACTCGTATTAGCTATAATTGGAGGAAGACCTGTACAATTTGCTCCACTAGTTGAGCTCTATAAGAAAGCAGCTGCTCATGCCGGTCATGATGTTTCGAAACTAACGGTAGCTTCTCACTCGCATGGATTTATAGCTGAAGAAACGGAAGTTGCTGCAGACAAGTTTTTCCCATCAACCCAACAGGTCATGAATGTACTTGGACGGGAGCGCGGTTGGGGGCATTATGGTCGTGCTAGCTTTGATGCGGCACGTAGCTTTGAAGGTGCTTTATACGTTGGAGATTCAAAAACAGTGGCAGATAAAATCATTCATTTACGAAAGAACGTTGGGATTACTCGATTTATGCTTCACGTACCGGTTGGCTCTATGCCTCATGAAAATGTAATGAAGGCAATAGAATTACTAGGCAAGGAAGTGGCACCGATTGTAAAGGATGAAGTTGCAAAATGGGAAACATCTTTAGGTAACGAGTAAGAATGGGAACTTCAAATCATTTGACTTCTCTGCATGCTTACACGTATGATTATTATGAGGATAATTAATATCAAAGGGGAGTAGCTATAACAATAAAGTCGTCATTACGAGATAAAATTCTCCGGCTTTGTTGGGCAATTTTTGTTGCTAGCGAGACCTTTGCCAATGTTTTGGTAAAGGTCTGCCCCTTTTTGTAGGATCATTACCATGTTGGTAGTGATCCTTCTTATTTTTCAATAATAAAATACTGGAGGAGAAAAGAATGAGGTTAAAGCGGTTGGCAGTTGCGTTAACAGCGGTGATTGGATTAAGCGGTTGTTCGTTTTTGGAAGAAGTGAATGGAACACTCGACTACGTAAATCAAGCAACAGAATATGTAAATGAAGCGACGGAGTTTGCAAACGAAGTACCAGCAATGGCCGAGCAAGCAATTACCGATACACAAGCTTTAGAAGATTTAGAAACAAGATTATTAGAGATGAAACAAGAGATTGAAGCATTTAGTAAACTCGAAGCTCCAAGTATCGCGGAGGATATCCATCAACAGGTTATGGAGCAAAACGACAAGGCATTAGAAGGGATAAATGTATTTTTATCAAATATTGAAAATGGGGAACTAGACCCTGCTTTATTGGAAAATACCGAATTATTTACAACTATACAAGAGTTAACAGAGCTTTCTAATCAAATTCAACAGCTTGGCGAATAATATATATTCAATATTTTGTCGCATAAAAACTTAAGTAGAAATGTAATAGAAAAGGTAAGCGTTGAGCTTACCTTTTTTCTCAATGGGATAATAGATACAGCTTATGCTTTACTAAAGGCAGGCATCCTAAAGATTGTCATTAGCACATAGCTAAGCTTTTCTAGCTTATATAGTACTTTTACTATCATCATAAAGGAGCGGATTAGCATATTCAAAGTATCACCCTCCACATTGAATTGTGTTTTTCAACACAGTCTTAGTTTGCTTTAATAATTTAAGCGTATTCATTAAGGCAATCTCGTGAATTAATGTAGTAAGTTCTTTTTTTTGAATTCGAAGAGAATATAATGGAGAAAAATGTTGCTGTTACTCATGGGGGAATGTGTTGTGGATTGGGTTGTGGTGTTATTAAAGGAACCGCTGCTATTATTATTTGTTATCTTATTCTTAGGCTCTGTTCTCGGACAAATGGAGATAAGAGGGTTAAGTCTGGGATCTTCAGGTGTTCTTCTTGTGGCCATGTTTTTTGGTCACTGGGGTTATGATATTCCTCATACGGTTCAAAATCTCGGATTAAGCTTATTTATTGTCGCAATTGGTTTACAGGCTGGACCGCGCTTTTTCCGTATGATGAGATCTAGTGGAATGATCTTTGGATTTATTGGGTTAATTATTGTATTTGTCGCAGCGATTACAACTGTAGTGGTTGCGAAGGCGTTTGATTTATCGCCAGCACTTAGTATAGGAATTATGACTGGAGCATTGACGAGTACTCCTGGTCTTGCGGCTGCCTTACATGCTACAAATGATCCTCTCGCTTCGGTTGGCTATGGGATTGCATATCCATTTGGCGTATTAGCTGTGGTGCTTTTTGTACAGCTATTGCCTAAGGTATTAAAAGTGGATATGGAGAAGGACCTGAATGAATACAGTGGTCCTGTTAGAAATGAAGAATCACCTGAAGTGACAACTATCGAGGTCATGGACCCAAATATCAATAAAAAAACGTTAAAAGAGTTACGATTTAACCAATATGGTTCTGTTGTCATCAGTCGAGTGATTCGTGGAGATAGAAATATTATAGCATTGAATGATACGGTAATTTTGAATGGTGATCGATTGGTGGCAGTTGGCTTAAGGGAAGACTTAAATCGCATGATTGAAGATATAGGAAAAGAGGTTTCAACAAATTTACAAAACCATGACCACGTAATGATTCGTAAAGTAACGGTTGATTCGGAAGAGATCATTGGGAAAAACATAAAAGAACTTGAGCTAAGAAGGAAATACGGAGTAACGGTTACAAGAATTGAACGTGGAGGATTCGAGTACAATCAAAGTGCAAGATGGCCGCTCGAAAGAGGAGATATATTAACATTGGTAAGTAGTGAAGACCGACTAAACGATGCGGGAAAGCTATTTACTAGAAAGTCACTAGTAGTTACGAATATCCATATTCTATCGCTAAGCTTAATATTATTAATTGGAATTGCGGTAGGAATGATACCTATTCATCTTCCAGGTCTAGGTACGATTACATTAGGGGTGGCAGGAGGACCACTTTTTATCGCCTTGATTATTGGTCATTTCGGAAAAATTGGTCCGATACGAGCTCGTTTTTTCCAACCTTCAAATCAGGTAATCCGTGATATTGGTCTTGTATTATTTTTAGCAGGAGCTGGAACAACCGCTGGTCAGGGGTTAGTTGAGGTAATTCAGGAAGAAGGGTTCCGTCTGGTGTTTGGTGGGGCATTAATCACAGTCATTCCGATGATTGTTGGCTTCTTTTTATCAAGAAAGATATTCAAGATGAGTGTTATCCATTCTCTCGGAGCATTATGTGGGGGAATGACTAGTACACCTGGTTTAGGTGCGGTGAATCAACAAATTGATTCTGATGATGCATCGATTGCCTATGCTGCTGCATATCCTTTTGCACTTATTTTTGTTGCAATTATTTCACAGTTACTTATTTTTTTTCTATAAATTAACAGGTACAAAGCTTAGGGGGAGTGACCTAAGCTTTGGTTTTTTTTAACATGACTTCTTTTTTCTCCAAGCTATTTGATTCTGAAGTGACACTTTTTCTAGTGTGAAATTACACTCGAAAGTCTCTTCTACATTCGTAACAGAATAAACTCCTTTAAGCCTAGTTCCCATTTTTCCACATGGTGTTAGTGTACCAACGCCACCATATACTTGGTGATCAAACAGTTGATAATTAAGGGAGTATTCTAAGATACCCTGTTTATTAATTAACCCGACTAATTCTCCTTTTTTTACGTTTTCCCCTTTAATACTCGCATGAATGAGACGGTCGTATTGTTTAAAAGAAAAAATCGTTCCGCTAGGAAAAAAAGATGTAGCGTCCATGGGTGTAAATATAAATAATTTATTATTGTATTCACTCATTCTTCTCCATCCCCCAACTTTGTTCTGCTATAGTCAATAAAATAATCATCGAATGTACGAATCGGCACTACACGAATGGTAGTTCCTGCTGCTTTAATCGTTAAATAAGCGAAAAAATAAATGGTGAAGCATAGTGCAATTAGACCTAACATTGTACTTCCCCCTTTTTTGTGTATGGAGAAAAGGTAAAAGATGATAAGATTACTAGTAAGTTATACCATTTTATTGAAAAACCATTTCTCCCTGTTTATTACATTTTTAGCTTAAATGGTGAAACGCGTTTCAGAGCAAGAAAAAGTTTTTTAAAGGGTGAGTGTATGGCAAATATTCGTGAAATAGCAAAAATGGCTGGAGTTTCTGTTACGACTGTCTCCCGTGTATTAAATGAACACCCCTATGTGAGTGAAGAGAAAAAGGCAGCTGTGCAACAAGCGATGGAGGAAGTGAATTATCAACGTAATATTAATGCTGTTCACTTAAGTAAAGGAAAGACGTATTTGATTGGAGTGGTTATTCCATTTTCGAATTCTCCTTATTTTGGATTTTTAGTGGAGGGAATCGCAAATGAAGCAGTTAAGAATAATTACAAGCTCGTTCTCTTTCAAACAAACTATGAGTTGAAAAGAGAAATAGAAGCATTAAATATGCTAAAGCAAAAGCAAATTGATGCCTTAATCATTTGTTCAAGGATTAGTGACTGGGAAGTAATTAATGAGTATAAAACATATGGACCAATTATTTTATGTGAAGAAGTAGAAGACAAAATCGTGTCTTCTACTTATATTGATCATTATAAAAGCTTCTCGATTGCTTTAAAATATTTACATCAAAAGGGGCATCAGCGAATCGGTTATTGCATCGGTAGAAAATCAGGCAGAAATAGTGAAATGCGAGAGGCAGCTTATAAGAATTTCCTACTGGAACACGGGCATCCACTGGTGCTGGATTATATTTTTTATGATAGCTTTCGTTTCGAAGATGGGGAGGGAATCGTCGACCGGTTAAAAGAAATGAACTCTCCCCCTACCGCTTTATTGGTTACTAGTGATCAAGTAGCCGCAGGAATTATTACTTGTGCGAGGGAACTAGGAATACTTGTTCCTAATGAGCTAGCGATTATGGGTTTTGATAATCAGCCCATTGCCAAAATTATGAATATCACTACACTTGAAATTCCGCTTGTTGAGGTAGGTAGAAAATTATTTATTCAAGCGATGCAGTACCCAACGATCTTTCAGGAGGAGATTGAAGTGAAGTTAATCGAGCGATTAACAGTGTAGATCATATAGCCTAGAAAAGCGAAATAGAGGAATTTGTAATTGTTTGGTGGCTTGGACTCCAAGGTATAGAAAAATGGTTTGAAAAGATAAATCCCCCACACCTATCAAGATACAGAAGGGTGTGGGGTTTGTTTTACATACCGGTTTTAGGGTTTGTATTGAATTTTCCATTTTTGTTCTCTTTTTCATGCCCATGAATTTGGTCTCCGCCGTTACCTTTCTCTTTGACAATCTTTCCACCTAGTTTAACATTTGGGTTAGCTTTTTCAGTCATGATTTTTCACCTCCATCCTCTTTACTATCCAAAAAGGGGACAAATTCTATTCAAAATGCAAAAAAATTTTATAATCAAGAAACGGAATCAAAGCTTGGTGGATAGGCTACTTTTCCACGTAAGTTTTGAAGAGTATTCTCACTCAATAAAAGATCCTATTTTAGCTCTAATGTAGCACATAAAACAAGGGGTAATGTCCGCCTGAGACGGACAAAACACCCCGAACTGTCCACGAAGGGTGACAGACACCGCAATTGATTTTCATTTTTATGGTAGAAAAGTAGTGTTTCGTATTTTGCAATGTTGAAAAATATGGTATGGTACTTTATGGTGATAAAATTGTTAATCATTAAAGATTTGTTTACGAATTTAGCTATTGTTGTTTCTTTACTATTCCTATACTCACATATCTTTTCGACGAGCCCTCTAACTAAAGACTCCACCATTTTGAGAAAAGTCTTGTTGGGTGTAGTTGGTGGATTGTTTTCTAATATTCTCATGCAATACGGTATTCGAATAGATACAACAATCGTAGATTTAAGACATATTCCAATTATTTTGCTCGCTTTTTTTGGTGGTTCTTTGCCGGCTTTAATTGGTATGGTGTTAGTCATTTTAGGTCGTTTTATTATTGGAGTGAATACGTCTGCGTATGCTTCCGTCATTCTTATGATCCTTATTACTTTATTTTCGATATTAATTTCTTCACAAAGGATATCCAAGAAAAAAAAGGTAATATGGATGCTGACCTTTTCCAATATTATTTTTACCTTTGTGATCATTTATTTAGTAAAAGATATAAGTTTATTAGTCAAATTAATCCCCATATATTGGATCATTTCATATATAGCAGGTTTTCTTTCGTTCTATATTCTAGATTTTATTAGAAAGAGTCAGTTTTTATTGGAAAAATATAAATCGGAGTCTACAACGGATGGATTAACGGGGTTAAATAATGTTCGGAAATTTGATGAAGTTTTTAATTCCTTGCTTAATGAACTGAATAAAAGTATTCAAAGTTTGTCTCTACTTTATATTGATATTGATTTCTTTAAAAAAATTAATGATACGTATGGTCACTCGGAAGGGGACCTGGTTTTAAAACGATTAGGAACGTTATTAACCGAAGGTACGAGGAACTTTGACATCGTCAGCCGGAATGGGGGAGAAGAGTTTACGGTCCTTCTTCCAGACACTTCAGTCGCAAGAGCACTAGATATTGCAGAGCATATTAGAAAAACAGTTGAAAATACAGAGTTTTCCTTAACAAGCGGTGGAGTGATAAAGGTAACGGTATCCGTTGGAGTCGCATCTTATAAAGAAACTACAGAAAACCCAAGCATGCTTATAGAGGATGCGGATAAGGCTTTGTATGTAGCGAAAAAAACTGGACGGAACAAAGTTTGTTGCCATAATTCAATAGATTAACTACCTTGAGCTCGTGACAAGTTTGTCTCGGGCCCTTTTTATGTTAAAATTTACTTCTTACTCTTGATGTAATAACCGAAATTTTACCATGAGAAACAATCTTGGATAGTCAACATTTATATAAAGAGATGAAAAAAGGTTGCTGTAGACCCACCTAACTTTCGATTGTTATTCTATTAAAGGAGGTTTTGGGCTCGGAGGTGTGAATATGGACAAAGAAAGATATGAACAGTTAAGGTTAGGCGAGCGAGGGGCGATAATCAGTATCGCTGCTTATATTTGTCTTTCTTTAATCAAATTAATGATTGGATTTTCTGCCCAGTCTGAAGCGTTAAAGGCGGATGGGTTTAATAATTTGACCGATATCATTGCTTCCATTGCTGTATGGATAGGATTAAGAATGTCTCAAAAACCACCAGATGAAGATCATCCTTATGGCCATTGGAAGGCGGAGAATATTGCGTCATTGGTTGCTTCTTTTATTATGATGGCAGTAGGTTTAAGCGTATTACATAAAGCAGTTGTTTCGATTTTCTCGGATGAAAAGGTCGTTCCAGACATGCTAGCCGGGTGGACTGGACTTCTATGTGCTGGTGTTATGTATTTGGTCTATCGGTATAATAAAGGGCTTTCGGAGAGAGTGAAAAGCCAATCTGTATTAGCGGCAGCAAAGGATAATCTATCAGATGCATGGGTGAGTATAGGAGCAGCAGTTGGGATAATAGGTTCACAATTTCAACTGCCTTGGCTTGATCCACTAGCTGCTGTAATTGTCGGGATTTTAATATGTAAAACTGCCTATGAAATTTTTTATGATTCCTCTCATCAATTAACAGATGGATTTGATGAACAATTAATTGAGGAATACAAGGAAAGTATATTAAAAACTACAGGTGTAACGGGCATTAAGGATATTCGCGCAAGAAATTACGGAAATAACACAGTTGTTGATATTATTATCGTAGTAAACGAAAACTTAAGTATCAGAACAGCACATGATATCTCTAGTAAAGTAGAAGAAAAGCTAATAAATGAATACGATGTATATAATGTACATGTTCACGTTGAACCAAGCTAAGAAAAGATGAGGGTGCCCCAAAGTTATGAATTAGGGACACCCTTCCTTTTTACATAAAGAGTCTTTTGAATATATGATTTCCACTGCGGTCGAATAGATCCGCAGCTTTCTGGCACAAATTCCTTCACTTGCATCGATGGAATGTTTTACCATAAAATATTTTCAAAGAATTCAATTTTACCCAATAATTTCTATGATATGATAATAGTAAAAAAATCCATTAATAGAGGCAAGCCTATGAAAAATTGGGGTCAGATCATACTTGTATTTTTTACATTAGGGATAACCACTTATCATAATTTCTCTCATGGAGAGAGTATATTCACTTTAGAGATTCTCTTTTATGGGGCACTAGCGTGGTTCCTTGGAAGGCATTATGACAAGGCGAAGTATTATGAAAAGATTGCAAAGATAAATGAGAGAAGTTATAAGAATCTATTAGATTCTCTTCCTAGCGCAATTATTATTCATAAAGATCAGC
Organism: Robertmurraya beringensis; assembly: GCF_042433785.1. Lineage (NCBI taxonomy): Bacteria > Bacillati > Bacillota > Bacilli > Caryophanales > Bacillaceae > Robertmurraya > Robertmurraya beringensis. The sequence continues at coordinate 12,906 of NZ_JBHLUU010000099.1, read as the reverse complement.
AAGTGATTTACGTAAATGATCTGGCGGTCACGATACTTCGTGCTCCTAATCGTGAAGCTCTAATTGGCAAACCAACGTTAGATCTTGTTACTCCAAAGTATGCAGATCAATTGAAAAGACGGACAAAAGATGCATCAAGTGGAAATAAACCTTTGAAAAGCATTGAATATAAGTTGAAACGACAAGATGGAACGACGATGGATTTTGAGGTTTCATCACTCAAAATTATTTTTGAAGGGGTAGAGGCTGTTCTTTCTATCGGAAAGGATATTACAGAGAAGAATGAGCAGACCGATCAATTGTTGCAAAAGTCAGAAAAACTCGCCCTTTTGGGACAAATGGCGGCAGGGATTGCTCATGAAATTCGAAACCCTTTAACTTCCATACGTGGCTTTGTTCAATTGTTTAAAGGCGAGGAAGGTCAAAATGTGTATTATGATATTGTTCTATCAGAATTAGATCGTATCAATGGTATTGTAGGTGAGTTTCTGTTTCTCTCGAAACCAACCACGACAGCCATGCAGCAGCGTGACGTAAAGAAGCTGTTAAATGATGTCGTTACATTAATTCAAACTCAAACGATTCTTAGCAATATCCAAATAAGTATGGAATACAAAAGCAATCTCCCATATGTTTATTGTGATGAAAATCAGTTAAAACAAGTATTTCTAAATATCCTTAAAAATGCTACTGAGGCGATGCCGAATGGAGGAACCATTGAGTTAAAGGTTAAAAAGGATAATGAAAGAGGAGTAGTAATACAAATCACTGATCAAGGTGTGGGGATACCGAAAGAACGTATCCCATCGCTCGGTGAACCATTTTTCACAACAAAGGAAAAAGGTACAGGGTTAGGTTTGATGACTTGTTATAAGATTATCGAGAACCATCAAGGTCAACTTCAAATTGAAAGTGAAGTAGATAAAGGGACCACGGTTCACATTATCTTACCTTCTGCAAAGGTGGAATTAAAAGAAACGGGCACAAGCTATTAAACATTCAAGATAACGTTATAACCTGTCATATTAAGTAGAGTTTGAGGTGGAATATGATTGTCGTTAGTGCATGTTTAGCAGGATTTCCGGTTCGATACAATGGGCTTAGCTCTTTAGATGAAAAAGTACATAAACTGGTAAGTGAAAAGACAGCAATCACTGTATGTCCTGAATTGCTAGGTGGACTTGAAACTCCTAGGGAGCCAGCCGAAATTGTCGGTGGAGTTGGAGAAGATGTGTTGGATGGAAAGGCTAAGGTCATAGATTGCATGGGAAAAGACGTGACGGAAGCTTTTGTTCAAGGTGCTTATGAAACTCTTAATGTTATTAAAAAGATCCAAGCAACTGTTGTCGTATTGAAGGAAAACAGTCCATCATGTGGGAGCGGGAAAATCTATGATGGAACCTTTACAGGTGAAAAAGTCGAAGGACACGGAGTAACAGCAGCTTTGTTAATAAGAAATGGTGTGAAAGTCATTTCGGAGACACAATTTCTAAAAGAATATTAGAGGATGAAAAAAGCGCAAGGTTACTCCTGCGCTTTTAACTTTATTAAACGAATGACTTCCACGAGTAGCAATACTAGTACTAAGAAAAATAAAGCCGTATATATGGGAATTAGCAACAAGGCATTGACCCAAAGGTTTTTGGTCCACATTTTATGAATAAGAAGGGGTTCAATTCCTCTTTTTCTGCTAAAACGTGGGAACATAAAAAAGAGAAGGACCGTTGCTATTGCAAAAATCCCTAATGCTGATGAACCACTGTTTTGCTTACTTTCAATCCGATGTCCTTGCGTCAGATTTTCCTCTTTGGAAGCGTCATTCTTTTCCGAATGGGTCGGTGCCACTACTTCCTTAGTAGCATTCTCTTGAATATTCTCTGCTTCTTTATTTTCGGAATACAACCCAACACCACCTGCTTTGGCTTCTAGCATTGCTGCTTCAATGCGGGTTTCGTACTTATAGGTACCATAATCGTAAAAATCCTCGACTAAGCCAGCCTTCGTAATTTCCTCTTGGTGAAGTTTTCCATCAACAAACACCCAAGCTAACAAACGGTCATATTTGTCAAAAAGGGAAGGACCGTCGGTTTCAATGGTTATTTGTCCATTTTGTAATACAGAACACGAAAAGTCGCTTGCTTCTTTTCCGTAAGGTTCCTGTTGGTTGGTACTTTCCGGTGTATCAATATATAGGAACCTGGTTTTATAGGAAGTACCATTAATTGAAAATGTCGCGGTGTCCCCATCTGTACATTTTTCTAATGTTGCATCGTACGTCTTCCCCAATTCCAATAGGTTATTGGTTGAAGTCGATGTGGAATCAACAGCCATTTTTGAAAAAGTATACCCTTCTAGGTCCACTTTGCTTTCAGTTAATTCACTTGCACATGAGTTACTATTATGTTTTTTAATTAAAGTGATGAGTTCTGATATATTGGTAGCACTTTTTGCAAGTTCCGTTGGCTCATGTAATAAGTACACGCAATCAGCGCTTCGGAAATGTCCTCCAAGCTCATCTCTTGATCCATTATGCGCCCATGCCTGGAAAGGTAGGATGGACATAAGAATAAAGGTAATTATGATAGTAATTATCGAGGTCTTTCTAGTCAATAACGTTTCCTCCTAAATCTAGTTGCTACAAGCTAATATATCATAACGAAAGAAATGCTGAAATAGTAATAAACCTGAGGTGGAAAGGGGGCTACTGGTATTTACACAGGTTGCACGGAGATCATGAAAAATAATTATTGCCAAACAACTAAAGCTATAGTTGTGGCTTGAGGCAACTCTCAAGCTTTTTTGTGATAATATGAATGTATGATTTTACTAAAAAAGGAGAGTTGTTATGGAGTCAGAATTGCTGAGGATTTTTAATGAAGACCATCAGCCAATTGGAGTTGCCACACGAGCTGAAATACATGAAAAAGGATATTGGCATGAGACGTTTCATTATTGGTTGATGGAAAAGAAACAAGGAATTGATTACATATTTCTTCAGTTGCGAAGCCCAAAGAAAAAAGATTACCCACAACTTTTAGATATTACCGCTGCCGGCCATTTACTTGCTAATGAAACAGTAGAAGATGGAATACGAGAGGTGAAAGAGGAAATAGGGTTGTCTGTCCATATGGAAGAGCTGAAATCTCTAGGAATTCTCAAGTATTCTGTTAAAATGGATCCGTTACTTGATAATGAATTAGCCCATGTATTTTTACATCAAAAGAATGTCCCATTTGATTCGTTTGTTCTACAGGAAGAAGAAGTCGCAGGGATATACCGAATAAAGTTTACTGATTTTTCTGCTCTTTGGAGGGATCAAAAGGAGTACATTCCCATGCAAGGCTTTGAAGTGGAAAATGGAGAGAAGAACTTTTTTGAAAAATCTGTTGGCAAGGAACAATTTGTCCCACATGATCAATCGTTTTATGCGGCTTTAATCAATAAAATACAGCAGGAGCTAAAATAGCTCCCATGCTTTTTGTAGTAGGGTAATCCCGTTATGAATTTCGCTTTCTGTTACACCACCATATCCGATCAATACCATTGGATTTAGAGAATAAGTATTTACGTCATAATAAACGGAAGTAGGATACACCTTTACCCCGACTTTTTCAGCATGATTAATTAATTCACTTTCGGTCATGCTGTTATGCACTTCGAGTAAAATATGTAATCCAGAGTCTACCCCAATTACTGTCACTTGGTTTCCAAATTTTTCTGTAATAAGAGTGAGCAGGGTGGATTGTTTTCTCCTATAGGTCGTTCGCATTTTTTGTAAATGCCGACTCCAGTGACCTTCATTCATAAACAGATACAGAGTTTGTTGATGCAATCTTGATACGGTCTGCTTATAAATGGAAAAACGATTTTGATATCGTGAAAGAAGGGGAGGAGGAAGCACCATAAAACTAATTCTTAAAGAAGGAATTAAAGATTTCGAAAAAGTACCAAGATAGATAACCCGCCCCTGATGATCAAGGCCTTGTAGCGAAGGAATGGGTCTTCCTGTATAGCGAAATTCTCCGTCGTAATCATCCTCAATAATAAAACTATCCGTTTCATTGGCCCATTTCAATAGCTCCATTCTTCGAGAGATGGGCATTACCATTCCCAATGGAAATTGGTGCGAGGGGGTCACATACGCTACGGTTGCCTCACTTTCTCTCAAGTCTTCCATTTTTATACCATCTTGATCTAAACTAATTCCGAGGAGCTTGACACCTTGATCTCTAAACGCCTCCCGTGATCGGTGGAAGCCAGGATTTTCCATTGCATATACTCTTTCTCGTCCAAGGAGCATTGTTAGAAAGGTAACCATATATTGTGTTCCAGCGCCAATTATGATTTGATCAGGTTCACATCGAACACCACGCGATTGATATAAATACTTGGCGATTTCGACACGTAGAGGGAGATCACCTTGCCGATGGCCACTTAATAAGAGGTGACTTTCCTCTTCATAAAGGCTTTGTATCGTCAGTTTACGCCAGATAGAAAACGGAAACTCATTTAATGCAATGTTTCCGTGACCAAAATCCACAATTATGGAATTTGGTAAAGGGCTCTGCTGGAAGTTGTCGCGAGCTGCAACGTGTTCCTTTTTAATTGGAAATATATCCATTTCTAATTTGTTGACAAATAATCCCTTTCTCGGTTCACTTTTTACATACCCTTCCGCAATTAATTGTTGATAGGCTGTCTCAACGGTTGTTTGGCTGATTCCCAAATGTGTAGAAAGCTTCCTTTTTGAGGGCAATTTGGTATCCGGGGTCAGTCTCCCTTCAACCATTTCTTTTTTTAAAAAAGAATAAAGCTGTAAGTAAAGTGGCTCCTCTAGATGGGAGTCTAAAGTAACTGTAATTTCAAGGATATGTATCTCCTCCTTTTATTCAATCTGGCGTGGTTAATTATAACATATCTGGCACTTTAGCAATGGTCAGTGGCCGAGTAAAATAATGAAAAAAGGAGATGAAAACATGAATACAATACACTTTGAAGAAAGTAAAGAAATTTCTGCAGCTGAACTGGCAGACGTCTTTCGAAAATCAGGGATAAGAAGACCCGTTGAAGACTTGCCTAGACTTCAAAAAATGCTAGATCAAGCAGATATTACTATGACCGCTTGGGACGGAATGAGGCTTGTAGGTATAGCAAGAGCCATTACTGATTTTAGTTACTGCTGTTATTTATCAGATTTAGCGGTTGATAAAGAATACCAGAATCAAGGAATAGGAAAAGAACTAGTAAAACGCGTCCAAGAACGGATAGGAGAAGAAATATCTTTAATCCTTTTAGCATCGCCGATAGCCATGGACTATTATCCGAAAATTGGATTTCAAAAAATCCAAAACGGCTATATCATCCCAAGAAAATAGAAAAAATCTAAAATTTAATGGGAAATTTGTATGAGACTATGAAGATTTTTGTCGAAATTTGGAATACTATATAGTAAGAGAATAGAGAAGGAGTGGTCACTTTTGAATTATCATTCCGTCTGGTATATTGCGTTAGTGGCCGCAAGTAGTTTTCTTTTCTTATATACTTACTATAAAAAGAGGAATCAGCCAGTTTTCTTATTATTGTTAGCGGCTATTGGGTTTGGTTATATCATTGAGGGGGTTATTTATAACTTTCTGCAAAGTTATGTGTATTACCCACGAATTATTACTAGTAATCCTACGTATGATAGTAATCTTGGTGCCATCGCTTCTAATGCATTTGTCTTACCAGTTGTGGGCGTTTTTCTTGCGACTTTTAGAAAGAATTGGAGATGGTTACTGTTCTTTTCACTACTGCTCATTTGTATTGAATGGTTGTTTCAAGAGCTTTCTATTTATAAACATAATTGGTGGAGAAATGAGTTTACCTTTTTCGGATTATTATTTGTCTATTTTCCAATTATCAAATTATTGTACCGATGGCTATTGAATAAACAAAAAGGCATTCGCCACTTTGTGTTGTTGTTTTTGATTGTTAGTCCGATCTTAGGCACGATGCATATGCTTCCTATTATGTTTTTATCTAATCGTTATTACGATTTGGGATGGTATGAAAATGTGTTTGAAGATACCAATGCATTTGCAGCTGTTTACTATATATGTATTGGTCTATATGTTGCGACCTTGGCCATATGGAAGAATAACCATAAATGGCTGAAATATCTCGTTTTAATTATTAGCCTATATTCTATTACCCGTTTCTTATTGTTGACCGGAATTCTACATGTTTTTATTTGGTGGGACCCATATTTTTATATTACTTTTCCTGCAATTGTTTTAATTTTAGCCGAAAAGATTAGTAAAAAATTGGGGGATCGTAATGTATCGGAAAAATAGCACAGTGAGTTAACTGTGCTATTTGCTGTGTAAATGTCCGTTATTTTGATTGATTTAAGTTTGCTTACATCATGTTAGGGAAGATTGAAAACAGAAAACAGAATGACTATAAAAAGGCAACTAGTTTATTTACAGAAACCGGATTTTTCGTTAGACTGAGCAGAGTGACGATGAAAGGAGGAGAAAGTATGGTTAAAGATATTATTCTCGTACTAGTTCTTCAGTTAATTTACGTTCCTACCTTTACACTGAGAACCATTTTCCTAGTAAAGGGGTTGAGAATGCAGGCAGCGTTTCTAGGGTTACTTGAGGCCCTCATATACATATTCGGACTATCGATCGTATTTAACGGGGAGCAAAATGTGGTTGTAATGATAGTGTATGCCATTGGATTTGGATTAGGTATCATCATTGGATCCATGATTGAAGAAGCATTAGCGATTGGATATACAACGATTCAAGTGATTTTAACCAATAAAAATATGAACCTCGTTGATCAGCTTCGTAAAGATGGCTATGGCGTGACTGTTTACGAAGGAGAGGGAATCGAAGCCATTCGCTATAAGTTAGAGGTATTAACGAAGAGAAACCAAGAAGAAGGTCTATACGACATGATACAGCAATTTGAACCCAATGCTTTTATTATTGCCTATGAACCGAAAACTTTTAAGGGTGGTTTCTTGCTGAAAGCAATGAAAAAAAGGAAGAAAATGAAGAAGCAAATAGAGGAAAATCATGCCTAGATCTAATAAATATTAACACCCTTGCACGTATGATGTAAGGGTATTTTTTACAATTGAAAATTATACAATTACACTATAGACAAAATGGGAGTTGGATACATTGAAAAAAATTACTTTTAAAGAACCCATTCGTACCGAGGATGAACTTCGATCGATGATGGGGTTTCCAAGTGAACTGGTGAAAAATAAAACCATTCCCATGATTGATGAACATTGTAGAGACTTTATTTCAAAGTCACCTTTTTTAGTATTATCCACCTCTGATAAGGAAGGGTATTGTGATGTGTCGCCGAGGGGGGATTTACCTGGGTTTGTACAAGTGTTAAACGAAAACCAGATAGTTATTCCTGAAAGGCCTGGGAACAAGCGAATGGACTCTATGCGCAATATTTTATCAAACCCTCGAGTGGGCTTGATCTTTTTCATCCCTGGTTTGGGTGAAACATTGCGGATAAATGGACAAGCTGCCCTAATTAAAGATTCAAAAATATTAGAGAGTATGGCGGTGAAGGGTAAGTCTCCCTTAGTGGGTATTGCTGTTGATGTGGAAGAATGTTTTATTCATTGTGCCAAAGCATTTATTCGCTCAGGTTTATGGAATCCATCTTCATGGCAGGAGAAAGAATTATTGCCTTCAGTGGCAACGATCATTTCTGATCATGTGAATTTACCGAATACGACTGCTCAGACGGTAGAGGAAGGGTTAAAAGAGAGCTACAAGGAAAGACTTTATTAGGAGGTGTTTGAAAATTCGTCCTTGTGTTTTAAATTGACAACGTTTGTGAAGAGGTGTACATTTAACTCGGATTAAATACTTCTTTTTTAAAGGGTGAAATAGAACCAATGAGTTCAAATCAAGCACTTGACTTAAAGTTATTAAAAAAGTTTAAAAACGAACTAACAAGATTTATGATGCTATATCAATTTGGTATTGATGAGTTAAACACGAAAATTGATATTTTAAAACAGGAATTTCAATATATTCATAATTACAGCCCCATTGAACATGTAAAATCTAGAATCAAATCACCAGAGAGCATTCTTAAAAAAGTACAGAGAAAAAATCTAGATTTATCATTGCCTAGCATAAAGGAAAACATTAAAGATATTGCGGGAATTCGGATTACTTGCTCTTTTATTTCTGATATTTTTGAGATCAGTAGAATGCTGGAGAACCAGAGCGATATTGAGGTAGTGGAAAAGAAGGATTATATTAATCATCCGAAACCAAACGGCTATCAGAGCTTGCACTTAATCGTGAAAATTCCGGTTTTTATGTCCAATGGCATTGAAAATGTATATGTAGAAGTGCAAATCCGTACCATTGGGATGGATTTCTGGGCGAGTCTCGAGCATAAAATCTACTATAAATTTGATAACGAAGTTCCCGCGTATTTATCGAAAGAACTGAAAAACGCTGCAGATACCGTAGCGATGTTAGATAAAAAAATGGAAGTATTGCATGAAGAAATCCGTAAGTTGGATAGCGATGATGACATAGAAAATGAGCTTAACCTATTAAATGCAAGCGGGCAAAAGCTAAATATTCCGATGGCACTTCTAGAAAGCTTGTCTAAGGATAAAGAGTAGTAGAAACAAATGAAAAAGGACGATTGAATACCAATCAATCGTCCTTTTCTTATATTAATAATCTGTCACAACGATGTCTCGATCAAGGAAGGCTTCAATTACTTCACTAATACGGAAAGAAGTTTGTGGTGAATCATAGTTTTCAAATGCATGCTCACAGCTATTTTTATAAGCCATATTTTCGTCATAATGAGACATATGGCGATTAATTACTTCCTCATTATCCTGACGTTCCTTTTGACGAGAGATAACCGTTTCTCGATCTGCGTAAATGAAGAAGCGCATCACACGATCCCCATACATCTCCTTCAATTTTTCAGTACCTTCAGGATTGAGTGTCAAATAAACAAGATTATGCGATTCAAAAGCTTTAACAATATCTTCTTCACGTATTCCGTAATGGAAACCATCAATTTCTACGCTCTCAAGAAATTCTCCATTGTCTTCCATTTTTTTGAACGTAGCTTCATCAATAAAATGATAATCTTCTCCATTTTGTTCGTAATGACGTGGTGAACGAGTAGTATAAGAAAGAACTGTTTCCATGTCAAAAGCAGTTGCAACCATTTTGGCAATTGTTTTTCTTCCAGAACCATCTGGACCTGTGTAAATAAATAATTTTTGTTTGTCTTTAATCTGATAACAAATATTTGAAGAGATTCAATTTATCTCTTTTGACAAATATGTATTTGTTACTCCACTTTGGAATTTTTCTTTCCCTCCAGTGATGAAGGCGTATCTTGATGCGGTTTCTGTTGCTGGAAAGACATTTAAGTACACAGCCGAAGGTCCAATAGGATTATTAACGGATAAAAAAGCTTTACATATTCAAGCGCGTGGTGGGGTTTACTCTGAAGGTCCTGCTGCAGCCCTTGAAATGGGGCACCGTTATTTAAGTGTGATTATGCAATTTTACGGAGTTCCTTCGTTTGAAGGATTATTTGTAGAAGGTCATAATGCGATGCCAGATAAAGCACAAGAAATCAAAGAGAATGCGATTGCAAGAGCAAAGGATTTAGCCCATACATTTTAACACAAAGAGCCAACGAAAAAACTCGTTGGCTCTTTTGCTCTATTGCTTTAAAACTTGTTGTTCCCATTCTGATCTTAATATCCCCATCATAATACGATCGGAATAATGCCCGTCACGATTAATAGCGGAACGAATTCTTCCTTCTACGATAAAACCTGCTTTTTCATATGCGCGGATCGCCCGACTGTTATAGCCAATGACGTCCAAACCCACTCGATGTAGATTTAACTCATGAAATGCATAACGGAGGATTAATTGTAATGCCTCACTACCATAGCCTTTATTTTGATAGTTTGTATTTCCTATTCCAATGGCTAAAGAACCGACCCGATTATTCCATTCGATAGAGTGGATGACAACAAAACCAATTAAAATGTCATTCTCTATTGTTCGTAACCGGAAATACGCTGAATTAGAGCTTCGTTCTTTATCCTCTTCAAGTTCCGCAATGGAATGCGGATAGGCGATATCCGTATCAAGATTACGTAAATAGTCTGAGTTTTCCTCCCATGATGCCATAATTGCTGCGTCCTCGGCACGGACAGTAGTAAGCTTTATTAATTTCCCCTTAAATAATTTCGTCATATTGTTCTCCCTTTTTTGTATGAATATGAAGGAATCACATCATGCTACGCAATAAAATCTTGCCCCCTAAAGTCTAGATAACTTAATCTTAATGTTCTTTTTTGCATTCAGCAATCTAATATTTTAGGAATAAGGAAATATTTCCATTTATATCGAATGTTAAGTCTAGGAGATTTATATTATGTTTCATAGGAGTGGCAATGATGTTTATAGAAACAGAACGGTTAATAATAAGAGATTTTGATATAAACGACTACCTAGCAGTTTACGAATATACATCAAATTTGGATGTGATGAGGTATATTCCAGAAGGTGTTTTCACTAAAGAAGATGCAAAGCATTTTGTGTTTGAAAATATGGGGGAGAAGGTTGAGAATTACCCGGTTATATTAAAAGGAAGTGCTACTCTTATTGGACATATTGTATTTCATCGTTATTTTGGCGAACATACTTATGAGATTGGATGGGTGTTTCATCCAGATTATTATAATAAAGGATTTGCCTCCGAGGCTGCGAAAGCAGTAATACAGTATGGATTTGAGGAATTAAAGTTACATCGAATCATCGCTACATGTCAGCCTGAAAATATAGGTTCCTATCGTGTAATGGAAAAAATCGGGATGAGACGGGAAGGATATTTTAAAAAATGTATCCCAAATGGTGATGGGTGGTGGGATGAGTATTACTACGCCATCCTTGAGGAAGAGTGGAGGAAGTAATGAGCCAAACAAAAAATATCAGTCTAGATCTATTCCAACTTAAATATAAGGAGAGGTTATTTTCTTTTGAACTTCCTAACGATCAAGTGAAGTTTACCGCCTTGCCTAGTCATGTGCTCGAAGTACAAGAGGGACAATTTCCGATTGTGATTGTAGAAGATGACGTTCCTGTTGGTTTTTTCATTTTGCATTCGACTTCACGTGTGAAGGAATATTCAAATAACCCCAATGCTATGCTATTAACGGCATTCTCCATTGATTATTCAAAACAGGGGAGGGGTTATGCCAAAAAAGGATTACTGTTGCTCAAGAAATATATACAAAATCAATTTCCAAGCTGTGACGAAATCGTTCTAGGGGTTAATCATCAAAATGTCCCAGCGCAAAATCTGTATGCACGAGTAGGATTTCAAGATACGGGGAGAAGAGTGATTGGTTCGCTTGGAGAACAGTTTGTTATGACTCTACATATATAAGTATTCCTTGTTTAGAGCTGCTAATTTGGTAGCTCTTTTTTATATTCAGGGGAATTTATCTGCTTTTTTTCTTAATTAATTAAGTGGTCAACCGATATTAAGAGTATTAGTACGTAGTGAAAGAAGGAAAATAGTATGACCTCCCTAGAAATAGACTCTAATATCCATATACTATTGTTTCTTTTTGGGTATTTCCTTACCATTTTGACAGTGGTCCTAGTTTCAAGGAAACTAGTAAAAAGAAAATTGTCTGAACCACCTAAGCGGTTTGGGAAAGCTCCCACCTTATTATTTGTTTTATTATCATTGGTCCTTTTGGTTTTCGGATATATACTTGATAGTACTTTACGGGAAAAATGCGAATTTAGCTAAGATACATGTTCCTCCAGTAAATGACATAAGAGTCATGGTATATAATAGTAAGCTTCTTACAGAATCCAATGAAAAGAGAGACATTGAGCTAGAGCTTCACCATGCTGTCATTGCCGAACAATTCGAAGTGTTTTATCAACCTCAGCTTTCCTTAATTTCCGGGAAACATATTGGGATGGAAGCGCTCATTCGATGGAATCACCCAACGAAAGGGATTATTTCTCCATTGAAGTTTATACAGCTAGCGGAGGAATTACATTTAATTAATCAAATTGGGTTATGGGTGTTGAAAAAGGCTTGTACGCAAACCGTAGAGATAAATGAGTTGTTTGGCCTTGATTTACGGGTGTCTGTTAACTTATCCTCGGTACAACTTCAGCATCCTCGACTTTTGCAGGATATTAAAGAAATACTTAAAGAAACGGGATTGGAACCGAGGTTATTAGACTTAGAAATCACGGAAGGAAGCCTGTTTAATTTTGAAAAATCAAGTCAAATACTTGAAGATATTAAGAATTTAGGGATTCATATTAGCTTAGATGATTTTGGAGCGGGATATAGCTCACTAAGTTATCTAAAGAAATTAAGTATTCATCGTCTGAAAATTGATCGAATTTTTCTATTGAATATACCAAAAGAAGAAGATACCCTCATGACATCAATTGTTACACTTGGTCATAACCTGAATCTAAAAGTACTGGCAGAGGGAGCAGAAACGTTAGAACAGGTGAATTTTCTAAAAACAATACAGTGTGATGAAGTACAAGGTTATTATTTTTCAAAGCCTTTACCTTATTCTGAGTTTACCGCTTATCTTGATAAATACTTAAATATAGACTAACACGCGATTAAACAGGAGAATCGCGTGTTTTTTTTAGAAAATGAAACCAACATACCAGTGGTTTCGTATTACATTATCATAAGTAAAGGAGCATTCCTGTTAGAAGGATTATCGGGGACTTGAACAAAAAAGAGCCCTCTTGGTATGATACGGGGTGTCAAATCGTATGCCGAGATGACCCCTAACTTAGTTAACCAAGGAGGACTCCATAT
>NZ_JBHLUU010000098.1:0-26532 GCF_042433785.1 Robertmurraya beringensis | reverse complement strand
TAGGTTGGTGTTTGGTGTGGTAACCTCACTATTTCCTAAAATTCAGGGGGTGGCAATTTTTTTGCTCAAAAAGCCCTCTATCAAGGTATTTTATAGCCTATTTAATATAAAAGTTTTGACAATACGGATCAAGTAAGAGGGGGAGAAACATGGAACAAGAGCAAATTGTGTTTCAAATCATTTTACACGGGGGAAACGGTCGGAGCTCTTCGATGGAGGCGATCATTGCAGCAAAGGCAGGCGACTTTGAAAGAGCACGGGCCAAGCTTCAGGAAGCGGCCAATGAGTTACATGAAGCTCATAAAATACAAACAAATCTCATTCAATTAGAGATACGAGAAGGTCCATCTACCGTCTCACTATTAATGGTCCACGCGCAGGATCATTTAATGAATGCGATCGTCGTTAAGGATCTCGCGTCTGAATTTGTGGATTTGTATGAAACACTAGGGTGTTCACAGGAGGAAGAAGCATGACAAAAAAATTGAAGGTAGCCACGATTGGCGGAGGATCTAGTTATACTCCGGAATTAGTGGAGGGATTTATTAAACGATACGACGAGTTCCCGGTGAGTGAGCTTTGGTTAGTCGATATTGAGGCAGGGAAAGAGAAGCTTGAAATCGTCGGAAACCTGGCGAAACGAATGGTGAAAAAAGCGGGGCTACGGATTGATGTCCATTTAACATTAGATCGTAGGGAAGCGTTAAAGGATGCGGACTTTGTGACGACTCAGTTTCGGGTGGGCTTGCTAGAAGCTCGCGCGAAGGATGAGCGAATTCCATTGAAATACGGCGTGCTCGGGCAGGAAACGAATGGTCCGGGAGGCTTGTTTAAAGGGTTACGGACGATTCCTGTGATTCTAGACATTTGTCGAGACATGGAAGAGCTATGTCCGAACGCGTGGTTGATCAATTTTACCAATCCAGCTGGCATGGTGACAGAAGCTGTTCTTCGTTATTCTTCTATTAAAAAAGTCGTCGGGCTCTGTAATGTTCCGATTGGCATGGAAATGGGGATTGCGAAGCTGTTGGGTGTGGAACACTCTCGCATCCGCATAGATTTTGCAGGGCTCAATCATATGGTGTATGGTTTGGATGTGTTTGTGGACGGTGAGAGTGTGAAGGAGAAGGTATTCAGCCTGTTAACGGACGCGAACAACACAAGCTTTGTGAAAAACATCCCAGGTTACGGATGGGAGCCACAGTTTTTAAAAGCACTAAATGCCCTGCCATGTCCGTATCATATGTATTATTACAAAACGAAAACAATGGTCGACAAAACACTTGAAAGTGCCGAAAAGGAAGGGACGCGAGCAGAGGTCGTTCAACGTCTCGAAAAGGACTTGTTTGAGTTATACAAAGATGAAAACTTAAACATCAAACCACCACAGCTCGAAAAACGTGGAGGAGCATATTATTCTGATGCTGCCGTTCGGCTCATAACGTCTATCTATAATGATAAAGGCGACATCCAGCCAGTTAACACGATGAACGCCGGTGCGATCGCCAGTATTCCGTACGACTCGGCCGTGGAGGTGAGCTGTATCATTACAAAGGACGGTCCAAGGCCCCTTACGATGGGAGATCTTCCGGTGGCTGTTCGGGGATTGGTTCAGCAAATCAAATCGTTTGAACGAGTAGCAGCAGAGGCAGCGGTGACCGGTGACTATGCGACCGCGTTACTTGCGATGTGCATCAACCCGCTGACTCCGTCGGATACGGTTGGGAAAGAGATCTTGGATGACATGTTGGAGGCGCATAAGGAGCATCTGCCTCAATTTTTTAAAGAGAGCGGCGTGTGAAAACACGTTGCTTTTTTTGTGGGGTGTGATTTTGTGACTGTTGTTACTGGGATGGAGCTGATGAGTTTGAGTTTAGTGCCTAGCGATTCCAGAATTTAGTAGAATGAGGTCACTAAAATTAGATATGGTGCCTGTGTATTCCAAAATTTAGTAGACTGTGGTCACTAAGATTAGATATGGTGCCCATGGATTCCAGAAATTAGTGGAATGAGATCACTAAGTTAGCATTTAGGACGTGTGGATTCCAAAATATAGTAAAATGAATGAACTAAGTTACCTTTAGTATCTATAATTCCATTACTAGGTCATTTTGTTGATAAAAATCTCATTAATTATGTTCTTCAAAGGACGAAAATGGTAAAATTTACATTAAAGGAGGTCCGGTCCCTTATGCCTGTTATCGTTGCTAGTATTTTTTCAGCCCTCATTATCCTGATGACCGTATCATTCATGATTAAAGTGTTACATATCGGTTATAAACGAAAGGAAATTAGTTTTCGACTGCTCCTCTTGTACAGTGGTACCTCCGTGGCTGTTGGATCCATCGTTGCTATAAGTCTGCCTTTTGCTTATACAAAGCTCTTTCACTGGGTATTAGGAGCATAATTTTACAAAAGGAGTGGTCCTTATGACGCTTTCAACCGAAAGATTAATCCTGAGAAAGCTAGAAGCAACCGATGCCGAACGCATTGAAGAATTAGCAGGAGACTTCGAGGTGGCGAAAACGACACTGAATATTCCGCATCCCTATCCAAAGGGATCAGCCTTGGCATTTATACATAGTGTAATAGAATCTGAGTGCAAGGGGAAATTGGTCACATACGCGCTCACAAAAAAAAGAAACCTACGAGCTAATCGGACTGATGGCCATCAGCATCCATTCTACCTTTAACCGCGGGGAGCTTGCGTATTGGGTCGGAAAGCCTTATTGGGGACAAGGCTACGGAACCGAAGCCGCGAAGGCGCTTCTCCGATATGGATTTGAAGTACTCCAACTCAATCGAATTTATGCGCAAAGTTTTACCACCAACCCAGGATCGTGGAGAATCATGGAGAAAATCGGTCTCAAATACGAAGGAACCTTGAGACAGCATGCATCCCGCTTTGGCGAGTACTATGATTTGGCTCAATACGGCATCCTTAAAGAAGAATTCAATTAAGGAGGACAAAGGTTGGAAGAGCAGGAGAAGAGAAAGCTAAAATATTAAAAGGTTTTACTATGGCTAGTCGGATTAAGCATTGTAACTGTAGTGATGTATTATTTTGACAAGCAAAAGGTGTATAAAGAAGAGAAACCACCCGTGCCCGTCGTTTCTTTAGGTGAACAGAAAACACAAGTATTTCTTGGGTCCTATACCTGGAATGACGGTGAGGTAATAAAGGAATTGGCTGACCTTAAAGACGTCAATTTTAAACGAGTGGCGTACCGAGATCAACTTCATATTGATTTCCCAGAAGGAAAGGAACCTTTGTATATAGCAAAAGGGGCGTACGACCCCACCGGCAATGGTACATATCCGATTCCTAGTATGTTTAATGATGAAAGTGTTAGCTTTTTAGGGAATTATCCAAGCGTCCTGACTCTTTCTTTAAAAGCTTTCTGGAAAAATGGTAAGCGAGCGGAGTATATTGTTCCTTTAAACGTTGAGCCTGTAGCTCCAGAAAAAGAATATTTACCCGTTAACAAGGGGTTTTATTCCTTGCTCGGTGTATACAATGGTGACTCAGAGTTGAATACAACGATTCATCAACAAATTTCCGAAGCTTCTCCGAATTTTTTGATGGAGTATAAGGGATATGTTCATATAGAAATGGCCAAGAATTATTATCGAGAGCTACAAATAGAAAGTGGCCCATTGTATCTCCTGTTTTATGAAGAAAAAGAAGTTTTTCGAACAGATTCTGAAGAAGAATTATTGCAATATATTAAAGACCACACGTTTGTAAGTAGAGAGACGATCGAAGGGATCGTAACGAAAGTGGATCGGGAATTAGGGTTCATTTATGTGGATGACCATCCTTTTTCACTAACGGATACATTTATCCGAGTGGGCCAAAACATTCAACTAGAAGTGGGGAATGTGAGTAAGGAGCTTCCTTATCAGCAAGTCGTGGAAAAGGTCGAGGTGCTTGAAGAACCCGATAAAGTTCTTCTGAATAAAGACTGGTTATCCAAAAAGGAGGACAAATTTTCGCTTTTGGTCATAGGAGATGAAGCGTTCAGCACCCCCTTTAAAAACCCACAAAAAGATGATTTCGCTTTAATTGACCAGATCACCATGAAGCGGTCACTTTCTTCCATTGAAGACCCATCAATTTTTGTATTTAATACGGAAGAGTTGGTATATCAGACAGATGACTGCAACAGTCTTTTAAAATATTTATTTGAAACAGAACAGTTAAAGCCTTTAAAGGAGGATCTCGACTAATATCAACTGCAAGCTGGAGACCATAAAAGGTCCTCAGTTTTTTTTGTTGAAAACATTTCCATATTTTATATAGATTCAAGGTAAAATATGGTGTAATATTTAAGTGTACTTAATAATTAATGTAAATAAATTATTTATTCTTCTTAAGAAAGGAGAACTTCCATGGACCTAAAGCAAATTCTCATTGAAGCCAATCGTTTTTCTGAAGACATCAAATTTGTTTTTATCAACGAATACAAAAAGCTACTAGACGAAAATGAGTTATCCCAGAAACAATCTCTCGTTCTAAGCATAATAGAGAAAAAACAACAATTGACGATGAATGAAGTAGCAGAAATCATCAATGGAACCCCAAGTGCAGCCAGCCAGTTCATTCAAAAGTTGGAGAATAAGCAGTACGTGAAACGAGAGGTGAACAAGGAAAATCGCAGAGTGGTGTTCGTGTTACTTGATGAAAAGGGAGAGGCCTTTTTTAACGAAATGACTGCGATTTATGAAAGGGTGTTAGAAAAATACTTTCTGCAGCTTCCAGAAGAGGATATTATCAAGTATCACGAAATTTTGAAAAAGCTTCACCAAATCGTAGTGAGAGGAGGGGGAGGGTAATGGAGACGGCATTCGCTAATCGACATTTTTCCTATCATAAAGAGTCAGGTTATACCGGCTTTATCATAGCGATAATATGTGTTTGCGTCGTAGAAACGGTCGGAGTCTCATTTTTATTATATAAATGGAGCCCCGTTCTTCACTGGATTCATCTATTTTTATCGGTATCGACTATTCTTTTCCTCATCCTTGATTTACACGCTGTCACTAAGAATCCAATCCTCATTCAACATGACGAACTCATCATAAAAGTAGGTCTTCGCCCAACTGTTCAAATTCGACTTTCAAATATCTTAGAAATCAAGAGTGGGAAAATGAACTTTGAGAATGACCGAAAAAAGAAAGAGGTGCTCGACCTCTCGTTATTAGGCTTTGACGAACCCACTTTTGAAATCGTTTTAGCAGAGCCTATCCATGAGAAAAACAAGAGCATTCAACGTATCTTTTTTACCGTCGATGATGAACGTGCCTTTTACAAACTAGTGAATCAAGGGAGGGGAAATCATTGAGTATTTTCTATTGGATGGTCCTTCTATTTCTCGTGACGTACGAACCCGTCTATGGTTATTTTGATTATCAGAATTTTAAACGGAGAGTCGCACAATATCCATTGGATAGAGTGAAGTATTATAAGAAGGTTATGCTCGGACTATGGATTCCGACGCTTCTGATCCTAACAGTAACGGCATTTGGTTCTTTGAACTTCCAAGACATCGGCTTTAAAGGTATCACCATTAATACCTCAACTTTAGGAACTGGGGTCACGTATTTTTCTTTAGGATTAGCAGGGCTCTATCTGGTTAGTCTCATATATTATTTAATAGGTTCTAAGGTTAGTATAAAAATGAGAGCCGACATTGCTGAGCTAAAGAAAAGAGAGCATGAGAAAATCGCGTTCAAAGATATTTTGCCACATTCGAAAGAAGATAGACGTGTATGGACGTATGTGTCTTGGACAGCGGGAATCACGGAAGAAATCATTTACCGAGGCTTTCTAATTTTTGCCCTTTTTCAACTATTTCCGGGTCTTTCCATTTGGCCCGTGTTGATCCTTTCCTCCTTGATATTTGGTTTGGCCCATACTTACCAAGGAATTTTGAATGTCATTAAAACTTCATTGATTGGTTTGTTTTTCGCCATTTTATATATCGGATTAGACTCGATTGTCCCCCTCATAATTTTGCACTTTTTAATCGATTATGTTGGAAAGATCGGTGATGATGGGGAATGAAATCGATTTGTTTTATTCCTATTAAGTACTTTAAGGATAATTATGGAAAAATTTAATGGTGAGATTGCAAAATTTTCTGGAGGGATTATCTCATGGAGAAAATTTTAGTGAAAACGGGGATATATTCATTTATAGGTTCTTTCTTTTTATTAATTATTTTTATGAAAAGGGAACAAAACACGATAGATGTGGACGGGATGACTACATTTACGGTTACCCCTTACCCAGAGTATTTCTTTTCTATTTTAAGATATTCGGTAATTTCTGCAGTCATTGCAGTCGTACTTGTATGTGGTTATATACTGACAAATAAGAATAGTTCGGAATAAACTTAGGCGGAGACATTCCGCTTAATTAATAATTATGATTAAAAAATAAGAAAATAGACGGAGAAATTCCGCCTATTGGCTCAAAAAAGTCCAAAAGGAGTAATTTTTCCTTGCATAACCGGAAAAACTCCTCTTATTTACCCCATAACAAGCTCCATTCTGCATTTAACGGAAAAATATCCGCTTAGTTTTACTTAACTAATTACTCGATAAAGGACAAAACATCTTATAACTTTTATATTTTTCAATAAAGATGCGCAAATAACTGTCATTTCGGGATATTTGTACCCCAAAACTGAACACTTTATTTAAGCCTTAGTGGCTTTTTTTTATGAAAGAAACCACCATAAAAAGCATATATTAAGGACAGGCCATAACTAGTTCGGAGATGAATCCACATGGTGTATTTCCTTAAGAAAACCGCAATTGTCTTACTCGGTAGTATGTTATTGTCTTTTGGTATCAATTTTTTTTTAGTTCCTTTTGAAGTACTTGATGGTGGAATCATTGGGATTGGTTTAATAATAAAGTATTTAACTGGGATACAAGCAGGTTTAGTGATTATATGTTTGAGTGTCCCGATTTTTGTGCTAGCTTGGTTATATAACAAAAATTATTTTTATAATAGTTTGCATGGGATGCTCATTTCTTCCTTTGTCATTGATTTACTGGCCTCTTCTCAACTTTTACCATCTGATATGATTCTTCACCCGATAGTAAGTTCGATATTGGGAGGAATTTTTATTGGAGTGGGTATTGGGATCATGCTTAGGTATGAAACAAGTACAGGAGGAACAGACCTCATCGCGCAATTTTTATCAAAATTATTTAACATCAATGTTGGAATGATCATATTTGTCATCGATACGGTTGTGATTTCCATAGGAGGATGGCTCATTTCAAAAGATACCTTTCTCTTGTCGATTTTGACGGTGATCTTTGTAGGCTTTTTCACTAGCTTTTGTACATGGAACTACAAAACAGAAAATGGTTAGAAGTCATTGTTAGTTGGGTGTAATTGAACTTATATGAAAATTGGCATTCCTTTAAAATTGGGATGCCTTTTTACTATTAAAAAAGCTTTGATTTTTACTCGAACAGAGAGTTAAAAAACGTTATAAAGAATAGATATTTGTAAAAAGTGTGAAATAAATGAGGCTGTGAATCGACTAATTGATAAGTATAAAAAATCGGAGGGATTAGGGAGTTGACCAGTTCATGATTAGCAACAAAATTTCGGAATGGTTTTACTTGTACAACAAAGATATTTATTATTTTTTGGTTTATTACATTGGGTCGAGTGATGTTGAGGATCTGGTGCAGGAAGTTTTTATCCGAGCCATTAAAGGCTATGATACGTTTCAGCAAAAATCGAGTCCTAAAACCTGGCTTTTTTCGATTGCACGCCATGTAGGGATGGATGAAATGAGAAAAAGGAAGCGCGTAAGGATGATACAAAACTTTGGTTCTGGGAAGAGCAAACCGAAAAGGAAACACCGGAGTTCATTCTCCAAGAAAATGAAAATAACCGGTTACTGTACCAGGCGATCCAATCATTAAAAGCAAATTATCGAGATGTGATCATCCTAAGAGGAATTAAAGAACTATCTGTATCTGAAACAGCATCCATATTACATTGGAATGAAAATAAGTTTCGAATCACCTATCATCGTGCACTAAAGGCACTACAAAAAGCAAAGGAGGATTTTCTATATGAAAGATAATGAGAGATTTCATGATTTAGAGAGAAATATCCGATCCTTACCCGAACCGGATTATGATAAACAGTTTACCCAAAATCGCATCCATGAAAATGTATTACAGTTTGCAAGTTCTTATGAGAAAAAGAAAAAGAGAGTGACTATTATGAAAAAGATTTCATTAGGTTTAGTTAGTGTTACAGCCCTCGTGTTATTCGCCATTCTTACCCTTCCAATAAATGAGGAGCGGCCATCTGGTTCTGATCCACATGAACAAACGACAACAGATGAAAATGTAGTGGACCACGAAAAAGAGGTTATTGATCAGAATAAAGGAACAGAAATTCTTTATGAAAATACAGAATTTGGTTTTACTTTTACCCTTCCAAAAAGTTGGGGTGATAACCAGATTGTATCGGATTCTTGGGAAGGGATTTCAGAACAAAATAATACAATGGAACATGGTCCCATTCTTTCCATTAGGCACCCTCAGTGGTCAGAGGAAAAGCCAAGACAAGATATTCCGATCCTGATTTTTACTCTTACTCAATGGTCCTCGCTTGAAAAAGGGAATTTCATATAGGTGCAGCTCCTGTTGGTCCAACTTTATTAGGACAAAATAATGAGTATGTTTTTGCGCTTCCAGCAAGGTATAACTTTGCCTTTTTAGAGGGGTATGAAGAAGTAGAAACGATTTTAGCCAATCAGCCACTTCAACCGAATGAAAAGAGATAAAGAACAAATAATAAGTGGAAAAGGTATATAAAGGCGAGGGAATTGATGAAAAAGAGTGCCATGGTGTTCCTATGTTTTCTTATTTTCCTGCTTCCATCACAAGTTTTCGCTCAGCGGAAAGTCCCTATCTTAATTTATCATTCGATCGATGAATTTAAGGGTGTGGGTTCTAAAGATTTATATGTAACCCCTGAAAATTTCGAAAAACAAATGATCTATTTACGAGATCATGGTTTTACTTTATTAACGTTTGAACAATGGGAAGATCGATATAAAGTACAAAAACCAATTTTCATTACGTTTGATGATGGATACAAAAACAATTTGAATGCATTTGCCATTTTTCAAAAACTGAAAAATGAAAGGTTCCAACCGAAAGGTACGATGTTTGTTCTTTCTGACTTTATTGGCCGTTCCAATCGATTATCACAAGCGGATCTCAAAATGATGGTTGATTCGGGTATGATCTCGATCCAGTCTCATACCGCTACACATCCTGATCTGACGAAAATAAATAATTTTGATGTTGAACTAAAAAAGTCTAAGGAAAAAATTCAACAGATAACAGGAAAACCAGTGATTGCTCTTGCGTACCCATATGGCAATACGGATAAAAAGGTGGTAGAAGAAACGAAGAAATACTATAGATTTGGACTAACTACAACTCCTGAACTATTTTCTGAAAAAGGCATGAAAGATGAACTTTACTTTTTACCAAGAGTGTATATTACGTATTCCACAACTCTTGAGGAATTTGCAAAGATTGTTGAGGGAGAACGAAAGTAATAATATGGGGGATAAAAAATACCCTGTCTTCGCTACATAACCAATGTTAGCGAGGGCAGGGTTAAATAAATGGCGCCATTTTTATCTAAATGTTCTACTATTTAAGTGTAGAATTAATCATCATCTTCCTTATCGTCATCCTTGCGTAATGGGGAAGGAAATCTAGCAGCTTCGAAACGTGAACCGTCTTCTCCTGTGTCAATTGTTCCCGCAATGTTGCTTTGAGCAAACACTTCGACCACATCATTTTCTTTCAAATTTAAGATGGTAGATACTTGTACACTGTTTACAAATGGTGTTCCTCCACCAAAGAAATCATTGTCAATGGCTACCGCAGGATTACCATTTACACGAATTTCAATTCTTGCACGATAATCCAAATTAGGGTTAGCTGGTGCGAATCCAACTGAGGCTAAAATTAAATATACGCCATCATTTTCTGGAATAAATGTTGAACTATTTGGGTTATATTCACCAGCTAAATCAAATTGCTGTGTTGGAAATATAACTTTTATTGGACTATTTGCTGGGACTGGTTGAGGAGTTGTAACGTTAACAGCTCTGAATGCGGATGCTCGTACTAGATTCTTGTTTTTACCGTTTTTACCCATAATATCATTCCTTTCTATTATTTTGGGTTCATAGTAGAAACTACGAACCTTCAATCAACAGCATATGTTTCAAATAATAAAAAGGTAGGGCAACTAGTAACCGTCAATCGTACATTTTTATTATAATCTGTTACCATTTTTAAATGCGTAGGTAAGAAATGGAGATTAGTGTAATAGACTTATAGTATTCATCCTATACTCTGTTCAGATATTTATAGTTTTTATTCCTAGTTGACTCTCAACTTTTTGTTCCCCAATTAAAGATTTTATGATTAAATGAGGACAGAAAAGGGAGAGGATGGATCCAATGGCAGAATTTACGAATGTAACAATCTCTACGAAAGCAAATATTTACTTTGAGGGAAAGGTAACAAGTAGAACCGTAGTTTTTCAGGATGGAACTCGAAAAACGTTAGGAATTATGCTTCCAGGAGAATATGAATTTTCAACATCTCAAAAAGAAGAGATGGATATTCAAGCGGGAGTCCTTGAATATAAATTACAGGGGCAAGAATGGAAAACAATCGAAAATAGTGGTGTGTTTTATGTACCTGCCAACGAAAGCTTTTCTTTAAAAGTTCATTCGGTTGTTGATTATTGTTGTTCTTATTTTTCTGAGGAGTAAATTGCTAGATTCATCACAATAAAGGCCGGCACACTGTTACAACTGTGTCCGGTCTTTTTTGGTAAAATTTTCTTGACTTTATGAAAGTTCACTATACATTATGTATAACAGGTTTAACATTAAGTAAAAGTAAATTGACAAGGGAGGTTTATTATGACGTATCAAGAAAAGAAAAGTATCGTGTCATTGATCAGTGCTATTCTCATTTTTGGGTTTTATGGTTTGTATATGTATCCTCAATATCCCGAAGGAGGGCTAGAGTCTCCCGAAGCCTTTCGTTTTTGGGGTAGTTTCGTCCTCATCTTGACGGTCGTTTCCATCGTTGCACACATCGTAATCAGCATCATCTTTAACATCATTTATAGAATGACAACCAGAGAAAAAGAACCAAAATTTGCGGATGAACTGGATAAATTAATCGACATGAAAGCGTTCCGAAACTCATTTTTTGTGTTTGTCATCGGCTTTCTTCTTGCTATGGG
This sequence comes from Robertmurraya beringensis, assembly GCF_042433785.1. Taxonomy (NCBI): domain Bacteria; kingdom Bacillati; phylum Bacillota; class Bacilli; order Caryophanales; family Bacillaceae; genus Robertmurraya; species Robertmurraya beringensis. Next base: position 15,197 of record NZ_JBHLUU010000098.1, on the reverse strand, counting down.
ATCACTGATCATTTACCAGCCGTTACACGTAATGTTTATAGTCTTGATTCTTTCGGGCTTTGTTTCGGATGTGACTGGATCAGCTACGAAACTTTATCATTATCGGAAAGGGGTCTAAAATGGGAAAAAATCTTGTCGGCAATCACATTCGAAAATTACGATTCAATCATGATGAAATGACCCAGCAGCAATTAGCTGACAAGGTGGGTGTAACCAGACAAACCATCGTGGCTCTCGAAAAGGGAAACTACTCCCCATCTCTTGAACTCGCTTTTCGTATTGCTCACGCCTTTCACTTACCGTTGGAGGAAGTATTCTTTTATGGAGATGACCCAACGCAGTAAGAATTTTTGATGATTGTTTTTGTTTTAACGTTTGTCAATTTATGAACAGAAGGGGATAAATAAATGATGATAAACAAAAGAGCAGCCAAACTAGTGGGAGTACTGTTTATTCTTGCAGCCGTTTCGGCAGTAGCGGGTGTGTTATTATACGATCCTATCCTTAATGGTTCCGATTACTTGAGCAATGGTTCCAAACACGCGAACCAAATCATATGGGGAGCACTAATGGAATTAATTCTTGTCGTTTCAGCGGTTGGTACAGCAACGACAATGTTTCCGATTTTAAGAAGATATAACGAAACCATCGCATTATGGCATGTTTGTTTTCGGTTTCTTGAAGCGATTGTCATTACGGTTGGTGTGATCAGCGTGCTGTCCCTTTTGACCTTAAGCCGAGAATTTATTGCAGCTGGAGCTCCGGATGCAGCAGCTTTTCAAACGTCAGGTACCGTATTAAAAGCCATCCATGAATGGACATTTATGCTAGGGCCCAATTTCATGCTAGGTATCAATACGATGATGTACAGTTATATATTTTATAAAACCAAGTTCGTACCTAGGTTTATTCCAATTTTAGGTATGACCGGAGCAGCTCTTGTGTTTGTTTGTGCCTTGTTAGTGATGTTTGGTGTTATTGAGCAAGTGTCAGTTTGGGGTGGGTGTTGGCACTGCCGGTAGCAGCGAATGAAATGATTTTAGCTGTATGGTTGATCGTGAAAGGATTCAATTCCTCTGCTCTTGATTGTTTATTTTCAAAAAAGGATTAGATTAGTGAAGAATAACTGAATATACATGTAGCGGACCTCCAAATCAATGGAAGTCCGTTTTTTGTGGGGAGTGTGATTTTTTGACCGTGGTTACTCCAAATTAGTGGGATGGGGTGCTGAGTTTGAGTTAGGTTTAGTGACTGGTGATTCCAGTTATTAGCAGGTTAGAGTAACTAAATAAAGATTTAGTGCCTTCGAGATCCATATTTTAGTGGAATGAGGTCACTAAGTTTAGATTTGGCGCCCGTGAATTCCAGAAATTAGTGGAATGAAGTCGCTAAATAAAGATTTTGTGCCCTTGAGATCCATATTTTAGTAGAAGGAGGTCATTAAGTTTAGATTTAGTGCCCATGAATTTCACAATCGTGGGGAATCATCTTCCATTAGCTGGGGAAGAGTGAACCTCTTTCCCAACCACTCCTACGTCCATTCCTTCCTTAACAACTCTACGGCGGGAATATCGGCAGGGGCCCAAACAAGGGAAGACAGATGTTCTCGTTTCAGCCAAAGGAGCATCGAGTGTTCACTTGGCAGTGGGATGCCATCCACCAAACGACATTTAATTGTGATCAATTGAATGATAAAGGTCTCATACTCATGCCTATGCTCGTTATGTAATTCATCGGGTTCGATGAGGCAGCCCAGTTCTTCGTGAATCTCGCGTTTAACCGCTGTATGCAAATCCTCGTCCTTTTCGACCTTTCCACCAGGAAACTCCCACATATTTGGCATCACCATGGATGGAGAGCGGAGGGCGCATAAAATTTCTTTGTATTCATTTTCAATCACCGCAGCGACGACTTTGATTTGTTTCTTCATGTTTACCTCCCAGTAGCTTTTTACCATTAAAAACTTGTAAAAGTAGCCTTGTCCATGAAATATGAATCATGCAAGAAAACGATTTCAAGAATATAATAGAAGAAAGAAGGAATTTTAAACGAAAGACCATGAAAAAAGATGTAGTTTTACAAGCTTTGGCCTCATACACTTAATAATACCTAATTTCGTTGAAAACAAACCAAAAAAGATTGAACGGGAGTGAGGTCCATGAATAAGAGTGAATATTTATTCTTCTGCCAGCATTGTGGAGTGCCTCAAAGAATTCCAGAGTTTGCTTTAAAAACGTATCTGTGTGATGAAAAGGTGAAGCAGTATTATTGTAACAATTGCAGTCGAGAAAATAAAATTCCAGAATACGTGAAAAAATTGAAATCGGAGCTCTAGGTAGGGCAAGGATTCTACATATGGCTACACAGGTACCATGTAAATGCTTACATGGTATTTTTTTATGCTCATAGATTTTTAAAGAGAATAGTAAATAGAAAAATAGTTATCAAAAAATTTAAAAAAGAAGTTGTCGAAATGTGAAACATCTATTATAATTCATTTAAATGAATGTCATATAATATAACACAGTGACGGGGGATTATCTAACATGACAAATACTTTAGTAGAATTAGAAACTTCAACTCTAGAACAAATTAAAGAAACAATAAAAGAAAAAAGTGTAGAACTATTACACTTACAATTCGTTGATATTGAAGGAATCTTAAAGCATGTAACAGTAACAGTGGAGCAATTAGAGGATGTAGTAGAAGGAAAAATGATGTTTGACGGATCTTCTGTTAAAGGGTTCTCCCCTATTAATAAGTCAGACCTTTACTTACAACCGGATTTAACAACATTTGCTGTTTTACCTTGGTCAGTAGAAGAAGGATATTCAGAAGCTAGATTTTTATGTTCTGTAAAAAACCCGGATGGAACACCATTTGATGGAGATACAAGAAATGTTTTAAAGAAAACTGTTGAGCGTGCGGCTGAAAGTGGATATACGATTTCAGTTGGACCTGAGCTAGAATTCTTCTTATTCAAAACAGACGAAAATGGCTACGCAACTCAAGAACTAAGTGATAAAGCTGGCTATTTCGAGCCATCACCACATGATCTTGGAGAGCGCGTTCGTTTAGAAATTTACCGTGCATTAAAGGCAATGGGCTTTACAATTGAAGCGTCTCACCATGAGGTAGCTGAAGGTCAACATGAAATCAATTTCAAGTATGCAGATGCTTTAACAGCAGCAGATTTGTCTACTACGTATAAATGGGTAGTTAAAACCATTGCTCAGAAATTTGGATTACATGCAACATTCATGCCGAAGCCTGCATTCGGAATCAATGGTTCTGGTATGCACGTGAATATGTCGTTCTTTGAAGGAAGCGAAAATGCCTTCTTTGATCCATCGGATGAGTTACAATTATCGAAGAAAGCATACCATTTCATTGCAGGTGTACTTGAAAACGTAAAGAGCTTCGCGGCTGTAACAAATCCGCTAGTAAACTCTTATAAGCGTTTAGTACCTGGCTATGAAGCGCCATGCTACCTTGCATGGTCAGCATCTAACCGTTCGGCTCTTATCCGTATTCCAGCAAAGAAAGGTCTTGCGACTCGCGTAGAATTACGTTGTCCAGATCCATCTGCAAACCCATACTTAACGTTTGCTGTCATTGCAGCTGCAGGTTTAGATGGAATTGAAAAAGAACTAGAAGCTCCAGCTCCAATTAACGAAGACATCTTCCATATGACAGATGAGAGAAGAGCTCATTTAGGAATTGAGAATCTTCCTGGAAGCTTAAAAGAAGCTGTAGTTGAATTAGAAGCTAGTAACTTTGGTGCTAAAGCATTAGGCGAGCACGTATATGGTGAATATGTAGCAATGAAAAAAGCAGAGTGGGATAGCTACCGCATCTCCGTTCACGCTTGGGAAATTGAAAACTATCACTCAAAGTTCTAATTTGAACAATCAACTATATAGAATAAAAAGGATGGAACCAATATGTTCCATCCTTTCCTTTTGTAAATGATCAATTAAATGATGGTAATGGTAAAGTCAGGGGAGACTAAATCCATTTTTTCTAAGTCCCATTCAAAAGTTAAAATAGCCGATTGTTTGGATTGGTGCGTAAGGAGACGTTTCCCATTCTTAATAACTAGACTTTCAGCTTCCCAAAAGGTAACCGACTCATCTTCTCCTGTACGATTACAAACAAATACACACAATCCAGTATCCTTTGATCTTTGTTCCCACTCACCGTTTGGGCCGTGTAGCCCTGGGCCCCAGGAGGATGGTGCAATTAAGATCTCAGCTCCTTTATGTAAAAAGGTATCCGCAATGTTTGGGGTATAAGCATCCGCACAGATTAATACACCAATTTTCACATGACCCATGTCAATAGGTTCAATGGAAGTGCCAGATGTAGACCAATCATCGATACTTGCAATCTTCCTTTGTTTACCTATTAATTGACCATCAGGGTTTATAACAAACACGGAATTATAAAGCTCTCCAGTTTCTGACCGTTCAGGACACCCAAGAAATACAGTAGTATTCAAAGATTGAACATAGGTTATAAAGTTTGTCATCCATTCATCCGGTTGTGGCTTGATCCACTGAGTTCCAATCTTTTGAGAAAATTGCAATCCGCTAACGGCTAATTCAGGGGTAATAATCCAATCTACCTGTTGATCCGCCACTTGTTTAACGGCTGTTTCAATGAGCCTTTGATTATTTTCGATATCACCTGCAATTGGCAGCAAGTGTAATAAAGCTACTTTTATTTTCTTCATGATTTCCCCCATTTAGAATTACTGATAATGAGTATTATATCAATGAAACGGGGGAAGTGAGCGGATGGCAGAACACCTTCCTAAGAAATTTGTTACATGCTATGTTGAATGGTGATTATCCTGATCATAATTTGGTAATGAACTAGATCTTGCTAATAGGCGGTTTACTACTTTTTCAGTGATTGGCATAAAGGAATTAAGGATAAGACCCCCAAAACAAACGGTTAAAAGAGTTCCAATGCCAATGGGTCCTTTTAAAAGGATGGCCATGATCAAGAATACGAGATAAATGAATGTTCTCGAAACAAATATATTTGTTCTAGTTAATTCTTGGATGATTAAGGTTAATCGGTCCACTGGAATCGGTGCAAAATGGGTGTGTAAATAGGTTGCCGTTCCTAATCCTATAGCAACTAAACCCATTCCAAAACATATCAATTGGCTGTACCAATGTTCAGGTGAAACCCAATCGCGCAATAAAAAAAGCCACAGATCAATACCAATACCTGTTATCAATGCCGTTAACAACCCCAAAGCTTCTGGTCTTTGTCTTTTTAAAATGGAATTACAACAAATGATTAGGAAAGCTAGGATGATTTCCCAACTACCCACAGTAAATCCCACAGTCTTGGAAAGTCCCACTAAAACTGCATCAAAAGGTGAAGTGCCCAGGTCTGATTGTATAGTGAAAGAAATACCAAGGGTTAATATGAAAATTCCTACTACATATAAAGCATATTTCACTTTTCTCGACCTCTTTATCATTATTTTTTTGTTGCAAACGCAACAAAATTAGGTTAAATTTAACATATACTATTTTTATTGTATTTGCAACAAAAATACGTGCTGAGGAGGGAATTATGAAGGAAATTCTTCGTGAAATGGGAATGATTGCAAGAGCATTAGATTCAATAAGCAATATAGAGTTTAAAGAGTATGACCTGACAAAAGGACAGTATTTGTACTTGGTGAGAATATGCGAAAACCCTGGGATTATTCAAGAAAAGGTAGCGGAAATGATAAAAGTCGATCGAACAACAGCCGCTCGAGCGATAAAAAAACTCGAAATGAATGGGTTTATTGAAAAAAAAGAAGATCAACAGAACAAAAAAATTAAAAAACTCTTTCCAACAGAGAAAGGGAAACAGGTCTATCCTTATATCAAAAGAGAAAATGATTATTCCAATAAGGTAGCGTTAGAGGGCTTTTCCGAAAAAGAAGTAGAAACCTTGTTCCATCATCTTCAAAGAGTTAGAAAAAATGTAGAAAAAGACTGGGAATTTGTAAAAAAGGGAAACAAGAGAAATTATTGATGATATAAAGGAGCGACAGATTTAATGATAAATATCCAACCATGTACCCTTGAGGATTCACGCCAACTTCAAGAAATTAGTTATGTAACTTTTAATGAGACATTTAAGCAGCAGAATTCACCCGAAAATATGAAGGCCTATATGGAGAGGGCATTCCACTTAAACCAGCTAGAAAAAGAATTAGCTAATATTTCTTCGCAATTCTTTTTTGTTTATTTAAATCATGAACTTGCTGGATATTTAAAGGTAAATACCAAGGATGCTCAGACGGAAGAAATGGGTGATGAAGCACTTGAAATTGAGAGAATTTATATAAAAAGAGAATGTCAAAAACACGTAAATATATGCTAAATAAAGCGATAGAAATAGCAAAGGCGCGTGATATGAAGAAAATCTGGTTAGGTGTATGGGAAAAAAATGAAAATGCGATTGCTTTTTATCAGAAAATGGGTTTTGTCCAAACAGGAGAGCATTCTTTTTATATGGGTGATGAGGAACAAAGGGACTTGATCATGACGAAAACACTCATCTAACTTTTTAGGAAAGGGGAATTACATGTATATTCCAAACTATTTTAAGATCACAGATGAAACAATAGCCTACGATATAATGAAAGAGCATAGTTTTGCGACGCTTATTTCTCAAAATAACGGAATGCCATTCGCCACTCATTTACCATTAATGTTGAACAAGGAGAATACCTACTTATACGGACACTTTGCTCGTCCCAATCCTCAGTGGACTAATATCCAAAATCAAACCGTACTAGCTATTTTCCATGGTCCTCATTGTTATATCTCCCCATCTTGGTATGAGACAAATAAGGCGGTTCCAACATGGAATTACGTGACTGTTCATGTGTATGGAGAAGTCGAGCTTTTAGAGGATGAACATGAGTTAATGAATTCTTTACATGAAATGGTATTAAAATATGAGGCTCCTGACAGTTCATACAAATTACAGAACGTAGATGGTGAGTTTCTCACTGGAATGAACAAAGGAATTCAAGGTTTCAAAATAAAAATCAATAAAATCGAAGGAAAAGCGAAGTTAAGTCAAAACCATTCTACACAGCGACAAGAGCTAGTTATTGAACAACTAGATCGTTGTTCAAATACAGATGAGAAACAGATTGCTTCTTTGATGAAGGCTAATCTAAAAAAGTAATGGATTCTTTATTGACAGTATATTGTGCAAGTAATATATTTGTCTAAGATAAAACTAAATAAAAAAGCCGAATCTTTATTGAGCGGGGGAACCAATCTTTTGGGGTGAATCTACAATTTGTAGAAGGAGACTCTCAACTCCTAATCCGTCAGCTAACCTCGTAGGTGTTATTGAGGGTGGATGTATTTTTATACATACAGGCCATTCTATTCTTTAGAATGGTCTTTTTTAATCAAGAAAGGGAAGGAAGTTACAGATGAAACAAATAGCTGTGCAGCGCGATGACAATGTGATTGTGGCACCACTTGCTGAAGAAATTCTCCAAAAGGGTGATGTGTTGATTGTGATTGGTCATAATGCAGACTTGAATCGCTTTGAAGAAAAAGGTGTATAAGAATGAAAACCAAGATGATAAACATGAATCCTTCTCAATTATTAATTTTAGTTTTTACTATCTTTATTATTATAGGAACGATTTTTCTTAAACTTCCATGGGCAACCACGACATCGATCAGTTGGTGGGATGCACTATTTACGGCAACTTCAGCCATGACTGTTACTGGCCTAGCAGTGGTTGATACAGAAACAGCATACACCTTGTTTGGCGAGATTGTAATTGTCTCATTGATTCAATTAGGCGGATTGGGAATTATGTCATTTGCGGTTTTAATCTTTATGGTTCTTGGAAAAAAGATTGGATTTAGGGAGCGAATCCTTGTTCAACAATCCATGAATCAAACTTCACTTGGTGGAGTCGTTCAATTAGTCAGGAACTTGTTTTTCTTTTCATTAGTTATTGAATTCATTGCCATGGTGTTGTTGTCCTTACGCTGGGTTCCAGAGCTGGGGTGGTCGAAGGGGATTTATTATAGCTTTTTTCATTCTATATCTGCGTTCAATAATGCTGGCTTTGCGTTATGGTCGGATGGACTTAGTAGATACGTAGGTGACCCAATAATAAATATTGTCATCACATTATTGTTTATCATTGGAGGTCTTGGATTTACGGTTTTAGCCGATTTAAAAAGTAAAGATACCTTTCGAAAACTTAGTTTACATTCAAAAATAATGATTGTCGGTACCTTTTCTATAAATATTGTTGCCATGCTTTTCATTTTCATTTTAGAATATGGAAATCCGAATACACTTGGCTCCTTATCCTTGGTTGAAAAATGGTGGGCATCGTATTTTCAAGCAGTGACAACTAGAACAGCTGGATTTAACAGTCTGGATATTGGAAGTTTGAGTGATCCAACGATCCATTTTATGATACTACTAATGTTTGTAGGTGCGGGCAGTGCATCGACGGGTGGAGGAATCAAACTAACGACATTCATTGTCATCGTGTTAGCTGTGGTAACGTACCTCAAAGGTAAAAAAGAAATTGTAGTGGCTAGAAGAACGGTCGCTGAAACCATCATATTCCGCTCATTAGCTATTACTATGATCTCTTTAACTTTAATTTTCTTGGCCATCTTTGTATTAACCATTACAGAAGAAGCAGCTTTCCTACCGATTGTGTTTGAAGTCGTTTCTGCGTTTGGGACAGTAGGTTTATCCATGGGAATCACTGGAACTCTCTCGATCATCGGTAAGCTGGTCATTATTATTGTCATGTTTGCAGGCAAGTTAGGTCCTTTAACGTTTGCTTTTTCTCTTGCACGTCAAGAAAAGTCGAAAATCCGTTATCCGCAGGAAGATGTGTTAACAGGTTGATCAATTTACATAAAGCTTCCTAAATTTAACATTTCATGTAGCATATTAATTTAAAGCAGATTACTTCATGTTTATTCTCATATCATGAACATGAAGCTATTAACCGAAATAAAAAAACAAAGCAGTTGATTATCACATCAACTGCTTTTTCAATGGCAATTTTTTGTTTCACTTCTAATCAGAACACCTTATATCCGACAGTTCAGATTGCTTGTAAAAGTATAGTAATTTGACCATTCCAAATACTCACTTTTAAGGGAGGGAGAAGGGTGACTAATATAGAAATTCAAAACTGCTTAAAAGAAAATATGATGAATATAAAGAACACTTTTCACGATACATCTGACCTTATTGTTAGAAAGATAAAGGTGGGCTCCAAAGGATCTTTCTAACAGAACTGAAGGAAGTATTTAAACAAGAAGATTTTCCTGTTCCTAAAGGATTTGATGAAGAAGATGTTAATTTGGATGCTCCTCCTTTATTTACTGATATTTTTTGCTTACATTATATTCATACTATGTCTATGCACGCAGCACAGTCTTACAGCCTAGCTTTTACTCTTTCCATTCGTAAGAATATAAGAGATTTTTATTATCAATGTAATATTACCACTATGGATTTATATAACGAAACATTAGCAGTCCTTGTTAATAAAAATCTTATAGATAAACCACCATTGTATTCAACACCAGATAAAATTCATTTTATCAGCACTCTTGATTATGTAACGGATATATTTGGTAATAAAAGAACCATGAATTCTCTTGAAAGTGGTAATATATATTTTAATTTAGAAAAAAGTTCCATTACAAAGGGATGTCTAATCGCCTTTAGACAAGTATGTAAAGATAAAGAAGTAAATAGGTTCTAGAAAAGTGTATTAATGCAGCTAATAAACACCTTGGCATTTTTTCAAAATTATTACTAGAAGAAAACCTGCATATACCCTCGTACATTTGACTCAGATTTAACAAATTCAAATATAGCACCATTTTCTGATAAACTTATGTTGTTTCATGCAGGCTCTTTATTTGCTGCAGCTATATCCTATTACGGAACTGCTGCGATTTACAGTATGAGAGCAGATATTGCAATGTTATGTGAAAAAGCAATTTTAGATGATTTACTTGTTTATGGAAGTTTTGGTAAGTTAATGATTATGAATAATTGGATGGAGCAACCTCCTAATGCGGATGACAGAAAAATCATACATAACTAATTTAATGTACTGACAAAAAATAAATTACCAGATGAAATCAATACTGCGATATTTTTAAAAATGCCCTTTCAGCAAAGTAGGAAAGGGGCATTTGCTATTTAGTAACTTACCTCTGAAGTAGAGGCTTTACTTAAGGCCAAAAATACAATCATGAAAAGGATGCAAGTGGTGCCTACCCATTGGAACATTCCAAAGGGTTCTTTTAACCAAAAGACGGTGGTTAATACGGCCGCAAGTGGTTCGATACTTCCTAGTAGACTAGATTCTTTAGGGAGTAGACTTTGCAAACTTTCAATATAAAACCAAAAGGCGATCATGGTACCAAAAATAATAACAAAGATGAGGTATAGATAGGCTTCGAAAGGTAAAGTCTTCAAATCAATTTGCCAAGGTGGATGGATAAAGCTTAAGGCAAAACCACCGATAATCATCGCCCATCCAACAATAACAAGAGAGTCGTATTGTTTGAGTAAGGGAATGGCATATAAGGTATAAAAGGCTAAGGCGGCTCCTGATAATAATCCCCAAACGATGGCTGGTGTAGGGACAGATAATTGAGAGATGGAGCCGTTTGTTAATAAGAAAAAACTCCCGACTAGGGCTAGCGAAACGGTAATCAAATCTCTTGTTGTAAGTACGGCTTGTTGGCGTAAAATCAAGTAAACGATAATCATGACAGGTGCTAAATATTGTAATAGAGTGGCCACTGCAGCATTTCCGTGTTGAATGGAAGCCATATAGGTGTACTGAACGGCAAGCATTCCAAGTAAACCAAAAATGACTAAAGGAATGGCCGTATGCTTGGTTTTCCAAACTCCAAGGATTTGCGAACGATCTTTTCCAAAGAAATGGATGGTTAAAAGTAAAAATCCAGCGATCAGCAATCGCGTCGTTACCAGCCAATCGATATCGATTCCATATTGTTCAAAAAGCTTTTTTGCCACAGTTCCTCCAATTCCCCAAAACGTCGCTCCTGTTATCACTAGAAAAATCCCTTTGTTTCTCCTCATTTGGCTTCTCCTCATTTGGCTTCTCCTTTAAATATAAAAATAGTGCTATAATATGTACTATCTTACCTTGGGAAGCCGTGAAAAAATATCTATATTGAGTAGAAAAATATAAGAATATTGAGGTGATACCATGCAAATAAAAAATTTTATGATTGACCATAGTTTAAAAGAATTAACAGCACATCGAACCGTGGTGTTACCTTTTGCCTGTTACGAAACGACGATTAATCAAAATATTAATGGATATATCCCGCTTCATTGGCATGAAGAATTCCAGTTTGTTATGGTGATAAAAGGAGAGGCCATTTTTCAAATCAATGAAGAAGTGGTTACGGTTCAAAAAGGGGAAGGACTATTTATTAATGCTGGCTGCCTTCACATGGCAAAAGATAAAAATGATTCGGGTTGTGTGTATCTTTGTTTGAATGTTCTACCAAGCTTTGTTCTCTCACAAGAGCTGTATTCCACCTTCGTATATCCCTATATTCAGGCGACGAATATCCCTTATATAATTCTATCCGCCAACGAGCAGTGGGCGAGTACGATTCTAGACTCGATGATGAAAATCAGTCAGTTGATAAAAGAAAAACCTTCTTACTATGAAATTGACATCAGTGTACATCTAACGTATATTTGGAAGAATCTTATCATGAATGGTGTTTCATTAGAGGTCGAGCAATCGGAAATTGTAAAAAGCCAACGAATGAAGCAAATGCTCCATTGGATCCATCAGCATTATGCGGAGAAAATTCTTTTGGAGGATATTGCACGAGCTGGCCAATTAAGCCGATCGGAATGTTGTCGCTATTTCAAACGGATGTTGAAGAACACGCCCTTGAATTATGTCACTGATTACCGCATCCAAAAAAGCTTAATTTTATTGCAACAATCCGATTCCAATGTGACCGATGTTGCCTATCAGGTAGGATTTAACAGCACCAGCTACTTCATTGATAAATTCCGAAATGCGATCGGCATGACACCGTTAGCCTACAAAAAGTATAAAAGGAATGGAACGAATACACTTGAACAATGAGAGGCATTTTGTTAGAAGGGGCCATTTTTTAAAACAATAGAGGTAGTTAATAATAAAATGGAAATGCTTTTGATTAAGTAATTAGTAATAAGTCTACTAGGATTTATAGTAAAAATAGTGAAGAACCCAATTGGAAAACTGAAAATGTGAAGGTTAACGGAGTCTAGATTTATAAGCTAGATTTTAATGCCAGTATAGGATTGGGGAATTCTCCCTATTCCTATGCTGGCTTTTTTTTGCAATATTGGATTAAGGGGAGCAATAAGATGAATGGTTCTTTGATGTCAGTTGTGAAAGAATGGAATAAAGAAAGAGGGTGGCATATCTGTTATATATTTAATACTAAGAAATACATTGAAACAGTGGTTTCGTTTATTATTTCAGGAATAAAAAATGAAGAACTTGTACTGGGAAAGTTTGTGCGTACATGGGCACATGTTGAATGGGACGATGAAAAAGAAGTTAATGATAAAATAGAAGAATTTGAAAAGCTTGCTGAAAGCTTAGTTGATAAAAAGAAGATACTTTCGGTCTGTGCTTATGACTCAAGCAAAATACCTGATAGATGGGTACGCATTCTAATTGAATGTCATAACGTAACGGTCACGGATGAAGAGTGACATATCTTTTTGATAAACGTCAAACGGAAGTTTAGCTTGAAAAGTCATAATTGAGGTGTATGTAAAATAAATCCTAGGAGGTGACCTGACACCTCTTTTTTTGTTGACAAATTTTCAAAATATTAATAAAGTTTAATTGTTAACCAAAAATAAAAATTAGTTTACAATAAAAGGGGAGAAACAAATGAAAAATCAACAATTGAAATTAAGAATGATGATTGTGACAGCGCTTTTTGCCGCAATCATTGGAGTATTGGCTCAAATGACCATTCCACTTCCGCTCGTTCCAATTACAGGACAAACCCTTGCCATTGGCTTAGCAGCAACCATCCTGGGTTCACGTTATGGAACCTTATCGGTCATTTTATATCTAATTATTGGTTCTGCAGGAGTACCCGTATTCGCTGAATTTTCAGGGGGAGTTTCAAAGCTTATTGGACCTACTGGAGGTTATTTAGTTGGTTTCCTTCCAACTGCCTTCATAATCGGATGGTTTATGGAAAAAAGAGGCTTCAACTTCAAGAATGCTGTGATTGCTAATAGTATTGGTATGCTTGTTACTTTGACATTTGGCACAGCTTGGCTAAAGATTGCTGCCGATCTTTCTTGGTCAGCTGCATTTGCAGGTGGATTTACTCCATTTATCCTTGTTGGGTTAATCAAAGCTTGCCTTGCTTCGTGGATTGGTGTTATAGTACGAAACCGATTAATCTCTGCAAGGCTATTGTTTACAGAAGAAAAAGACCAAACAAAATCAGCCTAAAAATATTATTGATTTGTATTTTATGCTTTAGCTCCATCTTAGGGAAAGATATTTACCTATTATTCTCACTGTAAATGAGTTTCGAAATGTGTAAATAAAGTTTTAATATTTTTTGTAAAGGACCAAACGGAAATTCTTGGTCCTCTTTTTTTTGAATAGTTGAATAATAATGTGATTAATGGTATAAATATACAAATATGATTTAGGAGGTAAATACATGTCAGAGAATGATTACAGATAAAAATTATTTAATTAAATTAAAAGGAACAAGTTTCCAACTGGCTACAAAAGATGCACATTCTCTTTATGCACAATATGGCTTTAAGTCTTTGGGACAAATAGAAAACAGAATGGCTGGACCTCTTAACTGGGAGTTAGTTTATCAAGGTTATGGGTTGAAAAAATAATTTATAGATGTACTACAGGATGGGGGAAGGATATTTATGGAGATTAAACTCGATGATTTAAGTCCTACAAAGGAAGATTTTATCAGTTTGCATCAAACAACTGGATGGAATGCTAAAGGCTTATATACATATGACCAACTATATACGGCTATTTGCAACAGTTGGTACTCCGTTTCTATTTATCATGATAAAAATTTAATAGGATTTGGCCGGATAATATCTGACGGAATATATCAAACTCTTATTTGTGATGTCATGATTCATCCTGATCACCAAAAACAAGGAATCGGGAAAAAGTTAATGAAAGCATTGCTAAGCAAATGTGAAAAGGAAGGAATCAAGTGGGTTCAATTATTTTGTGCAAAAGGGAAACAAGATTTTTATCAGAAACTAGGCTTTAAAACCCGAGAATTGGATGCACCTGGTATGATGCTGTTTTTATAATTATGCATTAAGGTAACTTTATTAAAAATTGAAACCATTCCCCAGTTAGTCCGTATGTAAAGATCTAGCTTGGAAACTCTCTTGAGTCATTATTCTATATTATAGTATAAATCCGTTCATCCTTTGTAAGGAGTGACTTAAAATGCATATTCCAAATGAAAAGATATACCCTCACTGCACATTTATCTCCAGAACAGTTTGAGGTTGGCGGCCTTACAACGAATAAACGGTGTATTGTGGCTACGCGGATACTTGGCAGACCATCTGCATGTTTGGAATCCTGAGGACCATTTTATCTTTTGCCAAAATGGAAGAAGTGAGAAATCATGAGGTGAGGTGAGTGAACTGAGAAAGATTCTAAGTTTATACTTTCTCTTGTTATTGGTTTCCTGTCAATCGGTCAGTGATAGTTCTCATATTTCGGAAGAAGACGTTGTAAAGACGCTACAAGAGAATGGTATTCAATTAGTTGAAGCAGATATTCCACATGGGAACAGCTTCGGGACCGATTTAAGAAATGTAACACCAGGCAGTTATCTGTTAAGTGAGAAACCCTTTTTTATTTATGAATTCGAAAATGAAAAGGACATCGAGAAAGGGATTAGGGAATTTGCTAAGAAAACTGAAACCATGGAATTGGCCTAATTTCCCCATAATAAGGGATGCTGAAACTGTTCCTTCCCTTATAGAATGAGCTAATCGCAAAACATCCTCATAATTCTCTTTAATGACCTTTGTATTTATTTGTCCACGTAAAATGACTTCTA
>NZ_JBHLUU010000097.1:0-24681 GCF_042433785.1 Robertmurraya beringensis | reverse complement strand
TTAAAGTGGCTGGAGGAATTTTGTCGATAGGAATTTTGGAGTATTATGGAAAGATATTTGTTATGCCAGCTACGAATGTTACGCCTAATTACTAATATCTTTCCATAAACAAAAACTTTCGATAATTTCCAGTCCCTGGTGAACCAATCAATACTACATTCTGCTTTTGCTGGATAAAGTCCAAGCTCGTTAAACCTTCTTTATCAATATGTGTCGGAAATCGAATTCGTTCGTTCCATTCATAGTTGCTTAGATTTTTAGAGTCTAAGAATTTAGCATTTTTAATTAGACGCTGGACCTTTGCTTTTTCACGCAAACGAAACTCTTCCTTAAATAGTGCTTCTAAATATTGTACTGGATTGTCAAAAGGGATGTTCTCGTATATTTCAGATACATAAGCCAGTTTCAATGACTTACACATGGAACGAATGGATTCACTCATGATGACTCACCCCTTTCTAAAGGAGCTAAAGAGTCGTATTCCGACCAGTCTAGCCCGAAGGGGTTTTCGTTCTTCCCAGAAATTAAATCATAGAATTCCTCGTTAATTCTCTTCATATCATGTGTTAAAAGTAAATTAACTAATTCCAGTAATCTATCTTTTCTAACCACTAAATCATCAACCATCAGGTAATCATTAACTCTTCCCGGTAGATATTTTTGATATCTTGAGTAAGGTACAACCCTTGGTTTTCGAATCCAATCCTTGAAGATTGAAACCCAGGGAATCGCTCTTTTCTTGTTCATATATGGCCTGAAATCTTCTAATAGAATTTCCCCATCGGGGGAAACAGCCTTAAATTTATCCCAATATAGTACAAAATAAACAAATGGATAATTCGACGCTTTGGGAATATGTATTAACGTGCTATCTATCTTCGCTTCATTAAACTTATTTACCTTTGCTTCCTCTTCTTTAAAGACTGGGTAATCTTCAGATGGCAACTCTAGTAAATAGCTCTTCTCTTTATTCCAAAGGTCCTCGATCATTACTTCTTTCTCATAATGAAGTCTTTGCCTATCGCTTTGTAGCTGAATACGAAGTGTTTCCGTTAATTCTTCAAAGCTATTCATGACGGGAGATGTTGTAAAGAAGTTATACCGTATATAGCCCACTTTATTTTCAACACTACCTTTTTCATGCCCACTACGTGGATTACATACCTGAACTTCAAAACCATAATGATTTTGAAACTGGATAAAAGTATCAGTTAACTTTGCCTCTTCGGTTTTCGATCTAACTTTCTTTACAGCGGGGGTTAAATTATCAATTCTAATTCTTCTAGGAATCCCCCCAGATTGTGTAAATAAGAGTTTTAGCCCCTGAAGGAAACATTCTTGATTTTCAGAAGGTAAAGGTACCGCAAAAGCCGCATTACTATGTGGATACGACATGACTAACACATGTGAATCCATAAACTCCCCATCTTTTACAACCTCCATTACTCCGAAATCTACTTGTGCTTCGCTTGGAGGATGTTCTAAACGATCATGCCCTTTATCAATTTCTTCGTTATGACTATTCTCCCAATCAGATATAAAATAGCAGACAGTTCGATAAGATCCTTTAAAGCCAAGACCCTTAAGATCAATAAACATCTGTTTTTTAGTTCTGCGTAACTTCTTCTTTAACTTGCTATCTTCAAAAAGCCAATCTGAAATAATTTCTCCCCATTTTTCTGTATACATCATTCCATTGGTCTGTTTTATCTTAGATTCGGGTAATTGATCTTCATCTGCATATTTCTTAGCTGTCCTCCAATTAATCCCTAAAGTTTCCTTAATTTTTGTTATGGATAGTCCTTTTTTGTTTCTTAGGTGTTTGATACAATTAATATCAGACATTGCTAGCATCCTTTCGTAATCCTCCACTCTGTATTGATTCGACACCTATACAGTAGAGGGACTTGGGGTGGCTGGCAAGTCTTTTTTTATGCACTCAATAAATAAAGTGCAGGACTCTGCATTTTTTACTTGCAAAGCTCTGCACTTCTATTTTGCAATACACAGTTATAGTGTTAGCTATAATAAAATAAAGATTACCAGGAGCACTGGCAGATAATACTGCCTGTGCTTTTTATTATGTCTTTTTAGGGAGTATAATGATATGAATTAATCAAACACAAAAGTAAAACTGTAAAGGACATTGTAGACTTCTATGCAATGTTCCTATTAATTGATTATAAAGTTGATTTAGTTGTTTCACACAAGAAGAATACGGAGAATATAAAAGACTTTTCTATATTGGAAAAGAGAAATATTCGCTTAATTGCATCCAACGGGGTGCTTTTTTAAACATAAAATTTCCAAACTTGTCCAATCTATATATTGTGGGAACTGGTATTCTGTGGTACTGTATATAGGTAATTAGATTGTAAGGTGAGGAGTGGATCTGTAATGGCTAATCAACACGTATCAAGACATGAAGACGGTAGTTGGAAAGTGAAAGGTGCTGGTAATTCTAGAGCAACATCAAAGCATAATACACAAAGAGAAGCTATTGATGCTGCTAGATCTATAGCTAAAAATCAACGAAGTGAAGTTGTAATTCATGGTCGCGATGGAAAGATTCGTGCCAAAGATAGCTATGGTAATGATCCATATCCACCAAGAGGTTAATACATCTAGAATTGTCTGGAACACTCCTTTCGGGGGTGTTTTGGTTTTATCGCAAAAGGTTTAATAAAAGTCGTTATAACGATCTGAATGGCGCTGATGGGGGAAGTCTGGAAAGATAATGATGGCTATGAAGGGTTACAACAAGTTAGCTCTAGAGGTAGGGTGAAACGCTTGGACAGATACAAAGAAAGTTTTAAATTTGTATCCATTACGGTAGATTCAATGTCTTAAAAAAGGTAGGATTGTTACAATGTATGCTGGATTTAATCTAATTACTAATGATGATTTTATTGCTTTCAGAAACAATGGAAATACCATTTATAATAATAAAAAGAGAATAATAGAAGAGGAATTGAAAAAATTCTTACTTAACGATGGTAGTTTGGATGGAACAGAGATGCAAAACAGTTGGTTTCCGCAAATAAATGCAGATATTTTCCTTTCACACTCTCATAATGACAAAGAAAAAGCAATAGCATTGGCTGGTTGGATAAATGCTACATTTGGATTAACTGTGTTTATAGATTCTTGTGTTTGGGGAAGTGCAGATGCACTTTTAAGAATAATAGATGATGAGTATTGTAAAAATGTCGACAGTCCTACTTATAGTTACGAAAAAAGAAATTTCTCAACTAGTCATGTGTATATGATGCTATCATCTGCTCTAACTATGATGATAGATAAAACGGAATGTGTCATCTTTTTAAAACACCAAACTCGATGGATGCATCAGAAGTAATAAATAGCACAAAATCTCCATGGATTTACTATGAAATAGGGGTTTCAAAGTATATTAGAAAAAAGGAACCTAATAGACCCAACGGGATAATAAAGAAGGGGCTATTCGAAAACTCCCAAGACCTAACTATAAGTTATTAAATGGACATGGAACACCTCCGTGATATAGACCAATCTGACCTTTGGTATTGGCAAGGTTTATACAACCGAAATAATCAGAACCATCCATTAGACCTATTATATGGTATGGGGAAACTTTTAGAGCAATCTGTTTCATTAAGATAAAAAAATTTATTATTAGTTACAAGTGAATAAAAGCTATATAGGAGTTTGATATGAGATTTAAGAAGAAAGTCAAATTTAATGACAAGACTTTACGTAAGGAATACCTGGCCTTTTTATCACCACTCAGTCTTTTGTTGTCGTTTCTGTCCATTGCGATAGATATACCCGATAAATATAAATGGGTTGCATTTATGTCTATCATAATTCTTTTCATCATCCTATATATTAGCTTTTGGGTGAAAGCCAACTTGCAAGAACGAACCGAACTCACCATTAATAATTCAACAGTAGAAATAAAGGTGGGGGATATTTTTACAGAACCAGAGCTAAAGGTCATTGCTTTCAATGAATACTTTGACACCCAGGTGGATAATAAAATCATTTCCGAGTCATCGCTAAATGGAATCTACATAAAAAATAAGATACAAGATGTCGCTGAACTAGATCGAAAAATGGAACAAGACGACCATTTAAACTCGGAAGATATTAAAATTGGACGTAATGAAAATAGAAGACAAGGTAAGAAGGATAAATATAAACTAGGTACTATTTTTCAACATGACGATTTTTTACTGACCGCATTTTCCAAATTTGATAGCAAAAATAGAGCTCATTTACACATGAATGATTATGTGAATTTTTTAATGAATTTTTGGAATGAAGTAGATATTGTCTACAACGGTAGGTCCATTTCAATCCCATTGCTAGGAACAGGGATAACAAGGTTCAAAGGGTATGATATGATCACCGAACAAGAATTACTTGAACTCCTCATTTGGTCTTTCAAAATAACGAAAATAAAATTCAATTATCCTTCTGCGGTCACTATCGTTATTCACGATTCTTTAAAGGATAAAATCGACTTTTATAAATTAAAGGAGCTAGCTAATGGCATATAGAAATGGAACATACGTTGCTTTTGATGGGAATGGGACAACGGACCCAACGAAAGGGGACATGAAATACTATGCTCTTCTTCAAAGTTGGAATGCATCAAATAAATTTGAACTCACCTTCAGTGACAGCCACAAAAAGACGTACCAAGTCAAAGATACCAGCTCAAAGATTACCTTGCAGGCAAGGCTGTTAGAACGAATGAGAAATTCTAAGAACATGTTGCTTATTATTTCGGATTATACGAATTGGGATCGAGGGATGCTTAATTTTGAGATTGAAAAGGCCATAGACCATTACAATATTCCTATTATAGTAGCTTACACTGGCTATTCAAACATTTTAAACCCTCGCGCTTTAGCAGGTAAGTGGCCAAAGGCACTTTATGATCGAATTATGAACCAGTCAGCCAAATGTATTCATATACCTTTTAAACAAAAGAGTATTAGTGCAGCCGTGTCGCAGTTTAGTATTCATAATAAGAGAGACGAATTAACTTCATCTCTAAGTTATTATACTGAGGACACTTATAGAGGGTGGGGCTATTTATAACACAATATCTGCGTAGAAAAAAGCGTACAATTAAGCTTTATAGAAATAACTAACGACTTTACCATAAATAGAAGGGAGTAGAAGGCTCCCTTCTATTTATCGAAGCAAATTGTTCATACCATTCTTAATAATTGGCATCGATCTCTATCATTATCATTATTTAATTGGATTTTAAAAATCTACTCATTCACTAGAGATTTTCACCGAATAACCATTCTCCTGAAAAAGGTGAACCAGATAGGATCCGTCGATGAGAGTAATCGGTTTATCATTTGCAAATCGATAACTATCCTCACCGTAATAACTGGTTGTTACCAAGAATCCTTTTGTAGCACCCTCATCTATCATAGTCCCATACAAGTCACGCACAGCAGAAGGCTGTACAACAGCGTTATATCTCTTAGCTTGTACAACAAACTTCCCACCTCGAATAGGGTCGGGATCAAAAACAATGGCATCAATCCCACCGTCTCTAGAAGCTTTGGTGATTTTGACTTCATTGTTATCACTATAGAACATTCTTTCAAACAACCCACCGACCAAATGCTCAAAATCATCCCAAGGCATTTTAGAGATATTCGGAATATTCTCTACTTCAGCAATGATATTTCGGGACTCCACAAACCTATTTTCATTCTTTGAGAATTGCATGTAAGGTTTAACAGGTGACAAGTTTTTTAAAGCACCAATGGATAAACCCTTTAAACTTCTAAAACACTCTTTGGGATCTACTTTCTCTAAGTTTAATTTCAAAAAGTCCTCTCTACCGACATTTAAAGTGACAATACAGGAAGTAAAATCATTTCCTGTAGCAAGGCTTGTCCCATGTACATATCCATTAAATACTACCGTTTGGAGTACTTCAGATGAGTCAGAACTTAGTAGCTCATGAATGGTCTTTAAGGTTAGTTGATATATCACTGAATCATAAAAGGCGTCAAATTCCTTTTGAGTCATTTTCTTTACTGTAATTTCCTTACGGGTTTTTACGTAAGTGTAAGAAACAGCTCTTGGTAGGTCATCTTGATTAGGTAGCGTATAATCCACTATTAAAGTTTGTGAAACGGGAAGATAGTTAACTTCTATATTTAAAGCTAATTCTTTTGGCAAAGGTGCATGCTCAAGAGCAAGTGAAAAGTAGTCACAAATGGAATCTATATTTCCATTTAAATATCCCTCTCTGATATTTTCATATAGGTTATTATAAGAGCTTTTATTGGAATCGAAAGCAATTTTCTTTTCCATATACTGATTGTACAGTTGTTGTTTCTTTTCTTGGTATATCCCATACTCTTTATCATAATCAAGCTTTGCAGCAGACTCTTTTTTTAACCTGGAACTCTTAATAAAAAGCAATAGATCCTCCCAATAGGATGGGGAAGGGACATTGTGTTTCAGATAAAAGTCATTTATATTCGGTGTCGCTTCTTTAAAGATAAAGGGTGGATATTCATCCGATATAAGTATGCTATCGAAATCTATATAGTGATGTACCCGAGCTGATGTTTTAAGCATGTTTTGAAAAACTTCAATGGATTGTTGGGCTTGCTTTATTAAGCGCTCAGCCCTCAATAGCTCATTTTCAACTTTATCTCTTTCATTTAATTTATTTACTTGGGATTTCCACTTTTTCCTCTGCTCATCAACTTTTCTGTCCAGCTCATATTGTGTAAGTGCTTTAATAGTTTTACTTTGACTTAAACGAGAATTAGAGATGGTTTTGACGAACTGGTACTTTGTAGCCAAAGGTATACCTCCATATTCCATTTACTTGAAAAACATAGTAATATAATTCGTTATTAAATACAAATTTTGGAACATTCTAACTTTTATATGACTGCAGATAACAGGGTAGGATAGGATACCATAAAATGTATTGAGTAAGAGATAAGAAATAATTAGTATTTGCATATTTTATATGAACAAATAGGCTAGAAGAAGTACGTTTCATAGCATAAATTATATTATAGGGCATACCTGTTATAAATCTTGGGCATGCGATATTTTAAATAAGGCCATTATAAGGAGATTTTGAGATAATTTTGCTCATACATCTAAAGAACTGAATTAATTATAATGGAATCATACTTATGGCGAGTGTTCTTTTATGAACAGTCGCTTTTTTATAAATCGTCTACTTACAAAAATCATTACAATAGAGGAAAGATCCATATAATAGCCACTAAATCAGTACATTTTAGTTTATTTTGAATTGACCTTAAAAGTTAGACCGGTTATTTCGTTTAGAAGATGTTGGCATATTTTTTTGAACTGAGGATTCTAGCATCCCAACAAAGGAAATGTCAAATAAGTCACAAAATATTCCAGTGTAAGTGTTATAATATAAAATATATAAAAAGCTTTTTTGGAGGTAATATGAGCTCAATAAAGCCAAAAGTATTTATAGGTTCTGCTAGCGAGTCACTTGAATATGTTGATGCAATACATGAAGGACTAGGTCGTATTGCTGAGGTTACTCCATGGTCCACAGGGGTATTTAAAGCAACTGAATATACTATAGAAAGCTTAGAAAGACAATTAGATCAGAATGATTTTGCTGTTTTTGTATTTTCACCTGATGACATTGTAAATATCCGTGGAAATATCTCGTATACCACTCGGGATAATACTTTGTTTGAAATGGGACTTTTTTGGGGAAGACTACGACGAGGAAGGGTATTCTATATAATACCTACAGAAGTTCCATCTAATGAAAATGCCAAGGGTATTCGTCTTCCAACTGATTTAGATGGAATCACTGTTTTACATTATGAAAAACGAACAGATGGGAATTATGACGCGGCAGTAAATAGAGCTTGTAGGTCTATTAAACGTGCTATAGAAGAAAAAGGACCTTTTTTAGACCCAGGAAAACTATTGGCTGAATTAAATAATGAAAGAGAACAAGAATATACTCTAATACGAGTATTACGGACATTATCGAAACGTCTTCTTTTTGATTCTTCGCAACCGCTTGAATATCTAACAGAGGCCGTTAGAAATGGTTATAAAGCACCTGAAAATTTTTACGTAGAAGGAACAGGTGTATGGAAACCAATCGGAACAGATGGTTTAAAACAAGTTGCTGGTAATGAAGGTCAAGGAGAATTTTTTAATTTTAATGTTAACCATGGGAAAAATTTAAATGATCCAGACCGAATAGTCGTAGTGGATTGTTTCCAACAAAGTGAAGAACTCGTTTTTGAAAAAACAACTTCCCACTATGATAATACTTATGTATTATGCTATCCTATAAGAAATAAATTAGTCTTAACAGTGGCTTTAACAGGAAGGCCGACCTTAAGTAAAGATGAAATAGATCAAATCTTCTTAGATAATTATAGCCTGTTAGATACCATCAATAAAATCTATGGAGGTGCTACGTTATGAGAAAGCAACCAATAGGCATGAGTCGAGAATCTTCTTACAAGGTAGGAGAAGCAGTAACAGGAAAAAAAGCAATAATTTCCTCTAAAGATGGTAAAGAAGTTACAGGACGAGTAATTTATAAACGAAAAGCAGAATATAGAGACGATCCTTTTAGGAAAAGAGCATAATTAATAAAAAGAGTGGAATTTAATTCTGCTCTTTTTTATCAGGAAACGATACATCTTGTTTGCTTATTAACTTCAGTAAGAATCAGCTTTCAATACCTTGAAATAGCCTTTATGTCCAAGAGAAGAAGAGTAAGAGAAAATATTTTGATCTAACCAACTATTCGTATAATACCTTTTAACACTACTAAATGAACGGTTATTAAACGTTTCAACCCGTTGGTATCACTGGGTTGAAACGTTTTTTATTTTATTAGATCTTCGCAAAACTTATATTAACACTAATCGACCTACGTAAACATTCTTATCCAACAACGGGGCAGTTAGTTGAAGTAGGAATATCAGAAGGACCTCATTCGTCCTTCTTTCTTTTACAAAAAAAATCAACAACACCGTTTAACAGAGCCAATAAATAAAAAAGAGCCTGTATCAATAATTACTTGGTAATTAAAGATTCAGTCTCTTGATTTAGCCAACCATCATTGTTCATATATATTTAAAAATTGAAGATCCTTTTTTCTTTGGTAATTGGTTACACCCTAAAAAAAGAAATGTGAACATATTTCAAATACAAATGGTGTAATTAATTGGGTATCTAATGTACTTTAATAAATAAACTTAGTAAAACATATAACTGGATATGGAGAAGTAAAATATAGGATTATATATTTTACAAGAGTATAATTAAAATAGAAAAAGTGATGACTAACTTAAAAGGGGAAATGTAGTAATTATGTACAAAGAAAAATTTATTCACTCACCTTGGGTTATTGGAATTTTATTTGCCTTATGGTTTTTATTTATTCCGCCGGTTATTGCAATCGTACTGATCATGAAACGTAACAAAGAAATGAAGAAAGCGGAAGCGTATTGGAAGGAAAATAACTTTGATGATGTGGTGAACTTCAAAGGTAAAATTGACACGTTAAATGAAGAAATAGGTAATTTAACTACTCGCAAGGAAGAGATAGAACAGCAGTTGGAATCATATAAACCTGTAACTGATGCTATAGAAATTAGAGCAGCATTAATGAAAAAGATCGATGAGTTGAATACTGAAAGCGAAGCTCTTTCTAAACAAATTTCAGACAGCTCTCTGCTTATTGATCTAGAAAAATCAAAAGAAACGATAAATAAAGATATTCAGGCTTTGGAAACAAAGAAATCTTCTGTGAATAGTGAAGTAAATGATTTACGTAACCAGTTGATACTCATGAATAATGAGCTTGAAATGCAATCATTTGGTTTCTATAGCCCTAAATACGGATTTGAAAATTCTGAGGCATATCAGTCGAAATTAAATGATATTCGACAAGAACAGAAGAAAATGGTTAAAGATAAGACGGCGACCTTCCATCGATTAGATTGGACCATCGGAGACGACAAGAGAAAAGGAAGAGAGTTTATTCTTGATACCATCAAGTTAATATTAAGAGCCTTCAACAACGAATGTGATAATATCATTACCAAGGTTAAATTTAACAACGTGGATGCTAGCGAACAGAGAATTCGTAAAGTATACGAGGAATTAAATAAACTTACTGATATGCAGCAAGTATCGATCACCAGTGGATATTTGAAACTTAAGATTGAAGAGCTGTATCTAAAGTATGAATTTGAACAAAAAAAGCAAGAAGAAAAAGAAGAACAAATGGAAATCAAGGAACGTATGCGCGAGGAAGCCAAAGCGTTGAAGGAACTTGAAAAGGCTAAAGAAAAAGTGGAAAAGGAAGAAAAACACTTTGAGCAAGCCATTTCTAAACTTCAAGAACAAATATCCGAAACGGATGCGTCTAAACAAGCTAAGTTACTGGAAAAACTTAGAGAACTAGAGGAACAACTTGAAGAAACCAGAAAGAACAAAAAAGATGTATTATTCCGAGTTCAAAACACGAGAGCTGGATATGTCTACATCATTTCCAATATCGGTTCCTTTGGAGAGAATGTTTTCAAAATTGGTATGACACGTCGTTTGGAGCCATTGGATCGAGTTAGGGAGTTAGGTGATGCTTCTGTACCATTCTTGTTTGATGTCCATGGAATGATATTCAGCGATGATGCTCCTGCACTAGAAAATGCTTTGCATAAAGCTTTCGCAGATAGACGTGTAAATAAAGTTAATGAACGTAAAGAGTTCTTCAGAGTATCTCTTACTGAAATAGAAGAGGTAGTTAAGAAAAATCATAACAAGACAGTGGAATTCACTAAGCTTGCTGAAGCTGAAGAGTATAGACAAAGTGCTGCTCTTGAAAAAGAAAGAATTCTAGAAGCTGTTTAATTACTAATAGATAAGCGACCACTGTATGCAGGTCATAGAAAGGAATCCAATTCATTTGTATTTGATTTGGATTCTTTTTTTATTTGTCTTTTAAACTACAATTAGAAAATTCATTCTATACTAAATGAAACCTATTACTAAACAGGAGGATGTATTAATGGTTCAATTTATAAAAGGTTACGATAAACCGTATAAGAAAGAACGAGTTGTCTGTTGATGGTTCAATTATTAATGTACCAATGTTAGTGCTTGTTGTAATGGAAAAAAAGAAACTTATTTAGGATATAGGTGGGTTTTAGCAAGCAATTACTACAATATAATGGACTAGAATGATTCCGAAGTATTGGGGAGTCAAAAGGCTTTTATTGAATAACGGACTTCCAAAAGGAACTTCTAGTGTTACTGCAAGTGAGTATGATCATAAGAGTATTATTACTCTTTTTTATATCAGTAGGTTTACGATGTGAATTACTAATCCAAACTATAGGGAGATCGCTAATGAGGTGGACCAGGTAAAAAAAGGTCAGTATAGTCGTAGAAAAATGGCCTCTCAACAATTCGTATAATACTAATCTTACGAACAATTGAATGTATGGTATAATATTCCTATCTCTATAAAATAGCTTAGGAGATGGAGTCTATGGAAATAACAAAAGAACAGTTCTTTGAAAAATATAACATAAATAAATCTGATTTTGACGAAGCGGAAATCAGTTGGGAAAGTTTAAGAGAGATACATAAAGAATACTCTGTGTATAGAGAATCTTTAACACCTACTGCAGAATATATATCAAATATGTTACGTACGCACCCGGAAGCTCATACTGTCAGAACTAGAGTGAAAGACCCCGAGCATCTTATTGATAAAATAATAAGGAAGATAATAAGAGAACGAAAAACAAACGCTGGTTATGTTATCGACATAGATAATTATAAAACCGAAATTACTGATCTAATTGGTATTCGTGTTCTTCACCTTTATAAAGACCAAGCTGCTTCTCTGGATAAATTCATACGAGAGCTTTGGGAATTAGTAGAGAAATGTACAATTTACTATCGTGAAGGTGATTATTCTAAAGAAGAAGAACATGAGGATAATGAACTTTTCAATTTCAAGGTACATCCTGCAGGTTATCGGTCATGGCATTATTTAATAAGTACAAAAGCAACAAAACATCTACATGTTGCAGAGATTCAGGTAAGAACAATCTTCGAGGAAGGTTGGAGCGAAATAGATCACCAGCTTAGATATCCTAATGATACAAACAACGTCCAGTTAACAAAGCAATTATTAGTTTTAAATAGAATTGCCGGTAGTGCTGACGAAATGGCAACCTCAATAAGAGAATTAAAACTTAACACAGGGAAATTAGAGGCCGAAAATCAAAAAAAACAAAATGCTATTGATGAACTAAAAACTCAGATTGAGACACTTCTTAATAATTATAAGGTAGAAAAAGCCGACAAAGAAAAGCTCCAATCGAAAGTTCAAGAACTGGAAAGCTCCATTACAGTAACTTTTCCTAGTAGACAACAGCAAGAGTTTATGATGATCGGTGGGAAAATTAGTAATGGAATAGACTTAAACTTATTTGCAAGTCCTGGACCGTTACTAACTGATCAAAATAAGATTGGCATATTCGATACCAGGAAATATTTAGAGGGATATACACACCCTGATTTATTAAAAAAAGATGAATAAAAATCCTAAAAGAGGTCAAAGGGGAGCAATGCTCTTTTGACCTCTTTGCCAACATAAAATAACTTCATATAATATTAATTTAATGCAGTTAATTTCATAATTAAAAGAAGTCACCGCTACTTTCGCAAAAGTAGCGGTGACTTCTTTAATTTTTTATCCCCCTTTGGAAGTGGTTCATTTCTGCTATTTCAGCTATATATTGATAATTATCAATCATATTCCTAAGTGCCTCGCCATCAGAAGTTGATAGATTCGGATCGTCTAACCTTTTTAATAAATTTTCGATTTTAATTGCTAAGTGACGCTTTATTTCTAAATAATTCAAAAGATCCTTCCTTTCTTTTTCTTGATTTAATATTTGCTCCCTTTCATTCTAAAAAAAAGAGATGAAGAGTCTTTGCAGAAATAGTAGCAATTGAGTGAACATTTATTATAGGTTTTGAAAGTTAATCTAAAAAATACGGTCACTGCTTAAATTTCATAAAGTATTCAAGTTTTTTCGTTAAATTCTGCAAAAAATTATGAGATCTTATTTTTATAAAATTCTATGGGGTGACAGAAATGACAAAGGCTAAAAAGATTGTAGGTTTAATTCTCTTATTTGGAATTACAAGTTTAATAAGTTACTTTGCGATAATAACAATCGTTGGAGAAAAGCCAAAGGTTGAAAAAAAAGTAGTAGAAGAAGTTCAAACTGAAACAAATCAAGTGAATAAGGGTAATAATGAGATAACAAAAACAGACAACCAAGGAGAAGTTACAATTAGTGTCACTCCATTACTTGAAAAAAGCGATGAAGAAAATTATGTATTTCTAGTAGAAATGAACACTCATTCGGTGGACTTATCAGAATTTGACTTAGACAACCTTACAGAGATTTCAATTGGGCAAAATGAAGAAGTTGGTAGTATTACTTGGGAACCATCCACTACTGAAAGTCATCATACTGAAGGATATATAAAAGTGAACGGTAACTGGAATAGTGAGTATCCATTTTTAGAATTGAAATTAAATAACATTAATGGGATAAAGTCTAGAACATTTACATGGCTTCAGGAGGAGATTAGTCAATAAGATTTGAAAGCATACAGAGGGGATTTAGATAAAAAAAGGGACTAATAAAAGTCCCTTTTTACTTAAAAATGAAAAGATAATTCAGTTAGTAGTGTCTTGAAGTGAATGCCAACGGTACCCAACACCCCATACAGTAATAAGATGCAAATCTACTGGATATGCTGCGTCCCTCATTTTGCCCCTTATATTTCTAATATAGGAATGTAAAGTTTTTGAGTCCACCTTATCTTTGTTCCCCCACACAGCTAAAACAAGCTCTTCATTTGTAAACACTTTTTCAGGTTTTTGTAGAAGGACCCCAATTATATTGAACTCTTTCGGGGCCAGGGGTATTACTTTTTGCTGGTATTTTAGCTCTAATAATCTCTTGTCCCATACTAATTGGTTTAATTCAACTATTTGTTTGTCGTTTCCAGATCGTCTTAAAACTGTTTCTATACGGGCACTAAATTCTTCTTGATAAACGTTACCATATAAATAATCATCTGCCCCCATATTAAGAGATTTAATCCCTTCCTCTTTACTTCCTATTATGGACTTAACGATGATAGGAGTATTTGAAAATTCTCTAATTTGCATACATAAGTGGACGGGATTTGGATCTATAATAATGATTAGTTCAACCGAGCCCTTCTTAATAAGGGCATATGCGTCTTCTAAAGATTCTTTTGTAATAATTAAATAATTTCCATGTAAGTGTAGATAATATTCTACACTGATTTCCTGTACATCTCCCATAAAAAGTATAGTTGCTATTTATCTCACCCCTTCAACAAGACAATATTTAAAGCATATAGTAAAACTATGAAGAAATTCTGAATATTTATTTGAGATATGGCTGATTTAAAAATCAGCTTTAACCGTGGGCTTGTATTAAAATCTTTTGTTCGTTTTTACAGTAATTTAGTGCCAATAGCATCCCACATGTAAAACCTGTTAATCTACGTAACTCTATGGGTAATGATATTTTCCTATAACTATAAATACATTGGTTTAAAGTAGAGTTAGAATGCTGTTTAACAATAACAATTCTGTTACCTTCTCTGTATAAAGAAAGAAATTGTCCTTCCATAATATTAAGCTCATCCTCGACTTCTTTTGGAATTGAAATTTGACCGGTTTTTAGTAAACGTCTATAGTACAACGAGTACACCTACCCCTATAATTCATTAGATTTTTATAGTTTATAAGAAAATTGTTGAGAAACTATGCAGATTGAAATGGTATTTAAAGGAGTTATGGAGAGATGGAAGAAAAAGACGATTTTTTTATTAGATCAATAATAATGTGAACTGATTAGGAGAAGATCTTACATTAATGAAGAATAGACATTAACAAAATAATCAGATATAATTTAGCCCTAGCACTGCTAGACCACCTTTTGGAAAAGTACAGAAAAAACGCTTCTCTATATGAGAGGCGTTTTTTCGTTTCATAAACACGATGAGAAATGTCACTGATCCAGGAAAGTTGTTCTTTAATAATACAAATAAAAACCATCAAATCTGCAAATCTCCTCTATAAATTGTAACTATGCGAAATACAACATTTACGGAGGTAGATTATGAAGCAGAGGGTATTAGCAGTGGTAGCCATGACCTTTTTACTGATTAATAGTCCATCAGTGTTTGCAGAGGGGCAGGGAGATAGTCATACAACCCATACCACTGAAATTAGTACAGATGAAGAAAGTAATAACCAGTCTATCGTTAATGAAGAAGGAGTAGATGAAAGTCAAATTTCCGGAGAAGATACAAAGCAAGAAGAAGGAGGAATTGAAGCAGAGGAAAGTCTTAGTACAGAAAAGAGTGAACATGGCGCCGAAAATGAAAGTAGTCACAGTTCGGAAGAAAGCGAGCATGGTGAAGTGGGCGGGCACGGCACTGAAGAAATAACTGAAAGTGCTCCAAACTATCGTGTATTAACCGTTTTTGGATTAATAAATCTTACATTCATCCTTATTGGTGTATGGAATAAATTGATAAAAGGAAGAGGGAACAAAAATGTCTATGCCAAATAAATCCGCACCCAAAACTCCATTCAATTTATTGTCTATACCAATAATTAAGAAGTTTATCAAAAGTAAATGGTACCCTGGTATTTTTCAGTGGATGGTTTTAGTAGTATTTTCGGTTATTGTATTTGAATTAGTTGCAGGAACTGTTAGTCCCCACGGAAATTTTGGTACAACAATGACATGGGTTCTATGGTGGCCATTAATTCCTATCTTGTTTATTGCCACGGGAAGGTTCTGGTGCGCAATATGTCCATTCGGTAAAGTTAGTGATATTGTCAGAAAGCTTGTCGGTAGCGAACGTCCTATGCCTAAATTTTTAAGGAAATATGGAATATGGTTAATTGATTTATTTTTTATTGTGATAACGTATAGTGATCATGTGTGGGGGATAGTTGAATCTCCTCGAGGATCAGGATACCTTCTCCTCTTATTGGTAACTATGGTTGTGGCTACTTCAGTATTCTATGAGAGACGAACATTTTGTAAAACACTTTGTTTTCTTGGAGGGTTAGCAGGTAACTATTCAAGATCAGGTGCGTTAGAGTTACGAGGGACACCCGATATTTGTAAAACTTGTAAAACACAATCATGTTTTAAGGGAAGTGATAAAGCAGAAGGGTGTCCGATGTTCCAGTTTCCTCGTACTATGGACTCCAGTGCCGAATGTAATATCTGTGGAAATTGTGTGAAAAATTGTCCGAATGATTCTATAAGATTATCATTAAGAGTTCCTACAAAAGAGTTATGGGGCCTTAAGAATCCAAAGCTTGAGCATGCTTCATTAGCTGCAGTTATAATGGGTATTGTCTTTGTTCAAAACATAACAATGTTAGAAATTTGGAAAGATATCTTATCAATCATCAGTTCTTTTACCGGAACATCTAATTACCAAGTGAATTTTACAATCGCATTCATTTTCTCAATGGCGTTACCTATCCTATTATTATTAGGAGCAGCTAAATTAGCAACCGTATTGGGAATGCCTAACTCAGTAAAGAAAAACTTCACTCTTTTTGGATACGCATTTATTCCTTTAGATTTAGCTGGACATTTAGGTCATAACTTGTTTCATATTATCACAGAGGGGAAAGCCATCTGGTTTAATTCATTGAGTTTATTTGGTAGTAAAGTTACTACAGGTGATCTGAGCTTAGCGTCTACATCTACTGTACAACTTTTACAATACTTAATTATAGGTATAGGTTTCATTGGATCTACTTACACTGCTTATAAGATGGGGAAAAAGGCAACATTTAAATCCATGCTCCCATATTATGTTCTAATGCTAATTTTGGGAATTATCAATATCTATTTATTCTCACTACCAATGAGCCATAGAGTATAGGTAGAAAAAGTAAGATAACATTAGTTAAAATAAAACTGATTTGATTTAACGTTCGGGATTATCCCCCGAACGTTTTTTTATGTATTATTTTTTCCAATTATTACTAATAAAAAGAAATGACAAAAGAAGTTAAGATGACGAAATTAATAAGCTGCTATTATTGAATAGACATTGATAAAGCGAATTGAAGTGAGAGTTTACATTGCCCAATTATTGTGCTGACACATATTTATTTGTTGTTACTATATAAAAAGAACGGTTAAATATTAATAAAAAGAATCTCCTAACGAAAAAAAGTTTTAGAGGATTAACGGGATATTTTCGAAAGTGAAATTGATAGATATTTCTATCTTATTTCAGAGAATAATGGTAACCTTTATCTGATTAGTTTCGTTACATCTGATTGATGTAGTTCTTTTGTAATTATTAATTACCAACTAGTTAATATTTGATTATACTTTTGCCTAGCAAGAATAACTTGTGAGCAATATCAAAATAACAAAAGCAAAATCTAAATAATAGGAGTGTTAACAAGATGAGTAAACCAACAAACTCTGGAAATCAGCCACCAAGCACACCACGTTGGGTGAAAATATCAGGTATTATCATCGTAGCATTGATAGTACTGTTCATTATTCTTAAACTCACCGGCATCGGTGGTAACCACGGACCTGGTCGCCACTTCTCAACTGCTCAAGCCGTTCAGAGTGATCAGATCATGTATATGAAACAAGACTTGATTGAGGGGCCAATACATGAACATGTCATCTAGATTGCGTAAGTTCACACTCACTGCGCATATCACTGTTTCAGTCGGATGGTTGGGTGCAGTTTTAGCCTATCTTTCTCTTGCGGTTGTTATAAAAACAAGTGAGGATATTTCGTTGGTACGCGCTGCTTATCTTGCTTTGGAACCAATTACGAGTTATGTTCTAGTCCCATTAGCGATTGCATCTCTAATTACAGGGATTGTTATCTCACTCGGGACCACATGGGGATTATTTCGGCACTACTGGGTAATTTTCAAATTAATATTAACTGTTTTTTCTATTATTATTTTACTAGCATTTACACAATCACTCACCCGGATGGTAAGCATAGCCGTAGATTCAACGACCTCTATAAATGAACTACGCGAAATGGGAGCAGGTATTAGCCACGCTGTTGGCGCTCTAGTAATTCTATTAATAATTATGATTCTTTCGGTTTACAAGCCAAAGGGTATGACTCGATACGGTTGGCAAAAACAACAGAAAAGTCGAAAGGGTTCTAGTCAGTGACGGGGACTAGTATAGACAAGTCGGTATAAATTCAATGAATATAACTAGGGAAGAGAACTTTTTTATTAAATAACATTTTATTTAATGAAAAAATAAAAGGATGGTTAGCATTTGAGTTAGTCTTCAAATGTTAACCATCCTTTTTTCTTCTCAGATTTATTATAATATGGATCAACCTTGCTATTAGGCTAACAAACTATCTAAAGCGTCTTGCAAATCTTTGACAACGTATTAACGTCCGTACCAAATTTGCACATGGCTTCACAATTACTTCTTAAATCCGAAAATAATATGTAAGAAAGTGAACATGTATGATCATTGTGAAAGGAGGGGCGAAGCAACTGTGCTTTGATCTCTTTTTCTCTTTTATCAGGGGCTACTAAGAAAAAATTACAGTCATTATGTAATAAAGACTTTGAAAGATCATTTAATCTTAAGATGCCGGAATAGATCGATGTACTTTTCTCCACTTCAAACGCAGAGATAATATCTCCTTCTTTATTCAGCCAAAGTACGTCAATCAATCGAATCGTATCCTTTACACTGGATGGAACATGAGGAAGATTAAGACCCGTTAATGAAAATTCCCCAAGCGCTGAATTATCCCAGGTCCTTTTATGGTCATTTTGAGCAATCCAAACATTATAGCCAAAGGCTTTTCCTAACGTTGCTAGATGATATTGCATCTCTGTATGGGTATTCTCTTCAAGTAATTCATTTTGAATAGAGTTGTGTCTTTTTCTTTTATCCTTCTCAATCTTTTCTAAAGCAATTTCATAATTTTCGCTAGTAATAATTCGGCCGTTTCCAATTTCATATAAAAGGCCACCAGCTGCACCTAAATCTTTTGATAAAAGCTTGCTATGTTCTTGGTTAAAATCGAGAATTAAATCTCTCATTTTTAAATATTCACCCCAAGAACCAAGTTTTAAGCGTTGATTAAATAACAAATTTGCACCTTTAATAATAGCAGTATTAAAAGGAGGGAAAATGGTAGGGTGAATAAAATAAAGTATGTTAGCAACTGCTGGTCCAAGACCTTTAATTTTTTGGGAGTCTAAAAGAAAGATTTGCTCTAGAAGTTGTTTTTCATTACTTGTCTGAAGAAACATGTTTAAAAAACGAGCGAAAGCTTTCTTATTTGCCTCATTTTCATAGATATCGGGAATTCTTAGCTTTGGTTTCCAATAAAAAGCATGAGCAGCTCCTTCAAAAATTTCCTTTTGTTCCGAAATGGCGGTAACAACGGTTTCAAGAGATGACCCTTTAAAATCATTTCCGAACTCATTTGTCTCAATCTCACGAATTACCATTTTTAAACCGCTGCGAATAGTTCTAAAAGCTTTTAAGCGTTCAGTGTTATTCATAAACCAGTTATTAAAAACCGATTCTTGGTCCTCACGATATTCTTTAAGCACGTTCTCAATTGATTTTCCCATCAATTACTCTACCTCCACAAAGAATGAACTCTTTATTTTATAGGATAATTTTGCAGAAACTATCGATTTTCAAGAAATTGTTAGATTCCCTTTCTAAAAAATCAAAATGTGATGTGAATCACATTTCAAAAAAATAATTCTAATTAATATAAGACTATCATAACTTAAGGAGGCCATAAATGATGAAGAGAAGTTTACTTAGTATCTCATTTTTGCTTGTAATTTTTGCTATATTTCTAACTGGTTGTAGTTCCAATACCACAACCAATGGAAATGGGGGTAAAACGACAACAGAGATTGAGGAAAATACTGAACAACAAAAAGAAATAAAGGATAATAAAGAGGAAAAGTTCTACTTTACTGCTAATGAAGGGGGATCCATAAACAAGATTAGAGTTGCTGATAATGAAGTGGTTTCAACCATTGAAGTAGATGGAGCTGTCCACAACATTCAAACATCTCCAAATGGCGAAGTATTTGCAGTTACTGTGGTTCCAGCCGCAGAAGGCGGTCATGGCAATATGGAAATGCCAGGATTGGTTCTTTTCTATAATTCTCAAACAGACGAAATACAAAACAAGGTAGAAGTAGGTAATCATCCCGCTCACGTTGTTTTTACAGATGACGGAAGATATGGATTAGTAACAAATAATGAGGATAATACCGTTTCGGTGATCGACTTAAGTACCTATACTGTTATAAATACAATTTCAACCGGTGAAGGACCTCATGGATTTAGAACATCTAAAGATAATCAATATGCTTATGTAGCAAATATGGGTGAAGACACGGTAAGTGTAATAAATATTGAAACAATGAAGGAAGAGAAAAGAATTACAGTAGGGGCAACTCCAGTTACTACTGGTATTACTTCTGACGGAAAAACGTTAGTTGCAACACTTAATGGAGAAAACAAGCTAGCAATCATCGATGTGGAATCAGAAAGTATTTCAAAAGTAGATGTTGGCGTTGGACCAGCTCAAGTCTACATTGACGCTAAAGACCAATTTGCCTATGTTGCTAATCAAGGTACACCAGAAAAACCTTCTAATAATCTTAGTGTCATTGATATAAAAGAAAAGAAAGTAATAACAACCATTGAAACAGGCAAAGGGTCTCACGGTGTTGTTGTAAGTCCCAATAATCAATTTGCCTATGTAACAAACATGTTTGAGAATTCAGTCAGTATCATCGATCTTGAAACCTATACAGTAACTGGGACCATTCAAGTGGGAGAGACTCCTAATGGAATAAGTATCATGGATTAGTGAAATTACAGTTAAGTCGTACTCAAAATAGAGTACGGCTTAAACTTTTTTATTAGAAACATAGAAACTTCATAATTTCTTCATTTATAACACTTATTATTTAATTATGAAAACGGAAGATATAATATAAGTGAGGACTGATGTAATTAGAGAAAATCAAATATACGAGTACGTACTATTTTTTGTGCGAATTAAAGGAGTAAGAAAAATTGAGTTCAAAGCTAAACAGTATTTCATTCAAACTCGGGCTATTATTTAGCGGTGTATTTATTACATTATTACTTCTTCTCGGGCTCATATTATATGGCGTATTTACAAATATGTTTGTGGATTATATAAAACAGGATTTGTTAGCCAAAGGACAAAATCATGCCCGTATCTTGGCAGAAGATTTTAATCAATCTGCAATAAATCATGTAGTCGAAATGGAAAAAGGTGTAATGACAGATGTACTTGTAACAGACAACAAACAACAATTTGTCGCTTTTTCAAAAAAACCAGATGAAGAGATGGTTGACCATCTTATTACTAAAAGCCTTAGTAATGGAACCATTTTAGAGGAAGATTGGAAACAGCATAGTTATCTTATCTCGGTAACCCCTATTGGAGATCATTTAGGTTACGTGTATATGTACTATCCAGCATCGATTCTTAGAGAAATTGTTTTTGTTATGAATCTTCTACTTATTGTAGCTACCATTGGAATTTTGCTACTAGCATTTGGTTTAATAGGCATCTTATCAAGAAGATTAACACGCCCACTTTTGTATATGAAAGAGGCAACTTCAAAAATGGCAATGGGAATGTATAAGCAGAATATACCGGTAAATGGTAATGATGAAGTAGCACAACTTGGGCTTTCAATTAAAAATTTAGGTGATCAGCTACAGTATTTTGAAGAAAGTCGAAGTGATTTTTTGGCTGCCGTTTCCCATGAACTTAGGACCCCACTTACTTATTTAAAAGGTTATAGTGATATTTTAAATAAGGATATGATTAAAGATCGTAAAGAACAAAAAGAGTATCTAACTATAATTAATAAAGAAGCTCATAGATTATCCATATTAATAAATGATTTGTTTGAAATGAGCAAACTTCAAACAGGACAGTTTGTGTTAAAAAAAGAATTAACTAACATAAATCACGTTATCAGAAAAGCGACAAAAAATCTAAATCCTGTTGCAAATGAGAAAGGGATTGGATTAATTCTAAACCTGAATGAAGAATTACCCGAAATATCTATCGATCCTCAAAGGATGGAGCAAGTAATCTATAACTTAATTGAAAATGCCATTAAATATACTTCTCAAGGTACTATTACGATTAAATCTAAATTAATAAGAGATTTTATTGTTCTTCAAATTTCTGATACGGGAATTGGTATCCCTTCAGAGGACTTACCTAAAATATGGGAACGCTTTTATCGAGTTGATCAATCGCGAACTAGGAAAACCGGAGGCTCTGGATTAGGTCTTTATGTGGTTAAGCAGATCATTGATGCTCACAACGGAAATATACAGGTTAAAAGTAAAGAAAA
The DNA here is from genome assembly GCF_042433785.1 of Robertmurraya beringensis. NCBI lineage: Bacteria > Bacillati > Bacillota > Bacilli > Caryophanales > Bacillaceae > Robertmurraya > Robertmurraya beringensis. Next base: position 2,099 of record NZ_JBHLUU010000097.1, on the reverse strand, counting down.
CGAAGGCTCCGTTTTTACCATTTATTTAGAAAAGGAAGAGAACAATGAAAAAGATACTAATAGTTGATGACGAAAAAACCATGAGACAACTGCTTCGTATTTACTTGCAGCAGGAGAACTATGATATTTATGAAGCTGAGAATGGTCAGGAAGCCTTTGAAAAGGTAAAAAGAAATGATTTTGACTTAATGATTCTTGATGTAATGATGCCTGTAATGGATGGGTGGAAAACACTTGAGGTAATAAGAGAAATCTCTGACATACCTATTTTAATGTTAACAGCAAAAGGAACAGTCCAGGACAAAGTAACCGGGTTCTCTTCAGGAGCTGATGATTACTTGGTCAAACCATTTGATGAAGCGGAATTAGTTGTAAGAGTAAGGGCACTTCTTAGAAGGACTAATCTTAATCAATCAAACGATGAAATTATTAAATACAATGGCATTATCATTAATTTAACTTCTAGAGAGATTTTTCATGAAGGAATAAAACTGAATCTTACACAAACAGAATTTGATTTGTTACAAGTTCTTGTTGAACATCGAGGAAATGTTTTATCTAGAGAGCAACTTGTAGAGAAGATTTGGGGCTTAGAATTTTCCGGAGAAGATCGTACGGTGGATTCCCATATTAAAAATTTACGTGAAAAGCTTAGTTCCCTCGGTTTTGAAAAGTCCATTATAAAAACGGTATGGGGAATTGGCTACAAAGTGGAGTAGGGTGATAAAAGAATATGAAAAAAAAATGGCCGGTAATTATCTTAAGTATATTTATTGTATTAGGTTTTTCTTTTCTTTTCTTTGTGTTAAAGATGGTTTGGTTTCCTCCTGAATCAATGGGTATGATGATGAGTAAAGAGATGATGTTTCATCATGTGAAGTATTGGTTTAATCAGACTTTTTGGGTATGTTTAATCATGATTGGAATTGGTTTATTAATTTGGATTTTCATTAGTAAGAAGGAAAAAGGGAACGAAAAACAATAACTATCACTTTAAACTACTGTTATAGTCTATTCTTGATTATGATTGGGTCAAAAAAAGAATGTAAAGGAATTGTTTAACTGAAATTATTTTAATTAATTACATTATTTTTCTAATAATTTTTTCTCTATTTAAATATGAAAAATCCTCAATAATGATGGTTCAATGTAAAGTATTATTTGACATACCCCTTATTATGTATGGTCATTATTATAAAAAAACTGTATTCTTTAGCTGAAGCATGTCTCTATGGAGACACGCTTTTTTATTGAAATTTTTTTCTATCCTACACTTATCTCCATACTTTCTCCATGATTGTTTTTTATAGTTAAAACATAGAAAACAATAACTAGTAAGGAGGAGCTATCGATTTAAAATTTTGGTCCATCTTTAATAATTACTAAATCTAATTAAAAAGGAGAAAAGATCATGAAAAAGACTCTAATTACAGTAACCTTAGCAGCTGCATTAATTGTCGGAGGTGGCACTGGCCTGTATTACGCCTCAGCAAAAGAGAATGTAGGAACTCAGGATAATTCCGTTAAGAATTCTGGAAAAATGAATACTGAAAACATGGATAGTATGATGAATGGCGACATGCAAGAAATGATGGATGGCAACATGCAAGAGATGATGAATGACAAAAATATGAATTTCGGACAGATGAAAGATCATATGAAAGAAATGCATCCCGAATTAACAGAGCAACAATTAGAGGAGATGTATAAGGATATGCATGGTACAGGTGGATCAGAAAATAGTAATAATTTTCAATAATATTATTTTTAAATTTTTTTAGAGAGGTGTAACTGTATGCAATGGCTTTCCTATTTGCTCGTATTACTTTGTCCATTAATGATGATTTTTTGTATGAAGGGACATGGTAATCATAAGAAGCACGATAATCATTTTAATTCAGATATTTCAAGTAAGTTAACAAACTTAGAGAAAGAAAATGAGGAATTGAAAAGAGAAATTGACTTACTTTCTTCCACTAGTGTTGCATAAATAATTTCGTAATTTTCAGTTTAATTATATTCTCTATTTAGAGCCAAAAAAGTAAATACCCAACAAAGGTGGCTCCATCCATTTGGAAATTTATTTACAATTAGACCTG
>NZ_JBHLUU010000096.1:0-23653 GCF_042433785.1 Robertmurraya beringensis | reverse complement strand
TTTGAAAGCTTCCCAATGTTGGTGTTTATCAAAAAATATTCTTCTCAATATATTGGTCTCCATAAAATGAAAATACCACAGCTTAAATGACTGTGGTAGACCCAAATTTTTATACTTTCTTATCTTTTAAAAAAAGCTACCAATGTTTGGTAGCCAATTTTTATAAAGAATTATAGTAACCGCATACAAAGGAATTCATTACAAATTAACTGTAACGTGACTTACGAAGTTTAGCATCAAGGACCAGATTACCGAAAGGAATAAACGCAACAGCAAATGCCGATGTGATCCATACAAAAGACCACCTAATTTTAAAAGTGACATACGCAATCATAAACACATACATGACAAATAGCATACCGTGAATCGAACCAACCAATGTGACTACTTCCGGAAACCCTGCGAAGTATTTAAGGGGCATAGCAATAAATATCAAGACGAGCAGAGATACACCCTCTAAGAGGCCCATGAACCGAAATTTTGCGATTGGCGAGTTAAGCATTCTTTTTTCCCTCCTGGCTTCTAATCCATATTGCTTCTCAAATGACTATGATAGCCATTTTTACCATTAATAGATATATAATAACATGTTTGTACAATTATCACTGTAAAAAAGTAATTAAAAAACCAAAGCCCTGAATCCAAGCTTTGGTTCACTCTTCCCCTATTTCTAGAACCTTTTCACATAACAATCATACTCATTTGATAACTGCATCCCCATCTTTTCGTATAAGGTCTTAGCCTGAACATTATCTGCTGCCGTCTCTAATTGAACAAAATGGGCATTTCTCTCTTCACAAAACTGAAAAACTTCCTGTATTAATGCTCTACCGATGCCTTTCATTCTATAGTTTGTATCTACATACAAATCGTTAAGGATGTATCCTTTTTTCATACCAACAGACGAAAAGGTTGGATAAAGCTGCGTGAATCCAACAGCCGTTTCTCCCTCCATTGCTAGAAAAATGACTGACTCTTGATTTGCTATTCTTTCTTGAATAAATTGTCTTGCACCTTCAAGATTGCTAGTTTGTTCGTAAAACATCCGGTATGCATTGAATAATGGGGTTATTAGCTCTAGTAAAGTTATATCGGCCTTCATAATATCCATCTTCCTCTTCCCTTCTTTCAATAAATCTATTTTTATCTTACAATCAATCTGACATAATAAAAGGAACAGTTTTTATCAAATACATATGTCAGATGGGAGTTCTTAATGAAAGAGTTAGTCTTACAACTAAACGATAAGAGTCCTAAATATAAACAAATTTATGAAAATATTCGCTCCCTTATTGAAGATGGAGTGATCCCCAATGATACAAAGCTTCCGTCCATTCGTCAGTTAGCTATGATTTTACATGTGAGCAGAAACACCACTCTTATTGCGTATGAACAATTAATGGCAGAGGGTTATATACGAAGTGAAGAGAAAAAAGGGTACTTTGTCGAAGCGTTCGAGCCTATTGATTTACAGCACTCCATTTCCATAGAGAATAACCTTCGCGCTAGCGAGGCATCAATAAAAGTGAATTTTCGTGCTGGAACCGTTGATCAACAGGCTTTCCCGTTAAAAGCTTGGCGAAGATGTAGTAACGATGTGTTAAAGGAAGACATGATTTATACTTACGGAGAAATGCAGGGTGATCCCCTCCTGAGAAGTCAAATTTCTAGCTACTTACTTCAATCAAGAGGAATTCAAACCACACCGGAACAAATCATCATCGGCAGCAGCACGCAACAACTACTGATGCACTTGTCCCTTTTTCTAAAAAAAGATTTTTCTAGCATTGCCGTAGAAAATCCTGGCTATGACGGAGCTCGGGTAGTCTTTCAACTACATGGGTATCACTTAGATCCCATAGAAGTAGGTGCAAAAGGACTTTCACTTGAACAGCTTGAAATGACGGACTCCAAGCTTGTATACATCACTCCGTCCCATCAGTTTCCTACCGGTGTCACCATGCCTGTTCCTGAACGGCAGCAATTACTAAAATGGGCGGAAACACAGGATGGATTTATTATAGAAGATGACTACGATAGCGAATTTCGTTACAAACAGCGGCCGATACCGGCCTTATTATCGTTACAGGCTGGTGCGCGTGTGATTTACCTTGGTACTTTTTCAAAAGCATTTATCCCTTCGATCCGTTTAAGCTACATGGTATTGCCCTCCATTCTAATCAAACCATATGTAGAACAGTTCTCCGGTCTGGAGCAAGGTACCTCGAGCATTCATCAGCGAACGATGGCACGCTTCATGGAACATGGATATTGGGATTCACATATTCGGAAAATGCGCACCACTTACAAACGGAAGATGCACAATCTAGTCACCTGCCTGCAGGAAGCATTCGGAGAGGCGATCGAAATCATCGGTTCCCAATCAGGATTATATATACTAATCAGGATTCGAGGAGCAACAAAAGAGGACAAACTGATTCAACAAGCACTTTCACACGGTGTGAAAGTGTACCCAACATCCATTTACTATGTAACAAACGAACAGGGAACCATACTTAAGCTTGGTTTTAGTAATCTATCAATCGAACAAATCCAATTAGGTGTACAATTGCTGAAACAAGCTTGGAGGTTTTAGGAATTTCTCCAAATATTTCCTCATTTAATAATAGTAAACCTTTTTAGAAATGAGGAAATTGCGATGTACAACCTCTATTGTCGAATGTATCAGTTCGCCTATAAAACCGCTGCTCCCTTTTTTGATTGGAGAAAGCCTGAGCTATTAGAAGGAGAAAACAGCCTGATCAAGCTTCCCCCTCTCTTGAAACTGAAAGGAATTGGGAGCGTTTTAATTGTGACCGATAAAGGGATTACATCCATTGGTTTGCTTGATCGTTTACTGGCTGGGTTAGAAGGAAAAGAAATTGACTATGTTATTTATGACGAAACCGTACCAAATCCAACGATCAATAATATTGAAGAAGCTTTACAATTATATAAAGACTATCAATGCCATGGAATTATCGGTTTTGGAGGCGGCTCACCCATTGACTGCGCAAAAGGAGTCGCTGCACGAATTGCGCGTCCTAGTAAAACGATACCTGAAATGAAAGGACAGCTAAAGGTAAGAAAGCCAACTCCTCCACTCATTGCGGTACCAACAACTGCTGGAACAGGGAGTGAAGCGACAGTAGCTGCGGTCATTTCGAACAGTGAAACACTCGAAAAGTATGCGATTAATGACCATGTATTGATCCCGGATCTAGCCGTTCTGGATCCGATGCTTACCATGAAGCTTCCTCCTCCTATCACCTCGACGACGGGAATGGATGCCCTCACCCATGCCGTGGAAGCATACATTGGCAGAAGCAATACAGAAGAAACCCTTCAATGCAGCAAAGAAGCGGTTCAATTAATCTTTGAAAATCTTTATGAGGCATTTTCGAATGGATCAAATATCGAGGCTCGAAAAAACATGCAAAAGGCGTCGTATTTGGCTGGGATTGCATTCACTCGTGCGTATGTTGGCTATGTTCACGCAATCGCCCATACATTAGGTGGATTTTACTCGGTTCCCCATGGCCTAGCGAATGCCATTATTCTCCCTTATGTGCTAGAGTATTATGGAGAGAGCGTCCATCAACCGTTAGCAGAGCTAGCCGATTTGATTGGCATTACCTCAGCAGACGAAACGGACTCTCTTAAAGCCCAAAAATTTATTGAAGAAATTAAAAAACTGAATCGGGACATGAATATCCCAAATACATTCGATTGTCTACAAAATCGGGACCTTCCGATTATGGTTGACCGTGCGTTTCGTGAAGCCAATCCTCTATATCCGGTTCCAAAAATATTAGACAAACACGATTTATTTAGTTTATATGAAATGATAAAGGAATAATTAGGAGTTGCACATATGGAGAACTACGATTCACTCATTTTAAAACAAAAAGCGTTTTTCCGTTCAGGAGCAACAAAGGAATTGTCCTATCGAATTCAGGCATTAGAAAAACTTCGGGAGGCCATTCGTAAAAATGAACAATCTCTATTTCACACCCTGAAAGAGGATTTAAATAAAGCAGAATTTGAAGCATATGCTACCGAAATTGGAGTCGTTCTCGAGGAAATTCGTTTCACTCTGAAGCATATTAACGACTGGGTGAAGCCAGAAAAAGTAAAAACCCCTGTTAGCCATATTGGATCGACAAGCTATATTTACTCAGATCCATACGGTGTCGTTCTCATTATTGCACCATGGAATTATCCGTTTCAACTGGCGATTGCACCGCTAATTGGAGCAATCGCTGCCGGGAACTGTGCGATTTTAAAACCTTCGGAGTTAACACCCAAAACCTCTGAATTACTAAGAAAGATGATTACTGACCTTTTTCCAGAAGAATATATTACCGTAGTGGAAGGCGGAGTCGAAGCAAGTCAAGCTCTACTTGCAGAGGATGTTGACTACATTTTCTTTACCGGAAGCGTTCCTGTTGGAAAAGTCATTATGGAGGCAGCAGCTAAAAATCTTACACCTGTTACACTCGAATTAGGCGGAAAAAGCCCTTGTATCGTCCATCACGATGCGAATGTGAAGCTTGCTGCCAAACGAATTGCCTGGGGGAAATTTATTAATGCCGGTCAAACCTGTGTGGCACCCGATTACCTGTATGTTCATGAGAGCATAAGAGATGAGTTTTTACAGGATTTTCAGTTGGCAACTCATGAGCTGTATGGCGCAAAAGCAATCGAAAATCCGGAATACACACGTATCGTGAGCAAGCGACATTTTGACCGATTGCTCACCTTTTTGAATAATGGAGACATGTTCATGGGTGGAGGGTCAAATGAGGAAACGCTAACGATTGAACCGACTGTTTTGACAGAGATTACATGGAAAGATCCCATTATGCAGGATGAAATATTTGGTCCGATTCTACCTGTCCTTCCGTATCGCGAGCTTTCAGATGTTATTGATGGGATACATAAACATCCGAATCCTTTAGCGCTTTATCTTTTCTCTGAGAATGAGAGCATACAACAAGAGGTATTACATCAGATTTCTTTCGGAGGTGGCTGTATCAATGATACCGTCTATCATCTCGCCTCTCCTTATCTGCCTTTTGGCGGGGTGGGCTCAAGCGGAATCGGTGCGTATCATGGAAAAGGAAGCTTTGACACGTTTTCTCATCGTAAAAGTGTACTAAAACAAACAACAAAATTTGATTTACCCTTTCGCTATCCAAATGTGAAAGATGGATTGAAAAAATTAAAATGGTTTCTGAAATAAAAAGGAAAAAAGCCTTTACGATAGTTAAACGTAAAGGCTTCCCGAAATCACATGATCAACCCGTTTGGCCGTACTCTTCTTGTTGTCCACTAGAAAAAAGTAGCTCATGAATAGAAACCAATCGGATATCAAACTTATAATTTCTATTGCGTATCTCTACCATTCCGTTCTTGTAATCGTGCATAACTATGTACTCTTGATTTCTATGTACGACCCTTGTTCCTTCCAAAGAACTTCCCCTCCTAGTTGATAAAATGAGATTTCTTGTATCTATACCCTTTATACTAATTGTTAAACATTTTATAACATAAAATCTACTAAATAATTGATTTAATCCCAGATGACTGCAAAACTGTCGTGTTCACATTTTATTCATTAAGCTTTTAACACTTTGTGAACAACATCACAAACCTATGTTTTTCTATATATCAACGGTGTATATTATGAATATAGAAACACAAAAACATTTTTTCGAAAGAAGGAATCATTTATGTTTAATCAATTATTAAGAGAAAACAAGATTGTAGCTAGTCTATTGACAGTTTTACGTGTATATCTCGGGTTTGCTTGGATGACAGCTGGCTGGGGGAAAATAACTGGCGGTGGCTTTGATGCTGCAGGATTTTTAAAAGGCGCTATCGCTAATCCGGTAGCAGGTCCAGATGGTGTTGTATACGGTTGGTATGTATCTTTCCTTGAAGGCGTCGCATTACCAAATATTGAATTATTCAACTTCTTAGTACCTTGGGGAGAATTCTTAGTTGGTTTAGGTTTAATCCTTGGATGCTTCACTACGGCAGCTGCCTTTTTCGGAGTCCTAATGAACTTCGCATTCGTACTTGCTGGAACTGTATCTCATAACCCAACAGATATTTTAATGGGCGTCATTTTGATCGTAGCTGGTTACAACGCAGGAAGATTTGGTTTAGATTATTATGTACTACCAATCATTCGCAAAGCATTCAACAAAAAGACGAATCCACTTCATCAAGAAGCATAATAAGAAAATCCCTTACACATTCGTAAGGGATTTTCTTATTTCCTCAATGAGCTGAAAACATTCGTTTTAAATTCATAAAACCACTCATGATAGCGGCATCTCTTCCCATTTTGTTCCGTTGATTCCTAATAGGTATCATTCGCTGCATAAATATTTCGTCACACATTCTATGTGACCCATAGCGACGAAGACAGGCGTCATGCTTCATACAAAGTGCGTCTAATTGATTGACGGGACGTCCTGGTCCACTACAACCAGGACCACAATAACGATAACCCGGGTAACAAGGCACCTCATCCCCTCCTTCATTTCATATTACTCACAGTTTATGTATCACCCCCTTCTTTTGTATGGAGAGTTGTCCAACAGAAAAAGGAGCCCTAAAATTTTTTTAGGACTCCTGCTAATTATTAGATCTTAAACTTTCTAACGAGCTCCTGAAGGTTTTCGGCCATTTCTGATAAGGATTTGGCTGACAAAGCGACTTCTTCAAGAGATGCTAGTTGTTCCTCCGTTGACGCGGCCACATTTTCTGAAGAGGATGCGTTTTCCTTAGCAATTTCATAAGATGTGTCAGTTACATTTTTAATTTCTGCTGTAATTTGTTCTGCTATTTGTGATACTTCCTCTATTCGAGGTGCCATGACTCTTACTCCATTTAAAATCTCGTCAAACTTCTCAATCGTTTTATTGGATACAAGTATTCCGTCTTGCACACTTTTTGTTGCAAGCTGCATGGCTTCTACGGATCTCTCTGTATCCTCTTGGATCGCTTGAATGAGTTTAGCTATTTGGCTAGCTGAGCTTTGAGATTGGTCAGCAAGTTTACGAACTTCATCAGCCACTACGGCAAACCCTTTTCCTTGCTCCCCAGCTCTTGCCGCTTCGATCGCAGCATTTAAAGCCAAAAGGTTCGTTTGATTAGAAATGTCACTAATCACACCGATAATCTCATTTACTTGCTTTGAACGGTCGTAAAGTGATTTAATAATCACATCTGAACTTTCTACTTGCCTATGAATCTCGTTCATTTGTGCTACCGTATGTTGAACCGACTCTCCGCCTTCTTCAGCGTGTTTTACTGCTTGTTGTGTAAGGGAATTTACTTGAACGAAATTGTTCGTCATGGTTTCCATGCCATGAGTAATTTCATTCATCGTACTTACTGTTTTATCAATTCCAATGGTTTGACTTTCAGCACCACTTGCAACCTGTTGGATCGAGTTTGCCACCTGTTTGGTAGCGATGGTTGTTTCATCAGATGATGCTGTTAATTCTTCAGCGGCAGCCGCTACTTGCTCTGTATTCATATCCACCTGTGTAATGATTTCTTTTAGATTGTCAGTCATATTTTTAAACGATGCAGCCAACTCTGCAATCTCATCCTTGCCTTTAACTTCAATCTCGTGTGTTAGGTCCCCTTCGCTAATGGCTAATGTGCTTCCAACTAGACGACGAATAGGTTGTACAATGGAACGGATGATGAAAAAGGTTACGACCGCACCGATTATTAGCGAGATCATTACGGTGATTAATGTCTTGTTAAAAATTGGAGAGGCACTATCACTAATTTCACTGGTATACATCGTGCCACCGATTTTCCAACCTGTAAGTTCATTTGTTGTAAAACTCATTTTTTTATCTTGAGAATCTAATTGATAGTCAAATTCTCCCTTGTTATCCTTGTACATAAGCTGATAATGATCTTCTTCTGCTAAGGTTCCAGCTTCTACCGTTGGGTGGTAAATCATATTCTTTTCTCTACCTAAAAGAATCACATAGCCTTCATTTCCAATTTTGATTTTACTGGCCGACTGTGTAATATTGCCTATCATTAAGTTAATTCCGATCACGCCACTGCCGTCATCCGTTGTTCTTGCTACAGTAATGACTTTATTCCACCTGAAGAAGCTTCATACGGATCTGTGATGATGACTTGTCCTTTATTCGCCATCGCTTCTTGATACCACGGACGTTGTCTAGGGTCATAATCTGCCGCAAGTTCTTTTCTTGGATTTTGAATCATCAATCCGTCTGTTGTTCCTAAATAGATACTAACGGTTTCAGGATGAAGATTCGTATATTGTTCTAATTTAACACGTAATTCTGGGCTATCCTCACCCTTAACTAAGTCAGATGTGACCGTTTTGGCAAACGTTTCTGCATCATGTACTTTAAGGCTGACCGTACTTGTAATAAATGAGTCTAGTAACATAATACTCTCTAAGGAAGTAGACATCATTTGTTTTTCAATTTCCTGCTTGGCACTAGAATATGCAAGCGTACCAATAATGATTGATGGTAATAAAAGAATACCTAACGAAAACAATATTAGTTTCGTTCTAATTTTGAGTGAGACAAATTTTTTCAACAAGTTAAACCCTCCAAGATGATCAATTTTAATAATGTCACTATGTATATCGGTTTAACTTCTACAATGATTAGTTTAATTTTTATCAAAATTGTGAACGGGAGGTTATGAAATGACACAACCAAATAAACCACTATATAACTATCCTTTAATGACCAGCATCTTATTCTGGTGTGGGTTAGTCGTATTATCTTGCATGTACGTGACCATCCCTTTAGCCACGGTATTGTCTGATATTTTTCACAAAAACATAACCCAGGTGGCTTGGCTCGCTAGTTCTTATTCGATTTGTTATGCCGTAGGATGTTTACTTTATGGTCCATTTTCTGATCGTTATGGTCGAAAAGTGTTTTTAGTGACCAGTATTAGTCTTTTAACCTTCATCACCTTTGCCATAGGTTTTATAGACAATTTTTACATACTACTCATATTAAGAGGGTTACAAGGACTGATTTCTGCTGCTTTTGCTCCTATCTCTTTGGTGTATGCAGGTGAAATGTTTCCACCCGAAAAAAGGTTAACAGCTGTTGGATTTGTCAGTTCGGGTCTTTTAATGGCTGGAGTGGTGGGGCAAGTGTATAGTGGATTAGTGAATGAACTTTGGGGCTGGCAGGCTATATTTTTCTTGCTGGGAACTCTTTATTTCCTTACTCTTATTCTAATTATTTTCTTTTTGCCAAAGGATGAAATGACCAGACCTCATGTCCATATGCTTGAAGCTTTCAAAAAGATGACCTTATTAGGAAAACAAACACAGCTTCTACTGGCCTTTTGTATTACTTTCTCCCTATTGTTATCATTAGTAGGTATGTATACCATTCTGGGAAGCTATCTGTCCAATCAGTTCGGTTTAACGGAAAATGAAATCTTATTCGTTCGTTCTGCTGGAATCATAGGAATGCTATTATCACTATTTGCCGGGAGACTCGCACAAAAATTAGGAACCACTCTGACCCTAAAAACAGGATTAGCTCTTGCTGCTGCCGGATTATTTGGAATAGGTGTAAGCCCATCCCTCCCGTTCATTATTTTTGCAAGTATCATTTTTGTTTTAGGAATTGCCACAGCCAATCCAATTGTAATCAGCATTGTTAGCCAACTAGCCGGCCATGCTAGAGGCAGTGCGGTTTCATTCAATGCCTTTATATTATTTGTTGGCGCTAGTACTGGACCTCTATTGGCATTGAACTTAATTGAAATGGGAGTTTACGTGTTGTCCTTTAGCGTGTTAGGCTGTATTTTACTGGTTGGCTTTTTTCTTTCCTTCTTTATAAAAATGACCCATTCAGTGCAGGTTACTGCTACGACAAGTAATTAATTTTTTGTTATATTAGAGTCAACAACCACTACCAGACAAAAGGAATGAGAACATGTTTTCAAAAAGAATTACCCATCAAGAAGACTTACAAAAAGCTTTTTCCATTAGAGAGAAGGTTTTTGTTGATGAACAAGATGTGCCACTTGAGGAAGAATTTGATCAGTTTGATACATTAGGTGCAGATTGCGAACATATTTTAGTATATTATCAGGAAGATGCCGTAGGTACGGGACGTGTAAGATTTGTCGACCACTTTGGCAAATTAGAAAGAATATGTATATTGGAAGAGTACCGAAAATATGGACTTGGAAAATTGATCATTTCAACACTGGAAGAAATCGCTCTTGAAAAAGGCATGACACATGCAAAATTGCACGGCCAAACCCAAGCAGAAGGCTTTTATAAAAAGCTGGGCTATCACACCGCCTCAGATGTTTTTATGGACGCAAACATTCCTCATGTTTTAATGAAAAAAGAATTAACGAAATAATTACTTTCAATAAGAAAAAAAGCGTATTGCTACGTTCTAAGCAATACGCCTTTTTATTGACGTGGGGCAAAAAGGATAATGGCAGCCCCTAATACACAGATTGCAGCTCCTACCCAATCATATAAATCAGGTGTTTTCTTATCCACTCCCCATCCCCATAGGACAGAAAGCACAACGAACACTCCACCATAGGCTGCATATACTCTACCAAAGGAAGGAAAAGATTGAAATGCTGCAATCACACCATATAGAGCTAATGCGATTCCACCAGCTATTCCCCAATACACCGGTTTGCCCTCTCGTAGCCAAAGCCAAATTAAGTAGCCACCACCTATTTCAGCTATTCCTGCACATAAAAACAATATGAATGCACTGATAATTGAAACCACTTCCTGTTTTGTTTTAATGAATTTTCATTACATAATATTACCACAGTCAGAAATCACTTCAACGGAACATAACCTGTTCGCTCAACAATTTCCTGCCCCTGCTCTGATTGTATCCATTGGAGAAATTCATCAAGATGAGGGTTTTGACTGTTCCCTGTAATAGCGAAGAAATTGGCGACAATTGGATACGTCTCGCTCTGGATATTTTCTTTTGTAGGAAGTACCCCATTTACGGAAATATTCTTTATTTTTCCATTCTGCACCATCTCCTCTGAAAAATGTCTGAACGAGTAACCGATAGCATTTCGACGGTTTTGATAATTACTCGTTTCCCGAATGATGCCTCCCATTCCGGAAACGATATCCTTTGATGGCGGATCCATAATGGGGATATCTCCCATAAAATTGATTAGTGCTGATTGACTGCCACTTCCTTCTGGTCGTTGGAAGGCACGGATTTCTTCGTCCTTTCCTCCTACTTCCTTCCAGTTGGTAATTTCTCCTGAATAGATCCCTTGAATTTGCTCAACCGTTAGCTCCTCCACTGGATTGTTTTTGTGAACAAAAAACACAAAGGCTTCTCTTCCAATCGGGGTTAAAGTTAGTTCCACTCCTTGGAGTCTAGCATTCTTCATTTGTTCCTCAGACGGGTGTGCCATAAAAACCATATCAACCTCACCTTTTACTAAACGCTCAAACGCAAAACTCGTTTGAGTCGAAACCACTTCACTTTCATCTAATGAATATTCTTTTTCCGGGTAAACAGCTTGAACAAATCCTGCATATACCGGATAAAGAGCCGTGGCTCCATCTAGAGTTGGAGGATTTTCTTCAATGTTAAACGTAGAAGCCTCATCTAACGTTACCACCTTTGAGTTTTCAACAAACGGGAGATATTGAGATAAATCCACATCTTGCGTACTTACCACTTCCAGACTTTTTAAATAAGATTGATAAGCTTCAAAGCCACCCACCACACATACAGCCAGAGCCAGAAATCCGATTGAGAGTCGTTTTACTACCTTTTTCTTCAATTGGTCATAAATACCTAAGATTGAAATAATCATTAAACCAAGTGCCACAATAGGGGTAAAAATAGGATAAAACTCGGACGATCTTGAGATTGTTAGAATGATAGTTCCATAGAATCCAATAAACCCAAAAACGAAAACAACTACAATCGCTCCAAATAACCTCATAATTCCCTCCTGTTAAACAAATAGTGTATTTTTACACTAATTATAACTATATTTCCAATTGAAGGAAAGAGAATTTGGAAAATTTTATAAACAAATTAAATACCTTCCATCTAAAAGCTTTTGGAAGGTATTTTACTCCACTATTTTCTTTCTTAAAAGAACTTCAATCTCCTCTGCCGGAAGTGGCTTACTAAAGAAATACCCTTGCGCTAAATAGCAGTTATTTTCTTTTAAGAAGGAAAGTTGCTGTTCGTCTTCTACTCCTTCAGCAATGACCTGAAAACGTAACCGATTGCCCAATTCAATGATTGTTTTTACAATCTCTTCTCCATCCTTATGCTGATTGATTTCATCAATGAAAGATTTATCAATTTTTAACTTATGAATGGGAAAATGTCTTAAGTAGTTAAGAGAAGAATACCCCGTACCAAAGTCATCAATAGCAAATCTTACCCCGAGTTCTTTAATTTCTTTCATAATGCTCAGTGCTTGATTCACATTGCTAGTTACACTTTCGGTAATTTCTAGTTCAAGATATCTCGGAGGTAGGTCCGACTCCTCTAGTATCTGATTGACGGATGAAACAAAGTTTTTCTCTCGAAATTGTAAGGGAGACACATTAACTGATACACTCTCAATCGGTAAACCGAAATCAATCCATTGCTTACACTGTGTACAAGCCGTTTTTAATACCCACTTTCCAATCGAGAAAATGAGGCCTGTCTCTTCGGCAAGTGGGATAAATTCTGCTGGAGAGATAAAACCATATTTAGGGTGTTGCCAACGGACCAATGCTTCTAATCCAATGATTTGATTGGATACAAGGTTTACCTGAGGTTGATAATGAAGGCTCAACTCGTTATTGTTAATAGCATTCCGTAGCCCAGTTTCTAATTCCATTCGCCTTTGATTACTAAGATTTAGAGAAGAAGTGTAATATTGGTAATTATTCTTTCCATTTTCCTTTGCATTGTACATGGCAATATCTGAATTTTGGATAATCGCTTCTACATTATCTCCATCTTTTGGGTAGACACTTATTCCTATACTTGTTGAAATGAACATTTGTCGGTCATTGATTACAAATGGGGAAGCTAACGTAAAAATGATTTTTTCCGCTATCTCAGACACTCTAGACCGTTTACCAGTTTTTAGGACAATAATAAACTCGTCCCCTCCATAACGAAAGATACTTCCTTCCTCACCTATAGAGTTCTTTAGTCTCGTAGCTACCTTCTGTAATAATAAATCCCCAAAACTATGTCCATACGTATCATTGATCATCTTAAACCGATCTAAATCCAAAAACATGACAGCAAAGGATTGTCCTATCTTTTCGCTTCTTGTTACTGTTTCGTTTAAATGCTCATACAAAAGATTGCGATTTGCCATGCCGGTTAATGAATCGTAATATGCTAATAACTGAACTTGTTCTTCTGCTTTTTTCCGTTTTGAAATATCTCTGACTATGACTTGAGTAGCTTCTTCTCCCTCATAGGTCGTTAAAAACGCCATCATATCCGTATAAATGACTGTACCATCTAACCTTAGGATACGATATTCACTAATTTCAGATATCCCCTTTTTGACTTGCTTCATCTTTTCAATAGCCTGGTTTAGGTCCTCTGGATAGATAAAATCTAGCACATCTCTTCCCATGACTTCCTTAGAATGATGAGCCCCTATTAACCTTACGCCAGCTTGGTTCACGTAAATGATTTTTCTATTTTTATGTATCAAAGTTGTTTCAGGTGAATATTCGACTAGCTTCCGATATCTCTCTTCACTTTCTAATAGATCTCTTTCGGCTCTGTCACGTTCCGTAATATCTTGAACAATAACGACATACCGGCCTGAATCCTTTTCGTCAGCGATGGACACCCCTTTACCTTCGAGAAGAATGGTTCTCCCACTTTTATTCTTTATTCTAAATTTTATTGGTACATTTTGATCTTTTAGTATATAGCTGTACCTTAATTTTGTTATCTCTTCTTGGCTGAATATTTCTTTTACCGTTTTTCCAATGTAATCCTGTGGGTGATAGCCAACAATCGATAGAAGCGATGGAGAAATGTACTCCATTTTTCCATGCTGATCAATCACCAAAATTAAATCAGAAGCATTTTCTACAATTAGTCTGTAATAACGCTCATCTTTAATAATATCTTTGATCATTTTTTTTAATAAATTATAGAAGACAAACCCACTTAATATGATAAAAAACATGCCTTTTGACGTATTCATCCATTCAGGAAAATTATTTAGGTTTCTTGTGAAAATATAATCGGATAATAAAACCCACAAGCAGCTAATGGTGATATAAAAAATGACAAAGTGTAATGCTGCTTTCTTTGCTACGCCCCAATCCTTCCACATGCGAACACCATTTCCCTTCACAAATCCGAAACGTATTTTTCCTATTATTTGTATTAACTCATTAATAATGCAAAAAACTGGATAAACCTTATACAGGTCCATCCAGCTTCCATCTACTTCATTAAAGATTTGGCAAGGTCAGTCAAGAGCTTAGCAGCTCTTCTGTAAATGCTTTGCCACTTTTTAATAACAACCATTTTGATATTCCATTAAAGAAACCTGCAGATGGAGTGTATCCTTCGAACGAACTACTTGACTGCATTTACCTACTATCGATTGTCAATACTATAAGTGGAGGTGAAAATATTGAGTAAAAAGGCTGGCATAAAAATTCATTTGCTCCTGCTACTAATTGTAGTTGCTGTTTTTATTTGGTCGGCTATTAAACCTGTTGGTTATCGAATATGGACATTGGAGGTACTCCCTGCGGTTATTGGACTGCTTGTTGTGATTGCTATTTATAAAAAATTTCAACTCACAACCCTTTCCTACTTCATCATTGCTATTCTGTCCATTTTCACTTTTATCGGAGGGCACTATACCTACTCTGAAGTCCCCCTTTTTAATTGGATTAAAGATGATTTTCATTTCGAAAGAAATCACTATGATCGGTTCGGTCATTTCTTAAAAGGACTTTTGATCATCGTTATAAGAGAAATCTTAATCCGAAAATCATCACTATCAAAAGGAAAATGGTTAGCTTCCCTTTCCTTAAGTGTAGCCCTTGCTATTTCGGCTTTATATGAGATCATTGAATGGCTTGTGTCGATCATTACACATGGCGGAAAAGCATCGAAGGATTTTTTAGGCACTCAAGGTGATATATGGGATTCACAGTGGGATATGTCGCTTACCCTTGCAGGCTCAATCATTGCTTTGATTCTTCTTACTAGCGTACATAATAAATACTTGAGGAAAAAGTCCGATGGATAAACTATTTCAAGTAAGGAGGATATTATGAGGAATAAATTAGAAATGAATATTTTGAAAGCTTTATTTATTATCAGTCTTGGGTTGTTCATTAACTTATTAAGGAAACCACCTATTAAAGATTGGTTGCTAGTATTTTTTCTGAAAAGTTACTTCGCTACCTTTATTGATAACTTACTTGTAAGAAAAGGGTTCTTAAAATATCCTGTGAATCTAATCAGCGGCTTTGATATCAGTGTATTATTTAGTTATTTACTGTTCCCGATCTCATGTGTGTATTTTAACCAAATCACTAAAACCTCTAGCGTATTTGACATAGTAAAAAAATGTCTTTATTTTAGTGTTCCCTCTGCCATAGCTGAACACTTTCTTGAAAGGAAGACAAAATTGATAAACTATAAAAAATCGTGGAACTCCTATTATAGTTTTCTGTCGATCGCCTTTAGTTTTCTTATTGTACGAGCGCTTATGGGTATGATTAGAAGTTTATCTAAGACTCAATAAAGACTTTTATGAAATAAACTTCTTCAGTATAAAAGCCAATCTTCCCTTAAAGAAGATTGACTTTTATTTCATTTTATCAATGAACTATGAATAATCCCATCATCAGGTATCCAACATTTGTGATAGCTGAAAACAACCATTTCCATTTGAGATATTCGATTATTTTATACTGTAGTAAAAGTACTTCCATAGCATGTAAACAGATGAAGCATATAAAGAAATAAATTGCCCTAATTCGCAATCCTTTGGTTGTATAAAAACCATTCACGAAAATGAGTACGAGTAGAGGAATGATAGCATCTCGATAAAGTAAATACGCGGGAAATATATATGGATGGTTGAATGATTTTGTTTGTATGTTCCCTCCAATTCTTCCATCTATTCATAGATGAAGTATGCAGGCAAACAAAAAAGCATGGACCTCTATCCCAATGGTTTTAGACCTTTTTTTGAAACTCATAGGGTAACACCAATATAAATAGCTGTCCCCCACATGACAATTGCTGAGATTTTATTTAAGATCAATAAGAAGCGACCAGATTGATCAAGCCTACCCGACATTCTTCCGACAATTCCTAAGCCAAGGAACCACAGCCATGAGACCAGTATGCAAGTAATAGCAAATGCTAGTTTCTCAAAACCTAAATAGGCTAAGGAGCTAGTTCCAATCACTCCAATTGTATCTAAAATGGCATGAGGGTTGAGCAACGATACCGACATAGCAAAAATAACTTGTTTTTTCGGTGAAAAAGATATTCCACTCTCCCCTTCATTCATAGCTGGTTTACTATTCCAAGTAACAAATCCCATATAAATGAGAAAGAGGATGCCTGCAAAAAGCAAAAGCATTCTTAACCAATCATAGTCAAGAACCACCACCGAGACTCCTAAGACGGCTAGGGAAATAAGTAATGTGTCACAAATAGCCGCAGTAATAATCACCGGTAATGCCCCTAAAAATCGAGCTTGTGTCGCGCCTTGGTTAAATACAAAAACATTTTGAACTCCTAAAGGCAAGATTAATCCAAATGCTAAAATAAACCCATGAATAATTGCTTCAAACATGAAAACTCCTCCTGATGCTATTTCTTATAGTTTATAAGAAATAGTTGGATGAGTCTCTACTAATTGGAAAAGTCGAATTCCCTAAAATAACGGAATTCGACTTTTCCATTTTTACTTATTTACTTTCTTCAATGCCTTCAACGCTTTTCTTTCTAACCCATTTTCAGACGAAAATTCTACATCCGCTTTAGGTAAAGCATTTTTATTATTCTTAAATTGATTGTTTTTATTTTTCGCCATCTTGTCTCACCTTCCTTATCTTTGTTTGGCAATACGGTTTTAGTTTACTTATTTTTTTCATACGTATTCTCCTTTGAATAGAAGTGTAAACTTTGTACAAAATATCTTTGTTTAAAGGGAGGTGTTACTATGCCAAATCGTAATGATAACAAGACTAGAAAGATTGAGTCTGAAAGCGCAAAACGAGGAATGTCACAAGAGGAATACGCAGCTGAGTTAACAAGTAATAAAATGAAGGCCCAACAGAAAAAACAAAAGTAACACCATAAGGCAGGAATTAGTTCCTGCCTTATTTATTTGAACACAATACGTTATCTTTTACATAATACAGCGAATGATGAGATCAAATGGCTATTTATGGGTAGAAATGTTATGTATGCAAGAGGGACATTCCCTCTTGCTATTATTTATTTCGCAAATCTATGGTTTCCAATTGTAATCGTGGTTTCACGAGAGAACACCCAGTCGCTTGCGGCTGTTTGTGGATTGTAAAAGTATAATGAACCTTGTCCTTGCCCTTGGAACGCTAGCGCCTCGTCAACTGCACGCTTTGATTCTTCATCTGCTGCCTGGTTAATAGTTCCATTTTTAACAGGTGTAAATGCATAATAACCTTGGTCGATTTGATAAATGACTTCACTTACTGTATTAGGAAAATCTGGGTGATTCAGACGATTTAAAATCACTGTCGCAACAGCTACTTTCCCTGCGTAAGACTCCCCTTTAGCTTCCGCACTTACTAGTCTCGCTAATAAATCCTTATCAGCTGCTGACAAATTAGTTGCAGGAATCACTAGCTTTTCACCTGGATATAATAGTGATGTCGTTTTGTTATTTTGCTTCATTAAATTTAGTACAGATACACCATACTTTGACCCGATATTCCAGAACGTATCTCCTTTTTGTACTACATGTGATTGAGTTGCAGCACCTGCTGCTGATCCGAATCCAACCAATGTAAATGATAGAGTTGAGATCACTAGTAATTTTTTTACCATTTTCATAGTTTGTACCTCCAATTGCTGTTTTCTCGAACAACTAGTAGATTACCAGATGTAACATACCGTTTCATGAACCAAAATTTCCCTTCAATTAGTTAATTTTCCCAATAGCAATAGCATCAACGGTTCATAAGCTTTGAAAAGGATCAAATTTCCAGCAATGTCTCTTCATTTTTTTCTTGATTCGAGGGATATTACAGGTATATTTCTAAATGATGACAAGCTTTTTGGTCAAAATTTTGCCTAACCCCGACTCTTATTTTCCTCCACAAATTAAAAGTAGAGCCTATTGACTCTACTTAATTGATCTCCTTTAGTACCTTCATGATCGCTGACCAATCTAAATCTCCCCAGCCTTTTTCGATCGCATAACTGTAGTGAGATTGCGCGAGATTAGCAATTGGCAACAGGGTGGATACCTCATTCGCTGCATCAATCATTAGGTTCACATCCTTTAATCCTAGCTTTAGCTTAAAGCCAGCAGGATCAAACTGTTCATTTGTCATCATTTTTCCATAAGTATTATAAACTGGAGATGCAAACAGAGAATTAATAATTTCTAAAAACTGCTTTGGTTCAACTCCATGTTTCTCTACCATAACCAAGATCTCTGATAAGGACTCTAGCATGGAAACAAGTAAGAAGTTGTTTCCTAGTTTAGCCACATTTGATAAATACCCTTGTTCACCAACAATAAAAACATCTTGCCCTAACGATTGAAGGATGGGTTTTACTTTCTTCCTTGCCTCTTCTGGACCTGCAACTATAAAGCGTAAAGCAGCTGCTGCCGCTGCCTCAGGACGACCTAAAACGGTGGAAGAAATAAAATGTTGACTGGCATTTTCATGGTCAACCGTTAGTTTTTTTGCCAAGTACACACTGATGGTACTGATAGACACATGAATGCCTCCTGGTTGTAACCCCGCAAGTATTCCTTCCTCACCAAACACAACGTTCTCCAATGCTGTATCGTCAGAAAGAATAGTAAGTACGATATTCGTTTGTCTTGCTGCTTCAGCAGGAGTGTTAGCTATAATGGCTCCTTTTGTGGTTAGGTCATGGCATTTACTTTTCGTCCGATTGTATACTACTAATTCATAGCCATTTTTCAAAAGATTTTCAGCCATCGGTAAACCCATATTTCCTAAGCCGATCAATCCAACTTTCAAAGTTTTCACTCCCTTTTAAATTTATTTACTCTTTCAAATAGTTCCTCGATTTCATTTGAAGATACCGGACGACTGAAATAGTACCCTTGGCCTTCAGAACAGCCTTTTTCTAATAAAAAGTCGAGTTGTTCCTTCGTCTCAATGCCCTCTGCAATAACATCCATATGTAAATCACGCGCTAATGTAATAACCGCAGAAACGATGGCTGCTTCATTTACATCATGTGGAAGAGAGCTGATAAAAGAACGATCAATTTTGATTTTATTTGCACGAAATTGTTTTAAATACGTCATTGAAGCATATCCTGTCCCAAAATCATCAATTGACACTTTCACTCCAATTTCTTGAAGCTTGCTAACTGCATTTTGAATTAAATATTCATGCTTACTTAACACACTTTCTGTAATTTCAATCTCAATTGATTCGGATGGTAGATCATATTCTGCTAGAATATCTTCCACTAAACTGGGGATATCATTTAAAACAAATTGTCTCACAGACACATTTACTGCAACAGGTAAATGTGCTAGGTTTGTCTCCCTCCACTTCTTTACCTGTAAACATACTTCCCGGAGAACCCATTCTCCTAACGCATCAATAAATCCACTTTCCTCTGCTAATGGGATAAATGTGTCAGGACTGATGTTCCCCTTCAGTGGATGCTTCCATCTGATGAGTGCTTCTAGACCAGTAAATTTACCTGTTGCCAATTGAATTTTCGGTTGATATTGTATAAAAAATTGCTCTTGCTTGATTGCTTCACGAAGTTCTCCTTGTAACATAAATAATTCTGTACCGTGCTTCGTGAGGGAATCATTGAACATTTGGATGGATTGTCCATCCTCGCCTTTTACACTATACATCGCAACATCTGCATTTCTAATTAATATGTCCCCTGTATGACCATGAAATGGGTACATACTGATCCCAATACTAGCTGATACGTAAAACTCTCTGTCATTTATTATTATCGGTTCTTTTATTTCTTGTAATATTTTTTCTGCCACTGCTTTTGGTTGTTTCTCAATTTTCATTTTTCTTAAAAGGATGACAAATTCATCACCACCCATACGGGTGACGATCCCTTTCTTCGGGATATTTGAGTTTATCCGCCTTGCTACTTCACTTAACACCTGATCTCCTACCGCGTGTCCGAAGGTATCATTAATAGGCTTAAATCGGTCTAAATCAATAAACAAAATCGCAAACTCATCTTGTCTACTAATTAAACGATCAATAACATCCTTTAAAAATCGGATATTCGGGAGATTTGTTAATGTGTCATGAGATGCCAAGTATTGGATTTCTTTTACCTGATTATCCCTTTCAATCGCTAATCCAGTTAAATAACTAAATACTTTAAGTAATTCGATTTCATACGACTTTGGTTTTCTTACTTCAGGATGATAGATCGCAAATGTACCGAATAATTCTCCTTTTGACGACAGAATGGGAATCGACCAACAAGAATGCAATTGATAGCTCAAAGGGATCGTTTTCCAATTAGACCAAGATGGGTCAGTTTCAATATCCGAGACAATTGCTATCTCTTTCGTGAAAGCAGCATGTCCACAAGATGCATAGTTCAAACCAACTGGAAACCGGTCGATTTTCTTTAAAAATCCATCTGGAAAGCTATGTGAATATCCGTTACGTAACCAATTCTCACTCTCTTCATAAAACATTATCGAGCAAATACTGTTACTAGATAGTACCTCCACAGCATTCACAATATTTCGAAAAACATCAATTAATGGTTCACCTGACGCAATCATTTGTAAGGCTTTATACTGTTTATCACTAATGGCTTGGTATTTTTCTTGCTCCGTAATATTTCTACCTACTACGACTAAACTATCTGCATAACCGTTCTCATCATAAAGTGGAATCTTTCTAACATGAAATGTATAGTCATTCCCATCCATACGAAACGATTCTTTTAATTGAAATTCTGTTTTACTTACCCACGCTTGATTGTCTGAATGAACACAAATAGGACCATAGTTCTCAAACTTTTTGTATTTCTGTGCAAGTTGTTCATCCGTTTTTCCCTTATATGCCCCTTCCTCAATATCAAATAATTGCAGGGTCTTTTTATTTGCTTCGATCCATCTTCCATTAACATCTTTTACAATTAAGTAATCATTACTTGTATGAAACACTTTCTCCAATAAATCGAATTTTTGGTTGCTCATGACATGACCTTCTTCTCTTCTGTTATATTTCTATTGTAATGTTAAAGGTGTATGGCCAATAAATTTAAAGAAATACAGAAAAGACCTATACCAAAAGGGATATAGGTCTTCCGATTATTCCCTTGGCAACTCAGCCATCCTAGTTCCTTTTGAACCTTAGACCTGTAGCTTTGCGTCCCCACCTTTCAATGAGTTTGCCTTTTTCAATTTTATTTTATATTTTAGCAAACATATTATAGAAGATTTGTCGAAAATAGTCGATAACTATGATAAAAGTCACTGTTTTTTTTAATTAAAAAATCGTTCTTTTTCCTCATTAAATATATAATTAATATTTATTGTAAAAACATGTTTATCAAATACATTTTACGGGTATCAGTTCTTGGGGAAATGTAAAAGGGGGAACATCTTATGGAACTTACATATCAAGCTTCTTTTGACTTAAAATACTTTATTGAAGAAAATAAAGATAAATTTAAGAACTCACTTCTTCTAGAGGCTGTAAATGTAAAAGATCGGATCGATGAAATACTAAGGATCGGTAATATCAACTTAGTCTCGAATGCTCAAAAGCTGGTCATTGACATTATTGATGGTAATGAAGATGCACTGAAAGCTTTTGCCAAGCAGGAGGGAATTGTCTGGGCAACCCATTCAATTGAATTATCCTTCAAACTGGAGTGGGTTCAAGCGATAAGGCGTACACTTTGGAGATTTATTCAATCGTTTAACAATCTTTCCAACAAATATGATTTGGATGACTTCTTTCATCTCGAGCTACAAATTAATAACCGTGTCGACCAGTTTTTGAATACTTTCTTTATCAGTTATTCAAATTACAAAGATGCCCTAATTGTTGCACAAAGACAACTAGTTGAAAATCTATCAGTACCTATTATTCCAATCACTTCTTCTGTATGTATTTTGCCTTTAATTGGGACCGTAGACTCCTTCCGAACGGCCATACTTGAAGAAAAGGTTCTCACAGAAATTGGAAGACTACGAATTCAAACGTTAATTATTGATTTATCAGGAATTGGCAATATGGAACCCGACGTGATCGATCATCTCATGAAAATCATCGATGGTACTTCCATGATGGGTTGCCATTCGATTATTACTGGTTTACGTGCCGAAGTGGTTAAAAAGATGATTCATTTAGATATTTCCTCCTTCTTTATGAAGACAAAAACATTAGGAACTTTACAACAAGCATTAAAGCAATACATTATTCAATAGAAAAACCAGGGTTTTTCCCTGGTTTTTAAATCGCAAATCGATGGTTTCCAATTGTTTCTATCACTTGTCTTGATAAAATCCATGTGTCCGTTGCGATTTCCGGATTATAAAAATATATAGCCTCTGAATCATTCTCTTTGTCAACTAGAGCCTCTTCTACCGCTTCCACTGATTCCACATCCGCTGGCTTGTTAATCTCTCCATTTTGAACAGGAGAAAATGCATACGTACCAGATACCTGCTCATATACAACTTCTTTTACTGTGTCAGGGAATTCTTCATGCTCTACTCGGTTAATAATAACTTCTGCCACAGCCACTTTCCCTTCGTACGGCTCTCCTTTTGCTTCCGCGCTTACGAGTCGGGCCATCAATTCCTTTTCCTGATCTGTAACATCAATTTCCTTTTCATATAATGTTGGAAATTTATCATGATTCTCTTTTATTAATTCTAGAGCAGAGTTATCCGTTTTGCTTACTACTTTCCAAGATGTTTCTCCACTTTTCACTGAAAGAGTTTGTTCAGCTGCGCTCGAAGTAGTTTCGAACCCAACCAATGTGAACGATAGAGTAGAGAGAACAAGTAGTTTTTTTAGAATGTTTTTCATAAAAAATACCTCCTTGTTGTCGATACCAAGAAGGTTACCAGATGTAATATACCCGTGCATGTTCCAATTATTGGACAAATAAATTTTATTGACACAATATATTGATAGACCGGGCTTTATCCACTAATATGATGGGTGTAATTACCAGGTTTACTTAAGAAAATAATGATTGCTTTTTTGTATATTACATCACTAGTGTTGCGTTAATTTAATTTGACTATTGGAAATACTTAAAATGTTCAATTTTATTATTTTGTGCAAAGAAAAAGTCCTTTATAATGGATAAGTCAGGTGGTAACCCGTCCAAATCCACTA
>NZ_JBHLUU010000095.1:0-21667 GCF_042433785.1 Robertmurraya beringensis | reverse complement strand
TAGTGGATTTGGACGGGTTACCACCTGACTTATCCATTATAAAGGACTTTTTCTTTGCACAATATAATAAAGTTGAACATTTTGAGTATTTTTAATAGTGAAATTAAATTAATGCAACACTAGTGACTTTCTTCATTAGTAAAAAAAGAGTCATAAAATAATTTAAAACATCTGTTAACACTAATTCACGGTTTCTATAATCTACCCACCTTCATAATATAGTTACAAGATCGGTTACTGGGGAGGGAAGCATTTTTGTTAAACAGAAGAGACTTTATTAGTAAATCGTTGAAAGGAACTACGAGTTTAATTGTAATATCTATTGTACCTCTTGGATTAAGCGCATGTAGTAATAAAGAATTATCTTTGGATACAGATTCTATGGTTAACCTAGGTCCCCTAACTGAACTTAATAAAGGGCTATTTCCCAAAAAGGTGCCTTATAAAGTAAATATAAAAGATGCTTGGACCGAACAAAAAATGGAGGGATTTGTTTATATAAACAAGTATTCAGAAGATAATAATTTACTTATTTTGTCTCCTATTTGTACGCATCTGGGTTGTGTTGTAGGTGATGCTGATGAGAATTTGCAAAAGGAGCATTCCTGTTAGAAGGATTTTCGGGGACTTGAACAAAAAAGAGCCCTCTTGGTATGATACGGGGTGTCAAAATCTGCAGAAATTGACCCCTAATTTGTTAACCAAGGAGGACTCCATAATGGATTTTAAACAAAACCATAAAATAAATCAAGTCACTGAAAAAACACTCGTTGTCGGAATCGACATTGCAAAGCGAAAACATTTCGCCTGCTTTGTAGATGATCGTGGGCGAGTGCTCCAAAAATCATTTTCTATATTACAATCTAATGATGGTTTCCAGCATTTTTATCATCGTATTCTAACTGCGATGAAAGAACACGAAAAAACAGAAGTCATCGTAGGGATTGAACCTACTGGCCATTACTGGCTTAATTTAGCCTATTTCCTTGAGGAACGAGGCATTCCCCTCGCAATGGCTAATCCTTTGCACGTCAAGCGCTCAAAAGAGTTGGACGACAATTTACCAACCAAACATGATCGCAAAGATGCACTGGTGATCGCTCGTCTCATAAAAGATGGACGCTTTAGTTATCCACGTATTTTGAAAGACATTGAGGCGGAGCTTCGTGTTGGGTCAACATTTAGAGGTAAGTTGACAGAGGAATTAGGTGCTGTCAAAAATATGATGATTCGCTGGTTAGATCGATATTTTCCAGAATTCACTCAGGTGTTTCCGTCATTCGGAAAAATGGCACTGGCTGTACTTGAATGTACTCCATTTCCAAGTGATCTATTTCAAAAGCAGCCAGATGAAATCTTATCACTTTACCGACAGGTTGAGGGGCTAAAATCTCCCCAAAGACCAAAAGCAATACAACTTATTGAAGTCAGTTCTAACTCCATCGGAGTAACAGAAGGACGTGAGATGGCCCGTATTGAAATTGCCACGCTCGTTCGCCGTTACAACCAGTTGGAACAAGAAATTGAAAGCATTACACAGCAATTAGTCACGCTTGTACAAACGTCTGTAGAGTACGAATGGCTCTCAACGGTTCAAGGACTGGGTGATACCACAATCGTTGATTTGTTGGCCGAAATCGGAAGCTTTTCACACTATAAAGATCCACGCCAAATCATTAAACTTGCGGGATTAACTTTACGTGAAAACTCTTCCGGCCAGCACAAAGGGCAAAAACATATCTCCAAACGGGGAAGGAGAAAGCTACGTGCCCTCCTTTTCCGAGTAATGATGCCAATGGTTCGCCATAATGAAGCCTTTCGAAAGCTGCATGAATATTACACTAACCGTAAGGTTAACCCGTTAAGGAAGAAGCAATCTATTGTGGTTCTATGCGGAAAACTATTAAAAGTCTTACATGGAATAAGTACAAAGCACAAAGCTTTTGACGCACAGCGAATGATGAAGGATATTCCTAGTCTCGCAGAGGCTATGTAGAGTCTACATCCCCTTATAGACCTAGACAACAGGATGACACGGAGAAGCTGGCAATATTTTCCCCATCCGACCTCGAGTCCCTAAAGGAGCTTCGCTAGCCTCTGCCTTATGACTAGACCGAACGAAGGAATGTAGGCACTTAGATGCCCAGAGACATGGGAGGGTACGTCATCATAAGCTACGCAGAGATCCATTGTGCATCGCATAATTCCAGAGCACTACTTTCCATCATTATCCAGTAGTGACCGCGTAGCGTACCCATACATTGGAATAGTTTCACAAATTATGAAAAATTTATTAGGATTCGTGTCGAAAAATATTTTTTTGACACTCCACCAACGGGTCAAACCGTTGATAAATCAACATTTATAGAGGGAGGGCATTCGTTATTATTGTCCTTGTCATGGTGGTCAGTACGATGAATACGGAGTAAATGTAGGTGGGCCACCACCAAGACCGTTAGATATGTTTAGCCCATATGTGGAGAATGGAAATGTGTATATATCTATATTAAATCCAACTGTAAGGTAAACAAATAAAGAAGCGAGTTGAGACTACAGTGAGTTGTTGTAAAGGAAAGTCTAATAATAGAAAAAAAATTTCCCCCTTTAAATTCTTTGCCATTTGGGTTTTAGTAGTAGGTGCAATCGGATTATATAGTATATTCCTTAATTAATTTTGTACTAAAAGAAAAAAGATAAATTCTATAAAAAGCAATGTATTGGTTATCGGAATTTTTTCGATGACCATTTTATTTGGCGAAAGCAATAACATATTCTTATATTGTGATATTTGCATACTTTCTCCATATTCTTTTTGTATCATTAATAAAGTAAATATATAACTAACTTAGGGAGAGATATATATGGGTAGTATCCAACCGTTAAGTAGAGTAGCTTTAGATTTGGGGCCAATAACAATCTATTGGTATGGTATTATTATTGGATTCGGCATATTTTTAGGGTGGTTTCTTGCGACGAAAGAAGCTGAAAAATCAGGACTCAATAAGGATATATTTTCAGATTTATTATTATGGGCAATTCCAATAGCCATTATAAGTGCAAGAATATACTACGTGTTATTTAAATGGGATTACTATGTAAAGAATCCAAGTGAAATCTTAGCGATTTGGCAGGGCGGAATTGCTATTCATGGGGCTTTAATTGGAGGAATCATAACCGCTGTTATATTCGCAAAGAAAAAGAATGTTTCATTTTGGAAACTTGCTGATATTGCCGCGCCAAGTATTATTCTCGGGCAAGCAATTGGTCGATGGGGAAATTTTATGAATCAAGAAGCCCATGGAACAGCAGTTACAAGAAGCTTTTTAGAAAATCTAAATCTCCCAGACTTCATTATTAATCAGATGTATATTGGAGGTTCATATTACCACCCCACGTTTTTGTATGAGTCCTTATGGAGTTTATTAGGTTTCTCATTATTGATCATACTAAGGAAGTTCCCACTTTATCGTGGTGAATTATTCTTTTCTTACATTATTTGGTACTCTATTGGAAGGTTTTTCATCGAGGGATTACGGACTGATAGTCTAATGTTGACTGATTCATTACGAATTGCACAAGTATTGTCATTACTCCTAATTGGTATTGCAGTATTTATTATAGGAATTAGACGTTGGAAAGGCTTTTCAAATAACAAATCCGCTAAATCTATATAAAAAAAAGGAAATTAATTGTAAACATTAGGAATCTGCATATTTTTTGCAAATTTATTGTATATACTATGCTCGTAGTTTAAATAAGGGAGGATTTTATATTATGCTGAAAAGTAAAAAAATATTGCTAGCGCTAGTTTCTCTACTTACAGTAATCACCTTAGCTGCGTGTGCTGGTAATGAGGAGAGTGATTCCAACCAGGATGAGGGTATGGAAAACATGGATCACTCAAATATGGATATGGGTTCAGAAACTGAAGAAAACGATGATTCTGGATCGGAAGAAAGCATGGACATGGATCATTCTGGTACAGGAGAAGTGCCTGAAGGGTTAAAGGTATCAGAAAATCCAACATATAAAGTCGGAAGTAAAGCAATCATCAAAGATGCTCATATGGAAGGTATGGAAGGTGCTGAAGCAACTATTGTCGGTGCTTATGATACGGTTGCATATGCCATTTCATATACCCCAACAAATGGTGGAGAACCAGTAGAAAACCATAAGTGGGTTATTCACGAAGAAATTCCTGATGCTGGTGAACAGCCTCTAGAAACGGGCGCTGAAGTAACAATTAATGCAGAACATATGGATGGCATGGATGGAGCTAAGGCTGTAATTGACTCAGCAGAAGAGACAACCGTCTATATGATCGATTTTACACCTACTACTGGTGGTGAAAGAGTAACCAATCACCAATGGGTTACTGAAAGCGAACTTTCACCAGTTGAATAATGTCTAATATGAAGAAGAGGAGTTGTTTTCTTATAGAAAACAGCTCCTCTTTTTATTTTAAAACATCATAAAAACCCCATATTTTTGTCACAGAACATTCACTTTACATACCATACTAGGGTATCATATAATATAAGTAAGTTAAGAATATAATTCAAACTAAAACCATAAAGGAGACGAGATCTAATGGAAAAGGTAACACTTAAAGTTCAGGGGATGTCTTGTGGTCATTGTGTAAATTCGATTGAAGGTAGTGTAAATGAACTAGAAGGTGTCTCTTTGGTCAAAGTTCACCTTAAGGAAGGAACCGTTGAGATAGAATATAGTTCAAATGATATAAATCTTGAAACGATAAAAAGGACCATTGATGAACAGGGTTATGATGTAATCTAAGAATGGAGAAGGAGGTCGTGCTAATGTAAGCACGTTCTCTTTTTTAAAAATATATACCCCACACAGGTATGGAAGGTGAAGAAACATGTCAAAGGAAAAAGATAACAGTAATATTCCCACTATTGATGAATTAATAACAAGTCTTAATCAGAAAAGAATTTATGCTAAAAAGACATTGTCAAGACAGGAGATACTGAAGCGTTTGACTTCCCAGTCTTTAACGAAAATTTATATCTAGATTGATGTTAGAAGAATGATGTTATCAGTTTAAACAAAATTGTACCGTCATTTAAAATTTACTAAAAATAAGAACATTGTGTGTAAATTAGTTAGGAGGAAAGAGGACATGACAGAAATAGCAAAATTAAAAAATCAACCTCATAATGTCGCCATGGAAAATGTCTTGTTAAATATCACTGGTATGACATGTGCAGCTTGTGCTAACCGGATTGAGAAGAACATAAATAAAATACCTGGGGTCCAAAAAGCTAGTGTAAACCTTGCAACAGAGAAAGCATCTGTATCATATGAACCTTCAGAGGTGTCAATTGATGACATTATATCTAGAGTCAAAAAGATTGGTTATGGAGTTCAAGAGGAAAAAGTAAAGTTTAACATCCTAGGAATGACATGTGCTGCCTGTGCAACTAGGATTGAAAAAGGTTTAAGTAAAATCGAAGGAGTAACACAAGCAGCCGTAAACCTTGCAACGGAGAAAGCAACAGTTGAGTATATTCCTGGAAAGACCAATGTTGATCAGCTAATTACAGCTGTTAAAAAAGCAGGATATGATGCTAAGGTAATCGGAGAGGTTGATGAAGACTATGAAAAAAGTATACGGGAAGCTTCCTATAAAAAACAAAAAATAAAATTTATGGTTGGGGCTTTTCTTTCGCTATTTTTCTTAGCGCAAATGATTTCCGACTTTACAATGGAGTATGGAAGTGGTGGATTCTTTCATATGAATCCCTGGATTCAGTTTTTACTTGCCACTCCAGTACAATTCTATGTAGGTGGCCACTATTACCGTGATGCATTTAACGCCGTAAGGGGCGGAAGTTCTAATATGGCTGTATTAGTCGTTCTTGGTACATCAGCAGCCTATTTTTATAGTTTAATTGTTACGATTATGGGAACGAGTCAATTTTTATATTTTGAAGCTGCAGTAATTGTCATGACACTGATTGTTCTTGGTAAGCTACTTGAAACGCGTGCTAAAGGGCAAACTTCGGAAGCGATAAAGAAATTGATGGGACTTCAGGCTAAGACCGCATGTGTAATTAGAGACAATGAAGAAATTGATATTCCTATTGAGGATGTTCAACTGGGTGATGTGATATTTGTTCGTGCAGGGGAAAAAGTTCCTGTTGATGGTGAAATTATAGAGGGGACGACTACAATAGATGAATCTATGCTAACGGGTGAGAGCATGCCAGTTAGTAAAAAATACGGAGATACTGTGATTGGTGCTACAGTTAACAAACATGGTTCGTTTAAATTTAGAGCCACTAAAGTTGGCAAAGACACAGCGTTATCCCAAATCATTAAGCTTGTTGAAGAGGCACAAGGGTCGAAAGCACCGATCCAACAACTCGCAGATAAAATCTCTGGAGTTTTTGTACCGATAGTAATTTTAATCGCTATAGCAACGTTTATAATTACCTATTTCTTAGTAGGATTTACCCCAGCACTGGTTAGTACTATCGCCGTACTTGTCATAGCCTGTCCGTGTGCTTTAGGATTAGCAACACCGACAGCAGTAATGGTTGGTACCGGGAAAGGCGCTGAAAATGGTCTCTTAATTAAAGGAGCAGAGCATCTCCAAAATTCTCAGCGTCTAACCACGATTGTCTTAGATAAGACAGGAACCATTACTAAAGGAGAACCAGATGTTACTGATATTGTAACCTATGGTATTTACTCTGAAGAAGAAATACTACAACTAGCTGCTTCCGCAGAAAAAGGTTCAGAACATCCACTTGGTGAAGCCATTGTTAATAGAGCCAAGGAAAAAGGCTACCAATTGATAGATGGAACAAACTTCAACGCCATTCCGGGGCATGGAATTCAAGTTGAAATTAAGGAAAAAAATATTTTGATTGGAAATAAAAAGTTAATGGCTAAAAATAAAATTAATATTGAAAATGCCCTTGGTAGAATGGAGAATCTAGAAGGCGAAGGAAAAACAGCTATGCTAATTGCAATAGAAGGAAGGCTTGAAGCAATCATTGCTGTTGCAGATACAGTTAAAGAGAGCTCAGCAGAAGCAATAAAACGGATGAAAGAACTTGGAATTGAAGTTATTATGATAACAGGGGACAATCGTCTCACTGCAGAAGCGATCGCAAGACAAGTAGGAGTCGATCGAGTTCTTGCAGAGGTGCTTCCAGAAGATAAATCGGCTGAGGTAGAAAAGCTTAAACAAGAAGGAAAGATCGTTGCAATGGTTGGAGATGGAATTAATGATGCTCCTGCCCTTGCTGCAGCTGATGTAGGTATTGCCATAGGAACTGGAACAGATGTAGCCATTGAAGCTGCCGATATCACTTTAATGCGCGGAGATTTATTGGGAATAGTAGATATAATTAGCCTATCAAAGACCACTATGAGAAAGATACGTCAAAACCTTTTCTGGGCATTTGCTTATAACATTGTTTTAATACCGGTAGCTGCGATGGGTCTTCTTAATCCAATCCTAGCTGGTGGAGCAATGGCGTTTAGTTCGGTCTCTGTCGTAGGAAACACCTTGTTTCTTCGTAATTGGAAAACTCAACGATAAATATAAAAAACTACTTATTAACCTACTGATTTTTCAGTAGGTTATTTTTTGTCCAATTTAATTTTTCTGTTTTAAATAGATTATTGCATTGGGGAAAAACTACTAAAATACAGAAATTAATTCTATTTTTTAATAAAAATAATAGATTATACTAAGCACAATTTAAATGACGGAGGTTGTTATGAAGTATATAAAAGTGATAAAAGTGCCTGGTATATTAAAGCTCCAATCTATATATTTAGGATTTTTTATGATTCTGTTTAGTATCATTTTAATAACAAGTCTGTTTGATTTAAAATATAAATTTTCCTATAGTTGGCTTTCTAGATCTTTTGAAGATGTTTCGACAGAATTTTTCATAGATGTTATCGCATCTGAAATTAGTCTATATAGTCCTAATACCGACCAAGCGGATACCCCTTTACCAAAGGTACTACTTTCAACAGTTCTTAATATTTGGCCAGAAGACATTAGAACCTTTCTCGGGAGAGAGCTACCTGGATTTTTAACCTTTAATACAGAAATCGCTGTTGCTGGTATAGGTACAAATTTAACCACATTGCCAATGGAGTCTCCACCTCCCTTAGAGATTTTATTAAAAGAAAGAGAGCAATCAGAAGCCGAGATTGCGAAATCAAATAGTGAGGAGAATCCCCCAGTTAATACACCATCCTTAAAGACTGAGAAAGATGCAGTATTCATTTATCATTCTCATAGTTGGGAAGCATTCTTGCCGCTTTTAGAAGGAAATAAGACTGCAAATGAAGCAGTAAGTCTTGCAGAAACCAAAAATGTTATTGCGGTTGGTAATAAACTTAAGGAAGAACTAGCTGAACGTGGGATAGGTGCGAGTCAAAGTAAAGCTAATGTGACAGAAGAATTAAAAAAGAAGAACTGGAATTACAATCAATCCTACATTCTCTCGAGAGAACTGGTTCAAGAGGCTATGGCACAAGAGGAATCTATTCAATATTTGATCGATATTCATAGAGACTCTCAAAATAGAGAGCTTACAACAACCAAAATAAACGGAAAAGACTATGCAAGGTTATTTTTTATTGTAGGTAAGGAAAATAAAAACTACGAACGTAACCTTGCTCTAGCCAAAGAACTCAATCAGAAACTTGAAGAAAAAT
The DNA here is from genome assembly GCF_042433785.1 of Robertmurraya beringensis. Taxonomy (NCBI): domain Bacteria; kingdom Bacillati; phylum Bacillota; class Bacilli; order Caryophanales; family Bacillaceae; genus Robertmurraya; species Robertmurraya beringensis. The sequence goes on along the minus strand of NZ_JBHLUU010000095.1, from coordinate 12,955 downwards.
ACCCAGGAATTAGTAGAGGTGTCTTTATTAAGACAAAAGATGATGGGAATGGAGTTTATAATCAAGATCTATCTAGCCAATCTATGCTTCTTGAATTTGGTGGTGTAGAAAATAATAGTATGGAGCTAGATCATTCTATAGAAGCTTTTGCTGAAGTATTTAGTGAATATTTTTGGAAAGCAGAAGAGGTTAGTGGTAGTGGGAATTAGGTATAATGCTAGTTTTCAATATTCTCCATTCTTTTCGAAAAAGGACAATATTAGTAATAAGAATTCATAGAAAATGCACACTTTAAATGTATTATTGTCCTTGAAAGTAAGAGGTAGGAGGCAAAGTTTATGTCTAGAAAGAAAATGCAAAAAAAGAGTAAAAATGGATTAGGGTGGCTACTTTTAGGAATTATGGTGGTTTTTATTGGATTAATATTCATTCCAAAAAATAAAACAGAGAGTATTAGCTTCCCTGATCTACATGGTTTAAGTTTTTCTTCAGATGGTACAAAGTTAGTTGCAGCTGTACATGACGGATTAAGGGAATATAGTGATGGAAAATGGACTACACCTGATGGTGAGAAAAATGATTATATGGGTTATTCACCTATAAAAAATGGGTTCTATAGTAGTGGACACCCTGGCCCTACATCAAGTTTAAAAAACCCTCTGGGGATCGTAAAGAGTCAGGATAATGGTAAGACTATAGACGTGGTGGATTTACACGGGGAAGTTGATTTCCATTCTTTAACGGTAGGCTATGAAACGGAAGACTTATATGTTTATACACCTGAACCAAATTCAAAGATGAAGGAAGCAGGATTTTACTATTCAAAGGATAAAGCTAAATCTTGGAATGAGATGGACTTAAACGGACTTACAGGAAACCCCAGAACAATCATAGCACACCCTACACAAAAAGGAGTGGTGGTCATTGGGACAGATAAAGGCCTATATTTATCTAATGATTATGGAGAATCCTTTCAATTACTATCAGATGACATAATAGCAAGTACTGGAACTATCTCTAGTCAAGATGAATTAATTGTTGGTCAAAATACTGATGAGAAAAAAATAATCAAAATAGGTTTAAATAACAAAGAGGTAATGAATGTTGATCTTCCTAAAAATATAGATGGTAACATTATGTATATTACTAATAACTATAATAACCCCGATGAGATTGCTATTGCTACAGATCAGATCAATGTATATGTTAGCAAAAACAATGGAGCGGATTGGGAAAGTATAGTTAATTTAGGTAAGGGTATTAACCAGGAATGATAAGTAATTCAGTATACTAAATGTATTTTGACTGTTCATGTGCTTGGCTAAATATTCTATATTCAATTGTTCATATCATATACTAGTTAATCTCAAAACCTTATGCCAGATTAGAACATGCACTAAGAATGCATGTTCTATTTTTTTGTTTGTGTATTGGAATTGTGTCTTTTTTGTAATAAAAATATTGAAAGTATGTATTATATTCAATTGAAAAAGCATAGTTCCGTTACGAAACTATGCCACCTATTCACATTAAATGTGTCCATTTCTTCAATAAACCTAGATAATCCGATGGTTCAGAATTTTTTAAACGCATTAAGTTTTATTTAGTCAGACCACTTATAACCAACTCCCCAAACAGTGCTTAAATGATCGTCCACAGGGAAACTAGATGTTCTTAATTTATCTCTTATATTTCTTACATGGGAGTCTATCGTTCTGTCATCTGTATTTACTCCATGACCCCAAATAGTGGTAATCAGATGATCACGTGTAAAAACTTTATTACGATTTGTTAGAAACAAACTCAAAATAGAAAGTTCTTTTGGGGTTAATGATATAAGATTTTTATTATGCCGCAACTCATATGACTCTGGATTTAATTCTAATCCTTTAAATACGATTTTATTAGAAGTATTATTGTTCCTTCTAAGTACAGCATTTATCCTCGCTAATAATTCCTCTTCGTCAAACGGCTTAGATATATAGTCATCTGCACCTATACTCAAACCTTTAACAACATCTGCTTTATCTGTCCGTGCAGTTATCATAATAATAGGTACTTCTACAATCTTCTTTATCTCTACACAAGTCTCCCATCCATCCATCTCAGGCATCATAATGTCTAATAAAACAAGGTCAACTTTATTCTGTGATAGGTACTTAAGTGCTTCCTTTGGCTGGTTCATTTTTATACATTTGTAACCAACTGGCGTTAGGTATAAGCTAATCAAATCCAACATCCGTGGCTCATCATCAACTATTAATATCGTCTTCATATATTAGATACTCCTTTGAATAATTTAGGTTGTTTAAATTTTACCTAAAAAATATGAAAAAAATATGGAGAAAAAAACTTTGTTGCTCCCCCTAAAAAATAAATGTGAAGTAATTAAATGCATAAAATCTGCAATTTATCTTGGTATAGTTTATATAGAACATTTCTACATCTGATTAATTAATACTCAATAAACGATATCCATATCTTATTTAAATACAATATGGTTGATAGGAAGAAAAAATTGAATGGCAGTATCTCAAGGGGTGGAGAGGAAGAAATGAAATTGTTGGGGGTCATCAGCCTAGTTATTGTTCTCATATTAGTTGTAAAATTCATCAAACTGATGAATAAAGGAAAGGATTATGGTCATATCTCATATAGCCAATCCAACAAAATTGTAGATATTCAAAGATACAAAAAAATGAGAGAAAATGATCATAATTTATTGTAAGGACTCAACAATACTGCTTATAGTAGGTAAACATTTTGGAAGAGTATAAAACATTCAAATTAGGCAAATTGATTATTTATAGATTAACTATTTTATATACATTGATAAAAAAATAAAAATGAGAGGTTTGCATTATGAACTGGATGGATTTTTTTAATTTTACACTATACCTTGGGAGTTATTCCTTATTGCTATTGATGATCCTGGCAAGCGTATATAAAATCCTTGAATACATGGACAAATAGGATTAAAAATATAGAGGTAAATTGAATAACTCATAAAGCCTTTTCAAAAAAATATGAAGTACAATTGGGTTCCTTTATACTCTTATTTATACAATATATTTACAATTAAAATTACCCTTTCAATAGCTAACCTATACTATAAAATCCAGCTATCAAAGTTACTTTATGAATTTAATATCATCCTTCCTGTTATCCTCCTTATTACTACAATTACCTTTTCTTAAACCTTTGGGTCTTCGCAGTTTCACATTGTTTAATGATTATCTAAACTTTTTTAGTTGTCCCCTTCCACGATCAAATCTCTTAAAACTCGACACCCCTTATTTATTTTGATCCAATTATTTACCAAACAGGGAAGATGAATTTTATCTGAAATCTCCATAATATCTACACAATTATATGTTATTTTAAATTTCATCTATTTTGTATAACTTTATTTTTTATCTTAAGAACAACTTTTTATATTGAGATGGAACATATTACTTGCTGAAAGCGGGAGAAATTAATATGAGTAAAAAACGTAAGAAGGGCAAATATGATGATCACGTGGATGAGTCCTGGCTAATTCCTTATGCAGATTTATTAACCTTGTTACTTGCTTTGTTTATTGTTTTATTTTCAATGAGTTCAATTGATGCAAAAAAATTCAATGCAATGTCCCAAGCATTTAACGAGGTATTAACAGGTGGAACGGGTGTAATGGAATATCCAGAACCTGATAATAACAACTCAGTGTCAAAGGATACTACCCAAGAGCAGCAGAAACAAAAGAATGAGAATAATAACCTATCCACGGATGTAGAACAAAATGAATTGGAAAAGATTCAAAATAAAGTAACAACCTACATTAATGAAAGGAACCTACAAAAGAGTTTAGAAACGCAGATAACAGATGAGGGTCTGTTAATTACCATTAATAATAATATGTTATTCGATTCTGGAGCGGCTGAGATTCGATTAGAAAATATTGAAATTGCAAAAGATATTTCTGAGTTACTTATCATGGATACACCAAGGGAGATTGTTATTAGTGGCCATACAGATAACGTACCAATTCAATATGCAGACTTTGATTCAAACTGGGAACTTAGTGTTAAGAGAGCAGTGAATTTCATGAAAATCTTACTTAATAATAAAGGGCTAGATCCTCGTTTATTTAGTGTAAAAGGTTTTGGAGAATTTAAGCCTATAGCAACAAATGATACTGAGGAAGGAAAAGCTAGAAATAGAAGGGTTGAAATACTTGTGCTTCCTCGGGATTAGTACCGTCCGTTTCCCTTACAACTTTATTAAAAATGATTAATTATAGAAAGAAGGTGTAATGACGAATGATACTCCAGGATGTGATTAAAGGAATACAAGTCAAAAATAATCCGAATATTTCGGATAAGGATATCTTCATAACAGGTATAGCAGATAATTCTAAAGAAGTAAAAAGTGGATATATTTTTGTTGCAGTGAGTGGTTATAGCTCTGATGGTCATGACTATATAGAACATGCTGTCAGTTTTGGAGCTTCCATTGTTATTGGAGAAAAAGAGATAGACAATTTAGAAATTCCTTATCTACAAGTTGATAACAGTAGAAGGGCATTAGGTATAATTGCTAAGAATTATTACAATGACCCTAGTAGTAAAAAAATAATGATTGGAATTACTGGTACTAATGGAAAGACAACCACAAGTTTTATGTTGCAACAAATTTTAGAGAAAAATGGGATAACCTGTTCTGTTATAGGAACGATATACAATATTATAAATGGTAAAAAATTGGTTTCTGAAAATACAACTCCCGGTTCGATAAAACTTAATTCGTTATTACATTCTAGCAAAGATCAGGTTGTAATAATGGAGGTGTCTTCCCATGGATTAGCTCAATATAGGTTAGAGGGAATCAAATTTGATTATTGTATATTCACCAATCTTTATCACGAGCATTTAGATTTCCACGGGTCAATGGACGAATATTTTCTGGCAAAATCATTGCTTTTTGAAAAATTAAAACCATGTGGTTTTGCCATTATTAACGGTGATAATCATTGGGGAATGAAGCTTTATAAGATACTACAAGAGAGGGAAATTACAACTTATTTGGTAGGAACTTCTAACTCTAACGATTTGATCATTACTACTTATGAAAGTGCAAAAAATCCTTTTATTTTGTTAACAGAAGAAGATCAGTCGGTAGAAATTAAATTGCCTATACCAGGGCTCTATAATTTATATAATGCTGCATTAGCTTACTCTACTGCTAGATTCATGTCTATACAAAAGGAGAGTATATTATCTGCTTTAAACTCTTTCCCAGGAGTACCTGGGAGATTTGAAATTTATAGACATGACTTGGGTCCAACCTTTGTTGTGGATTATGCTCATACTGCAGATGCCTTTGAGTTTATTCTACAAACTGTCAAAAAGTGCGGTGCCAAAAGAATCATTCATATCTTTGGGTTTCGTGGTGGGCGTGACTTAACAAAGAGAGCTGAAATGGTAGAGGTGTCGTCAAAAATCAGCGATTATTACATTTTGACTATAGATGATCTAAACAACGAAAAGGTCAATGAGATGTTCCATATGATGGAGAATCTTACAAGTAAAAACTCTCCTGAAAAAGGCTTAATTATTCTAGATAGAACCCTCGCCATTCAGACTGCTCAACAAATGGGAAAAACAGGCGACTGGATCGTAATTACAGGTAAGGGACCTGAACAATATAAACAACCATTTGTTTTACCAACAAATACTGACAAAGAAACAGTTCTGTATGTTCAAGGGCAGTTTGAAAAAGAACTTCGGCGGAACTTAAGCTTCAATCAACAACAGGTATAACGCAATTCTAAAAAATCTATTTTAATTCCTGGTCTCTCCCTTCATATTTTCTGCATATTTCAATGATAATGTTGACTTATTTTATTTATGATATAGTATATTAATCGTAATGATTACTATTTACGAAAAATATGAGGAGGACCAAGAATGAAAAAATTAGTATCTTTACTCTTTTTTATTATTCTTTTATTGGTTGGATGTAGTGAATCGACTTCTAAAGACGATAATAAAGAAACAAATAACCAAGAAATACTTAAAATATATACAACCATTTATCCGCTTTTAGACTTTTCTGAAAAAATCGGCGGAGAGTTTGTGGAAGTTGAAAACATTGTCCCGACAGGTGCAGACGCCCATTCTTTTGAACCAACAAATAAAACAATGATAAAAATAGCTGAAGGTGACATGTTTATTTATTTAGGAACTGGGATAGAAGGATTTACAGATGCTGTAATCAACGCAATGAAGAATGAAGATACGAAAATTATTAACTCCTCCGAAGGAGTCCGTCTAATAAGTTCATCTGAATCTTTAAATGAAACTGAAAGTGAAGAAGAGGAAGAGGAACATGCAGATGAAAATGAAGGTGACAATGTTCCCCATGTATGGCTTGATCCACAGAGGTCAATTCAACTAGCAGAGAATATTAAAAATGCCTTAGTTGAGATGAAACCAGAACAAAAAGAGTATTTTGAAGAGAATTTTAATCTACTGAAGAAAGATCTAGAACAACTTGATTTATCTTTCAAATCGATGGTTGAACAGTCTCCTAATAAGACATTTATTGTTTCTCATTCTGCTTATGGATATTGGCAAGATGCTTACGGATTAGAACAAGTTGGTATCAGTGGTCTTTCACCAAGCAATGAACCATCACAAAAAAGTTTAGAGGGAATTATTAAAGTTGCTGAAAATCGAGATATAAAGTATGTTTTATTCGAACAAAATGTAGAAAATCGAGTTGCAGAGGTAATAAAACGAGAAATCGGTGCGGATACATTAACGCTTCACAATTTAGAATCACTGACTGAAGAAGATGTCAAAAATAACGAAGATTATATTTCAGTTATGGAAAAGAATATTGAAACGATTAGACAGGTATTGAAATAAACTTCTTAGTATATTATTACTAATAACCAATTAAATCTAATTTAGCTCATGTAACTTGAATTAAACATAGAAAAAAGACCAGTTGAATAATGTACTGGTCTTTTTTCTTTCTTTTTTACTTAAGAAAAATGATTCATCAATTTTCCTTTCCGGCCCATTTATATCCGACTCCCCATATGGTAAGTAAATGATTCTCAATTGGAAAGCCTGCTTTCCTTAATTTTTCTCGTAAGTTCCTTACATGCGAGTCTATTGTTCTGTCTTCTGTTAATACTTCAAAACCCCAAATAGTATTGATTAAATGCTCACGGCTAAATACTTTTTCTTGATTAGTTAACAACAAACTTAGAATTCCAAACTCTTTTGGTGTAAGTGAGATTTCTGTATCATAATATTGAAGTACATATGAGTCACGATCTAAAATCAGGCCTTTAAATGAGATTTTACCATTTTCACTCGTTTGTCTGCGTAATATAGCTTCAATTCTAGCAGTCAATTCATCCTCATCAAAAGGTTTAGAAATATAGTCATCAGCTCCAGACTTTAAACCCTTTACAATATCCGATTTTTCACTCATCGCAGTTAGCATGATTATAGGGATACTCCAATACTTTCGAATTTCTTTACAAGCCTCCCAACCATCCATCTCAGGCATCATAATATCCAATAAAATTAAGTCCACCGGATTAGACTCCAAATACTGGATTGCAGCTTTTGCAGATGTCATTTTGATACACTTATATCCTTCAGGTGTCAAATATAAAGATAATAAGTCTAACATCATCAATTCATCATCAACTAATAAAATGGTTTTCATTTCCCTTTGCTCCTTTGAAATATGTGAGAATTATTAACTTATTAACCTTATTTAAATTCCTTTCAAAAGAGTATACACTTTAAATTTGATAAATTTGTGCAGATTATACATAAACATAGATATTCTCATATTAGAAATTCACTTAGCTAACCATGTTACTTAATCTCTAATTACATAACATACAAAAGATAACTAGTAAAATAATCCAGTTAAAATTATTAATTCATCTGCACACTTTCTTCAAAATATTATGGCATACTTATTTTATGTCTTATGCATTTTAAGACAAGAAAAAGAACCTAAACCATAATGATGAAAGTAAGAGTAGGGGAAAAAGGAAAAATTGTATTGGCATTGGGGTATTATTCATATATTTATATTCTTACTTATACTAGTAATAAGTAAACATCAAATAACCTAATAATAAAAAATCCCCCTAAAAAAATTTAGAAGTAGATAACGAATATTTGTGAGTGGAGAATTTGTATAGGTATAGATCAAAGGTTAATATTTTTTTCGTGTAATGAATATCATTTTTTATATTATTCGAACTATAAATTAACCCATCGGATCAAGGAGGATATTATTATATGTTTCAAAGAAAACTAGAGTTATTTTCATTTAAAATATTGAAGCTATATTTTATAGCAGTAGTCTTATTATGGTTAAAAACTTATTTTGTCTATCTCAGAGAATTTAACTTAGGTGTAAGCAATGGAATGCAGCAATTTCTGCTGTTGTTAAATCCAATTAGTTCAGCAGTTATATTTTTAGGTATCTCTTTGTTCTTTAAAGGTCGAAAACAGCAATGGATACTATTGTCCATTAATGCTTTTTTATCCTTTTTATTATATGCGAACGTAGCTTATTATCGGTTCTTTAGTGATTTCATTACCGTACCAGTATTGTTCCAGACCCAAAATTTTGGAGATCTCGGAGGAAGTGTAGGGGCACTTCTTCACCCTTATGATATTTTTTACTTTACAGACACTATAATCCTACTATTACTCATAATTATGAAGAAGGTTGAACCTATAAAAGCACTTCCAAGACGATCTTTGACTGCAGTGTTTATTACAGGATTTATCATTTTAACATCAAATATAGCACTTGCAGAATTGGACCGCCCACAGTTACTAACACGTACTTTTGATAGAAACTACTTAGTAAAATATCTAGGGGCTTATAATTTTACCATATATGATATTATTCAAAATTCCCGGTCCTCTGCACAAAGAGTATTGGCAGACAGTAACGATATAACAACAGTAGAGAATTACACCAATGCTAATTATACAAGCCCAAAGCCTGAATATTTTGGGTCTGCTAAGGGTATGAATGTGATTTATATTTCTATGGAGTCATTCCAAAACTTCCTAATTGACTATAAATTAAATGGTGAAGAGGTAACACCGTTCCTAAATTCTTTGACAAGAGATCCAAATACGATATATTTTAAAAACTTTTTCCATCAAACGGCCCAGGGGAAAACATCTGATGCAGAATTTTTAATGGAAAATTCTTTATATCCTATTCCCCAAGGATCCGTATTTACAACTAAAGCACAAAATACGTACCAAGGTTTACCAGCTATCCTTAAAGACAAAGGATACTATTCTGCAGTATTTCATGGGAATTATAAGACGTTTTGGAATAGAGAAGCAATGTACAAGTCTTTAGGATACGATATGTTCTATGATGCAACGTATTATAATATGGTAGAGGAGAATGTGTTAAATTACGGGTTAGAAGATAAACCATTTTTAAAAGAAACCATTCCATATTTAACAAGTTTGCCACAGCCATTTTATACTAAACTAATTACCTTATCTAACCATTTTCCATATCCATTAGATGAAGAGGATCAATCGATTGAACCAGCTAACACAGGTGACAAAACAGTTGATAGATATTTTCAAACAGCACGTTATCTTGACGAGGCATTAAAACAATTTTTTGAAGATCTAAATACATCAGGCTTAAGTAAGAATACAATGGTTGTCATGTATGGGGACCATTATGGAAATTCGGAGAATCGCAAGAATGCTATGTCAAAAGTTATTGGCAAAGAGGTAACTGATTTTGAACAAGCTCAATTACAAAGGGTTCCTCTATTCATTTATGCACCAGGTTTAAAAGGGTTTATGAGTGACACTTATGGTGGTCAGATTGATGTCCGGCCAACGGTCCTACACCTTTTAGGAATTGATACTAAACATCAAGTATCATTTGGGGATGATTTACTCTCCAAAGAAAGAGATGGAATTGTTAGCTTTAGAAACGGAGACTTTATCACAGAAGAAGTAACATCTATTAAAGGGAAAATTTATGATAACCTTACTGGACTAGAAGTACAAGATAAAACCATATATCAGAAATATAGTGAGATTGTAAAAGGTGAATTGGAAATGTCCGATAAAGTTGTATATGGAGACTTACTTCGTTTTCACGAACTAGACTCCATTAAAAAGACGGACCCTTCTACACTAGATTACTCAAAGGCTATCCATTTAAATGAAGAATCCTTGCAAGATGAGGAAAAAGATGAGGAAGAAGAATAGGAAATTAAGGTTTCAATTAGTATCCTAGCAGAAAAACTACTACCCCGCTTTTAAACTATTGATTTAGAAGCGGGGTATAGTTTTAAAATTTATTTATTTTTTGGTAAATATCAAGAAAGTAGGATGACAGAATTGTATTTATTTAATCATTTATTAGGAAAAAAATGGTTTATCTGGGCTTTGTTTATTATTAATATATTGGGAACAGTTTATGGTTATATTTGGTACAAGTATCAACTAGTTGAAACCCCAGCTAAATTTATCATTTTTGTCCCTGACAGCCCAACTGCTAGTTTGTTCTTTGTATTTGTATTGGGAGCATTCCTTCTTAAAAGGAATTGGCCACTCTTTGAAGCGTTAGCCATAGTTACCCTGTTTAAGTATGGGGTATGGGCTGTTGTCATGAATATACTTACATTAAAAGTAACAGGCAACCTTCACTGGACAGGATATATGTTGATCGTTTCTCATGCTGCAATGGCCATACAAGGACTATTGTATGCGCCTTTTTATCGATTTAAATTATGGCACTTAGCTATTGCAGCTGTTTGGACGCTTCATAATGATGTGATAGACTATGTTTTCTCTATGATGCCATGGTATGGAGTATTAGGAAATTACATGCCTCAAATAGGTTATTTTACGTTTTGGTTAAGCGTTATATCAATTGCCATTGCTTATTTAGCTGGAAGGATTCAAAAGAAAGAATTATCACTATAGTACCTTATTAATAAGCATAAAGGCCAAGATCAAAATCTCGATCTTGGCTTTTTATTTTCATCAGGCATAAAAAACAAGTATTGTTTTCTAGTTAACAAATAAAGGCATAGGTGAAGGAGGCATCCAAATGTCATCCAATAGACAGATTTGAAAAGAAACTGTAATAAAATTATCAGCGAATTCGACAAAAACAGATGATAAAATTTAAACAAGGGCAATAAAACGACAAGATAACCGAATAATTAACATATTTCCCTATAATGTTTGAATATTGATTAAATGAAATTTAATAGTTAAAGGTGAGAAAAAAGGTGAAAAATACAATATTATCAGTTTCGGTCCTATCTTTAATAAGTTTGGGCGTGACATTATCTGAATCTCCAATAAAAGCACTTGCTGAGACTACGAAAATAGAAGATTTAAAGGAAGAGAAGGGTGAAATAGATAGCAAACAAAATTCAGTTGAATCAGAAATAGATGAAACCGAAGAGAAAGTTAACAGTCTAAAGAGTGAACAAGCAAAATTGGATGCTGAAATAAAGGAATTAGACTCATCCATTACAAAAGCTGAAGAACAAATGCTTGCAAAACAGAAGGAGATAAGTGAAACCGAAACTCAAATTGCAGCATTGAAAGAGGAAATAAAGGTACTTGAAGAGAGAATAGCAAAGCGTAACGAACTTCTCAAAAATCGTGCCCGTTCTTTTCAAGAGAACGGTAGTATGATTAGCTATATTGATGTGCTAACAGGAGCTAGGGATTTCAGCGAGTTTATCGATCGAGTAGAACTAGTTGCAACTTTAATGGAAGCTGACAGAGATATCCTACGTGAACATAAAGCAGATAAAGATCAGTTGGAAACCTCAAAAAGGGACTTAGAAAAAAAAGCAGAAAGCCTCCAAGTGATGCTTAAAGAAATAGAAACATTGAAGCAAAACTTAAATACTCAAAAAGAGGAAAAAGATAAGTTAATGGCTTCCTTACAACTTGAAGAAGAAGAACTTGAAAATTATAAAATGAATCTTGAGGAAGAAGCACAGTTATTATCTTCTCAAGAATCCGCTATCCAAAAAGCTATTGAATTAGAGAAAAAGAATCAAGCAGCAAAACAAGCTCAAAATGCTGTAAGTAGCGGTGGTGGTACTTCTGCTTCAGCACCTGCTACTTCCGCACCTTCAGTTTCAGCTCCTCCTGTTTCAAATGGATCTTTTACGAGACCAACCAGCGGAGTTTTGACTTCAGGATTTGGTTCAAGATGGGGAGCTAATCATTTTGGTGTGGATATTGCACAAAAAGGCACAGTACCGGTTGTATCAGCAGCGGACGGAGTTGTAATGAATTCGTACTACTCATCGAGCTATGGTAATGTTGTTTTTATCTCCCATTCTATTGAAGGACAAGTATACACCACCGTATATGCTCATATGAGTAGTAGATTAGTAAGTACAGGTCAAACTGTCTCGAAGGGTCAACAAATCGGTTACCAAGGAAATACAGGCCAGTCTTTTGGACAACACTTACATTTCGAGCTCCATAAAGGATCCTGGAATGCAGGAAAAACAAATGCTATAAACCCTATTGGTATTGTTCCTCTATAAAATATTTTTGCCAACAATATCTACAGGATCCATAGGGAAAAGAACAGCTTAGTGATATTTCGCTAAGCTGTTGTCTTTATCGCTTTTTGTAAGGGACGGTCTTCTTACAAACAATATAAGAAACTTATCCAATCTATTAAGTTAGTAGATTAGTATATTTATCTAAAATATATTGATTACCATATGTTTTTAGTGAATTACATTGTTACATTTGATCATTTACTGTTAATGGCGTTTTATTATGTCCCGAAATTGACGTTACTAATTGTCCCAACACTGACGGATTCACTGTCCAAAATGAAGGGGAAGCACCTTTATGCTTCCCCTAGAATCTTACAAATCAACGTG
>NZ_JBHLUU010000094.1:0-20534 GCF_042433785.1 Robertmurraya beringensis | reverse complement strand
GGGGGACGTCTTTTCCTTTCCCCAAAATAAATGTCGAAATGTTTCGAATTATATACGGACATTATAATCGACTAATTCTGGACAGGCAATACCGTCAACTTTAGGAAATTTAAAGATGTCAAAAACATTCGATAAACAAATCTAACCTGGAGAGAAATATGTTTCGCTAGGTAAAAACTAATAGATACATTAAATATTTAACTTTCCTATTCTTCTAAAAAAGTAGCTTACTTTATTTTTCTAAAATAAAAAAACCGTAGAAATACTCTACGGTTTTATAAAAGATATGTGTCCTCTCAGTTTAGGTTATAATATTTGATGAGAAGCCTTTGTTATTATTTATCCCTTATCTTAAGTAGTCTCAGGCTATTTAAAGTAACAAGTAAGGTAGCACCCATGTCTGCAAATATAGCAATCCATAGGGTTAACCAGCCAGGAATAACAAGTAACAAAGCAATTAGCTTGATTCCTAACGAAAAAGTAATATTCTGCTTAATAATCATTAAAGCTTTTCTACTGAGTTTTAAGGAAAAAGGTAATTTACCCAGATCGTCTGCCATGAGAGCAATATCTGCCGTTTCCAGTGCTGTATCTGTTCCTGCACCTCCCATGGCAATCCCTACTGTAGAAGCTGCTAGAGCCGGCGCATCGTTTACACCGTCCCCCACCATAGCAACACGATCATACTTAGCCCTTAATTCTTTAATAAAGGCTAACTTATCTTGTGGAAGTAACTCTGCCTTTACGTCAGAAACCCCAACTTGAGCCCCTATCGCTTTAGCGGTTCCTAGGTTATCACCTGTCAGCATAATCGTTTTTTGTACACCTAGTGAGTGTAACTTGTTAATAACAGCTTTACTATTTTCCCTTACCACGTCAGCTACAGCGATAAGTGCCATAATGTGTTTAGATGTGCCAGACACCATGACTGTTTTACCTTGATTTTGTAATTCAGTAATTAAAGTCTTAAGGTCATTAGGAATCCCACCAGCTAAAAGCTCTTCAAATAAGCTAGGGCTACCAACATAATAGGATTGGTTATCTACAGTACCTTTAATTCCTTTACCGGTGATTGAAGTAAAATCATCAACTGTCGTACTTTGATAAGGTAAAATCATTTGTTCAGCTCTTTTCATGATGGCTGAAGCTAACGGATGTTGAGAACCATTTTCTAACGCAGCAACTATGGTAAGGTGTTCATGATCATCTACATCTTGTTGTGGAAGATAATCTGTTACAACAGGAACTCCCTTGGTTAACGTTCCTGTTTTATCAAAGGCTATTGCTTTAATCGCACCCAATTCTTCTAAGTGAATCCCACCTTTAATAAGAACCCCATTTCTAGCTGCATTACCAATCGCTGTGACAATGGAGACAGGGGTGGAAATAACTAAAGCACATGGACAACCCACAACTAAAACGGCTAGTCCCTGATAAATCCATGTATTCCAATCTGTACTGAAAAATAAAGGCGGAATGACAGCCACTCCTAAAGCAATGAGCATGATTACTGGGGTATAGTATTTAGCGAACCGATCCACAAATGCTTGAGATGGAGCACGTTCTGCTTGTGCTTCTTCAACCAAATGGATGATTTTTGAAATTGTGGTATCATCCACATGCTTAGTTACTTTAACTTCGAGTAACCCTTCCTCATTTAAAGTTCCTGCAAACACTTCATCATTTTCACCTTTGGATACTGGAACAGATTCACCCGTAATAGCCGACTGATTAACAGAAGATAACCCTTTTACAACCACACCATCCATTGCAATCTTCTGCCCTGGTTTGACTACCATAATATCGCCAATTTGAATATCCTCTACTGCTACCATAAGTTCTTTTGACCCTCTTCTTATGAGGGCTTCTCGTGGAGCAATATCCATTAAAGAGCGTATAGATTGACGTGCTTTGTCCATGGAGTAAGTTTCTAAGGCTTCACTGATAGCAAACAGGATAACCACTGTCGCTCCTTCACCCCATTCTCCAATAATCGCAGCACCTATCACCGCAATAGTCATGAGTGTCTTCATATCAAATTGGAGACGTAATAAATTTTTTAATCCAGTTGTAAATAATCTATAGCCACCCACTAGAATGGAAGCACCATAAGCTATAATAGAAGGTAAGCTTTCTTCTCCATACTGGTTACCTGAAAACCAACCCATTAATAGAAAAATTAGAGACATAATTACAGTGGCGTGTTTTTGGAAAAAGGGTTCTTTCTTTTCATCAAAACGTTCATTTTCAGGTATTACTTTTATATTCTCAAAAGCGCCTGCTTTTTCTAATTCTTCGATCGTTGTGTCACCGTATACCGTTACTTTGGAAGCACCAAAATTTACAATCGCATCAGAAACACCATCCAGGTGTTTTACGTTCTTTTCGAACTTTGTCGCACAGCCAGCTCAGGAGAATCCTTGGACTCGATATACTGCCTTTTTACTTGTTTGTTCAACTGCTTCACCCATGAGTTTTTATCTCCTTTTGATGCATAATTGCAATCATTATAAGTTGTTTTACATGATCATCATCAAGAGAGTAAAAAACTAATTTACCCTCCTTACGGTATTTAGCTAACCCTAAGTTTCTAAGAAGTCTTAAGTGATGGGATGCCGTTGCCGTGGTACAACCGACGATATTAGCTACATCACAAACACAAAGTTCATCTTCCTCACTTAAAGAGTAAGCAATTTTAATTCTAGTGTCATCTGAAAGGGCCTTAAATATTTGTGCAACAGTAAGGGTATCTACTGCAGAAATTGACTCTTTACCTTTTTTTACCTTTTCTTCGTCCACACAGGATATTTCACAGATATCTTCTTCTTTCATAAATTCACCCCTTTATTCAAATGTTCGTTTGATTATCAGTATATGTAATTAAAGTTTAATGGTCAATTACTATTGGGAGTAATTTATGATATTTTATCTTTAAATGATTATAATTAATTATCAATTGTTGCTACATATATTTCCGTCTTGCACATAGTATCCACATCATTAACATACATAGTGTTTAGTTGAGAGAAACACCTCCAACACCTTACTAAAAACAAGGTTCTTGTCACCAATTTAGTCTTGCTAAAAGGGTTGTAATTTCTACCTCTAATATCCCTTATAAAAAAACTCCCTCAACTAATAAGTGATTAATCCAGACATTTTATTTTTCTCTAATTTTTATAGGGGCCATTTTATATAAAATACCCTCTATTTCATTGCATTATCTTGAACGGATAAAATTTAAGTATATAAGCAAACAAACTCACTGGACTTACAACAAGTAATTGTTGGTTATCATAGAAGATATTAGCTATTTTTGTTGACATATATTTTATGCAGTCCAATTCTTAAATTCTAATTTCTCTGAAAAAATCCTTTAAAAATTAACTAAAATATTTCTATGAACAACATATATCTTATATAGAAGATGATAGATTTTTTTAAGATAATAAGATGGGAATTTGAGAACGATTGCATTGTATCTATTTACTCATTATAAAACACTTTAAAGAAATAATGACTCATTTCTTTAAAATTCTTCCTTATGTAATACGTTAATGTAATACGTTAATCCAATTGTCAATTGCAATGGAAATCATCTTTGTTGTTAACAAAGTTTGTCGAATAAATGCGTTGATTGTAAACAAGAGATTAAATTTGTAAATAAAATGTAAATGCCATTTGTGTTAATTATATTCTCTATGAGATACCATTGAACTATCCAAAAAAAATATTAAACTACACTATTAAGAAAACACCGAACACCCTAGTATTATAGAACTAAATTCAGGAGAAAGGAATAAACATTTTTGTTATCTATATATTTACAATATAAACACCCTACGTTAACAAGCACTTAAAACTACTAAAATATTATATTACATGTAAACCAAATTAGGAGGAAAAAAGAATTTAAAAAAGAAAATTATACCTTTTGCAATTGTTACTTCCTTAGCTCTTACTAGTTTTACAGGATCTTTCTCCTCAGTTGAAGCCAAAGATAATAGCCAAAATACCGGTAAAGTAAAAAATGTTATCTTTTTAATAGGGGATGGAATGGGTACATCTTATACTTCAGCATACCGTTATCTTAAGGATGATCCAACTACAAAAATTACAGAAAAAACAGCCTTTGATCAATATCTAGTCGGACAGCAAATGACATATCCGGAAGATCCATCACAAAATGTTACAGATTCAGCTTCTGCTGCAACAGCCATATCAGCTGGAATTAAAACATACAACAATACAATTGCTGTAGATAATGATGAAACTGAAGTAAAAACCGTACTAGAAGCAGCTAAAGAGAAAGGCAAATCAACTGGCATTGTCGCTACTTCTGAAATTACACATGCTACCCCTGCTTCTTACGGGTCTCACGATAGTAGCCGTAAAAATATGAATAGTATAGCTGATGATTATTATGAAGAGTTAATCAATGGAAAACATAAATTAGATGTTATGCTCGGTGGAGGAACTGACCTATTTGTACGACAGGACCGTAACCTAGTAGAAGAATTTCAAAAAGATGATTATAGTTACGTAACAAATCGAAATGATTTACTGAATAATAAAGATGAGCAAGTTCTTGGCTTGTTTGCACCAACAGGTATGCCTAAAGCGATAGACCGTGAAAATGATACTCCTTCCTTAGAGGAAATGACAAAAACCGCAATTGATCGCTTACAAAAGGATAAAGATGGTTTCTTCCATATGGTTGAAGGAAGCCAAGTTGATTGGGCCGGTCATGATAACGATATCGTTGGGGCTATGAGTGAGATGGAGGATTTTGAGAAAGCATTCAAAGCAGGAATTGAATTCGCTAAAAAGGATAAGAATACATTAGTTATTGCCACAGCAGACCACTCTACAGGTGGCTTTTCTATAGGGGCTAACGGAAATTATAACTGGTTTGGTGAGCCAATCAAATCAGCAAAACGCACTCCAGATTTTATGGCTAATCAAATTTTAAATGGCGAAAACGTGGAGGAAACTTTAAAACAATTCATTAGTCTTGACTTATCTAATAAAGAAATTCAAACTGTTAAAGATGCAGCTGTAACTAAAAACTTCACAAATATAGACAATGCCATTGAAAATATTTTTAATGAACGTTCTAAGACTGGCTGGACAACTGGTGGACATACCGGTGAAGACGTCCCAGTATATGCCTTCGGTCCATCAAGTGATAAATTTGTTGGCAGTATTGACAATACTGACCACGCAAAAATTATCTTTGATTTATTGAAATCTAAAATTAACATTAACGATAAATAACTTGAAAAAATAAAAGAATGTCCATTGTAATCTACAATGGACATTCTTTTTAACATAGGGGAGTTAAAATGAAAAAAGCAATATTTCTATGTTTAATATTATCTATTATATTAATAGGTTGCTCCAATAATAGTAATACTACTAATAAATCTGTTACAACAGAGAGAAATCAAGATATAAAATCAAATTCAACAAATTCTAACAATGGAATACCAAGTTACTATCAAGATTATATTGTTAGTCCTCAAGTGATAGATGACAGGACTATACTAGAGATAGGGCAATCGTTTAAAGATCATAAAGGTGAGGGAATATTAAAGGCAATAAATAATGAAACTAATACTTTTCTTATAGGTCAAATCGAATTAACTATAAGAGAAGTAAAGATACTCCAATTTAAACCAGATTATAGCTTAATTGATTTCTATCACTCTTATACTCAAGCTCAAGAGTTTGATTTTATTAAACTATTTGTAGAAATAAAAAACACGTCAAATAAACCTCTAAAATTTGCACCTGCTGCAATAATAAACACCAATTCAGGTGAGAAAAAGACATGGGAAGATGATATTTACCTAGAGGAATTAAATGGACAAATAGAAGCAAATGCAAAGAAAAAGGGTAACATAGGTTTTATTTTAGAAGAATCAGACATTGACTCGATAGAGATTACAACAAGCGATGTTTTTAATCAAACAGATAAAAAAATAACTGATGCTGGAAAGATCCAAATTGAATTTTAGTATCTTCTTATGTTCAATTCCAACCTAGAACTAATATATAATTTTCTATTATATCTTTTTCCATATTTTTATTGAAAAAGGAACTTAGGCTTCAAAATAAATTTTGAAACCTAAGTTCTTTTTTCTCAGTGATTAAATTTTTTTTAGGCATATGAATGTAGACCAGCAATAATTAGATTAACGAATATTAGATTGAAAATAATAATACCAAAACCTATTACTCCAAGCCAAGCTGATTTCTCACCATGCCATCCTTTCGATAGACGGAGGTGTAAATAGGCAGCATAAAATAACCACGTAATTAAGGCCCATACCTCTTTAGGATCCCATCCCCAGAAACGAGTCCAGGCTATTTGCGCCCAAATCATTGCAAAAATAAGAGCCCCTAAAGTAAATATTGGGAAACCGATTGCAACTGACCTGTATCCAATTTCATCGACCAAATCAAGTTTGATATTTTTTGTTAATGGCTGAAGAACTGCAGCAATTCTCTTTTTAAAAATAAATCTAAGAATTCCATATAGAATTAAACCTGTAACAGCAGACCAAACCACCGTGTTTAATTTACCTGCTGCGACGATTGCTGGTACCTCAACAAGAGCTTCCATTTTACCTTTTGTAAGTAATTCTCCTTGATTTGGCCCTATAATTGAAGGTAAATTATACGTCAATTCAACCACCTGATCATTTTTATCAACCCACTTATAGACCGCCTCATACCCTATTCCTCTAAATATACTTGTAATTACCACAAATGCAAGCGTCGCCACAATCGTGTACAAGACCACCTCTAGCCAAAAATTCCCTTTTGAGCTTTTTGTCTGATCAACAGAACGAATTAGATAAATTACACCTGCAATAAAACTACTCGCTAAAATAGCTGATCCTAGTGCCGTTGTTGTTACATGGATAGCGAGCCAATCACTTTGTA
This sequence comes from Robertmurraya beringensis, assembly GCF_042433785.1. Lineage (NCBI taxonomy): Bacteria > Bacillati > Bacillota > Bacilli > Caryophanales > Bacillaceae > Robertmurraya > Robertmurraya beringensis. The sequence goes on along the minus strand of NZ_JBHLUU010000094.1, from coordinate 13,583 downwards.
GAGCGGGTATTAATGGAGCAATATCTGTTGGAAACATGCTCCCATAAGCAATAATCAACAATGTAATTGGTAAAGTAAACAAACCGAGTATAGCTACCTTGTAAATAAAATAAAGTATAATGAATGAAAGAACCATCATCATGCTAAAAGCAGTTATAAACTCGAACATATTACTAACAGGCGCTTGTCCAGATGCAACCCATCGTGTAATAAAATAACCCAAATGTGAAACAAAAGCTAGGATGGTGACAATTATTGCGACTGTCGCCCATTTGCTCGGTTTTTCGTATAGCTTTCTTTTATCTCGAATGGCTCCACCAAATAAAAATGTTGCAACTAGATAAAGTAAGAATGCTGTATATAGTAAATTACTACTTAAAGCTACCACATTTATTCCTCCTCTATTTATTTTTAGTAGTTTCGTTTGATTGGTCGGATAGTTTATTAATGCTGGATTCTTTTAAAATACCGTTTATTTCGTTTCGCATTCCATACCAATTTTTATTTGTATGTGCTGCAATTAATAAGCTGTCACCGACTCTTCTAATCCATATTCGTCTATGATTCCAGTACATTCCTTGAATAACTCCAATCATGAAAATAGCTCCCCCTACACCAAGAAACCATAGAGTATGGTCTTTCCGAACTGTCAAAGCCGAAAGGTTTTTCGTTTCAAGGCCTTCAAATTTTAGTTTTAATTGATTGTCTTCCACTGGGTCGAGCGTTTGTTGGATGGCAACAAAGCTTTTTTCGCCTTCTGGTTTTGCAGGAGATATCATATTAAAAACAAATGCTGGGTTGTCGGGAACTCGGCTTTTTGTATCAGGTTCACCTTCGTTATTGAAATAGAAGTTTGGAAAATAAGTAACTATTTCGACTTTATACCCATCGCCTAAATCATACTCCTTCTTTGGATCCAGCAAATCTACAGTAATCTTACCAAAACTTTCTTCTGTCTCTTTGTCTATTAAACTAAAAGTAAACTTATTCAATTCATTTAATTTATAAGAAGTCTGGTAAAGAGCATATGAATCGTATTTTAAGGGATAATTTACTCTTATTTGTTCATTCTTCACCTTTTTTAATTCGGGCTTCGATCCATGAACAATTTCCCCTTTTCGTTCATACAAAGTCACATTTGTTTGGAAGTTTTTTACTACATTTCCATCTCCAACTCTTGTAAGAGTATTTCCAAAAACTTCATCCTCTTGTTCTTTTTGATAAGTATCAATAATGAACTTATCACTGCTTAAATAATATTTCCCATCTGTCCCTGGGATAACACTTGTTTCACCGTCACGAATCCAAAGCATTTCGTCTATGTACATTCCTGGAACAAATCTCAACATCCCACCCATAAGGAAGATAATAAGGCCGACATGATTTACATAAGGTCCCCATCTTGAAAATCGATTTTTTTCAGCTAAAATATTACCATTTTCCTCCGATACATTATAACGTTTTCCTTTTAATTTAGATTTTAGCAACGTCAATTGCTCATTAATGTTCTCTGTCACAATGGTTTCACTTAAAAGGCGCTGTCTGCGCATGAAACTTTCATGCCGTGTAATCCCTTGTTTTTTCAAAGCCCGATATAGTGGAATAAACCGGTCTAAACTTGCAATAACAAGTGATATACCGAGAGCTGCAATTAATAAAAAATACCACCATGAACCATAAAGATTGTGAAAACCTAATTCAAAATACATTTGACCAAGAAATCCATATTTTTCCTTATAGAACTCTTGTGGAACAACGGTTGGAGGAATATACATCTCTTGAGGGAAAATTGTTCCAATTGCAGATGCAATTAAAAGAAGAACAATTATCCAAACTCCCACTTTAACGGATGGAAAAAAGTTCCAAATTTTATCAATAATTGATTTTTTATACGTTTGTGAGCGTCTGGCACCTCCATCATATCTCATATCCAGTAGAGTATTTGAACCTTCTCCTCTGTTATCACTGATAGTTCGTCCACAAGATTCACAAAGAACCGTTCCATATGGAATGGAATAACCACATTCACATTTGACAAGTTCCATTCTAAAAGCGCCTAACCAATATTAATTATTTTTATAATATAGAATGGTAGAGTGACAAAGATTAAACAGGAATTACTTGTGAAAACATATTTATTAAAACTCCCCCTTTTTTTATTTGAATCTTGACATAATTCCCTATTAATTTTAATCTAGAAACACAAAATACTCAAATAATTATTTGAATGTTTTAAAGATATTATGCGAGGGGGTAAATAATAGGAACTCTATATTATAATGTTGAGGTGAAAAATCTTGTACTGGATTGCTCTTATCACACTAGCAATTGACCAACTTGCTAAATATATGACCAGAAACTTTATGGAATATGGTGAAACCATTCCTATTATTAATAACTTTTTCCATCTAACCTCCCATCGTAATCCAGGAGCTGCATGGGGAATTTTTTCGGGACAAAAATTCTTTCTAATCAGCATAGCTTTTATTGCCATTATTGCAATGATCTTTTATTCCCGAAAAGTAACGGATAAACTAACACGATTAGCCATTGGTTTTTTTATTGGTGGTGCCGCTGGCAATGTAACAGATCGATTAATCTTCGGAGAAGTAACTGATATGTTTGATATCCGATTTATAAATTACCCCATTTTCAACACAGCAGATGTCTTCCTTATTAGTGGGGTATTCTTATTACTAATAGGTACTTTTAGAGAAGCAAAAACGGAGAGAAATCAATCCAATTAGACCCAACCACTAAATAAACTCAATAATCTTTTTCAAAAATTTAAAGTCCCTTTGGAATCTCCAAAGGGACTTTTTTGAATAAACTAGCCTACTTGACCAAATTCAAAATGGCATTTAAAGTTTCATTCTCAACCATGATATATATACCTAATCCAATAAATACAATAGGGATAATCCATCTTCCGAATTTTTCTAATACTTCAGATACATGTCTGAAAGCTGCCAATCGATTACCTATGAAACACCAGACTGCCACCATTATGAAAAAGATAACAACAGTGATCCACAATTCACTTGAATTTAGAGTAGAAAAGTAAGGTACATAGATTCCAATGTTATCCCCACCATTAGCAAATGTAATAAAAGCGACACTCAAGAATAATTTATTAAATTTTCCAGAATTCAAACTAGATAGGATTGCTCCTTCATCCTCATCTTCACCCATAATAAAAAGTTTAATTCCTAGATAGATTGGAATTAAACCAAGTAAACCAACCCATTGCTCAGGTATTATCATAAGACCGAAATTACCTAACAGACTAACCAAAACTAATAAGGCAAAACCTAAATATTGACCAATGACTATATCTCTAGGGTAGATTAGTTTAGTTTTTGTGTGCATGTTAACCTTCCTACTGTCATTTGCTTTAGCCTGTGCATTTGCCTGAGAGAACAGAAGCATTAAAACAAAAATGTCATCAATATTGGTTACTATGAAAGCACCAATTGCAGATATAACGACTATTGCCATTTTTATCAACTCCACTATGATTTCAATAAAATATTAGTACATGCAATATAATTTACATTTTTTAAAATTGAATAAACAAAATATGTTCTGGATAGTGCACATGAAAAGATAACTGGTTCAATATCAAGTGAAGAGCAAAATACAGTAAAATTCCAACAAAAAAGAAGAGAATAATGGGTCTATCTCCCATCGCATTTACAATAGGTAACAAATCAACTGTAACTATGTATAGAAATATACCTGATGTAATGGAAAGAGCGATAGCAAGGATACTGCTATCAACAGTGAAAAATTGAGTTAAAAACAAGGAAGCTATCGCACCTGCTATCGTTGATACACCCAATAAGAATGATGCTCCTATTGCCTTCTTCTTGCTTTTTAAACTGGCAAATACAATTGAAGAAATCGTCAAACCATCCGGAATTTTGTTTAGTAATACAGCAATTAATACAACAAATCGTATTCTCTCATCTAATTTGAAACTGGCAACAATAGAAACACCATCAAAAAACGTGTGAACCAACATACCCACTAAAGCACTAAGGGTTGTCCTTTGAGAATGAGAATGTGTATGAGTCTCTTCTCCGAAATGAAAATGGGGTGCAAGAAACTGTTGGAACAAAAAGATCAATCCAAATCCTATAACAATATATATGGCACTGGATTCATGAATTTCCAATGCTTCTGGTATTAAATCCATAACAGCAATTGTAAAAAGTATTCCAGCACTCAAAGCCATTAAGCCGTTTAAGCCTCTCCTAGACCAATTTATTTTAAGGAAAATCACAAGGCCACCCAAGATATTAGCCAAAGCAGCGGCAATAACGTAAAACAGTATGGTCATTGATTCCCTCTCCCGTAAATTTAACAGATCAGACCTGCACTAATGAAAAATGTAGGTCAACCTGCGTGTTCACTATTACTTTTTATTTAACATGTGAATGGCATGTCCCATAATACCCTCTGTCGCCTCCATCAGTGGCTCAGGCAGTGTAGGATGAGCATGTATGGTAAGACTAAGATCTTCGGCTGTTGCCCCTGCCTCAATCGCAAAAACCGCTTCAGAAAGGAGTGATGATACTTCTGGACCTACCATCTGTACCCCCAACACCATTTTTGTTTTCTTTTCAGCTACAACTTGTACAAAGCCATCCGCGTCCGACACAGATAATGCTCTGCCATTCGCTTGGAATGGAAAGCGACTAGTAACTGTTTCGAATCCTTGTTCTTTTGCCTCCTTTTCCGTTAAACCTGTATAGGCCACTTCAGGTTCGCTAAAAATAACAAAAGGCATGGCTCGAAAATCAATTACACTATTTTGACCACTTATTACTTCAGCAGCTATCTTCCCTTCGTAACTAGCTTTATGAGCAAGGAGATAACCACCGGCACAATCCCCTATTGCATATACATGTTCGATGTTTGTTTGACATTTGTCATTTATCTTAATAAACCCTCGTTGATCTACACTACTCCGATATTGTCTAAACCAACTTTTGCTGTATTTGGTTTTCTTCCTATAGAAACTAAGCAATAATCTCCTTTAAATATTTCTTCTTTTCCATTTAATTGAACATGGACATTTACTTCATCACCAGTATTTTCTCCGCCTTGGACGAAAGCGTTAGTTATGACGGTGATGTCCAATTCCTTTAAATGACGTTTTACTACATTAGTTAATAAAGGATCTGTACCTGGAAGAATGGTGTCTGACCCCTCAAGGATGGTCACTTTAGCCCCGAATTTGGCATAAGCAGCACCCAACTCCAAACCGATATAGCCTCCACCTACTACAACTAAATGTTTTGGTACTTCTTGAAGCATTAATGCCTCAGTTGAAGAGATGATTCTTTTTTTATCAAATGGCATACTTTTTAACTCCGTAGGTAAGGACCCTATAGCAAGGATTAAATCTTTGTAAGAATATACATGTTCTTCGTTATCTATCCTGACTTTTGCGGTATGGGATTCAGTGAGATAGGCCTCCCCACTAATCACCTCCACTCCATTGCCTTTTAGCAGGGTACGAACCCCATTCGTCAGCTTGTTCACTATCCCGTCTTTCCACTTCACTACTTCCGGCATATCAACTTTAATTTCACCAGAAACTTTTATGCCCATTTCACTCGCATGTTTAATGTGTTTTACTCGTTCAGATGCACTAATAAGAGCGTTCGATGGTATACATCCACGGTTAAGGCAAACCCCTCCTAGTTCCGCTTTGTCCACTAGAACTACTTGTTTTCCCAGCTGAGCGGCAGTATGGCGGCTACGTATCCTCCAGATCCTGCACCTATAATTAATAAATCAACATCTTTTTTAACAGCTACAGTCATTTCAGCTTCCTCCTTCGGTGATTGAAAAGAATTATAGTTAAAGATAAAATCACATGACACCGTTATGTAATATAAATACTGATGTTTTACTTATACCCAACCTTTACATCTTTATTAGAATTGATTTAATTTATTTTTTTAATACAATCATTGCAAGAAAAGGGCTTTCCACTTTGTCTGGAAAGCCACTATTGTCTTTATTCTTTCACTCGCATAAGTCGTAATCCATTTAGCGCTACCAAAAGGGTTGCTCCCATATCAGAAAGAATGGCGATCCAAAGAGTTAACCAACCCGGAATGACTAGTAACAACGCAATTAATTTAATAGCGATTGCAAAGGTAATGTTAGCCTTGATGATATTTAAAGATTTACGGCTTAGTTTCACAGTAAATGGAAGTTTTCTTAAATCATCTCCCATTAGTGCAACGTCTGCCGTTTCCAACGCTGTATCTGTACCAGCCCCACCCATAGCAATCCCAACTGTAGAAGCTGCCAACGCCGGAGCGTCATTGACACCATCTCCAACCATCCCTACGTTACCGTACTCAGATCTCATTTGTTTAATATAATTTAATTTGTCCTCAGGCATCAGTTCAGCCTGAATTTCTGATACTCCAACCTGCCCTCCGATAGCATTAGCAGTACCTTTGTTGTCACCTGTAAGCATAATTGTTTTTTTGATCCCAAGTTGATGTAGCTTTTGAATAATTTCTTTACTTGATTCACGTACTTCATCAGCTACCGCTATAACAGCGAGTATTTCTTTATCAGTTCCAACTACAATCGCTGTTTTTCCTTGATTTTGTAGAGTTGTTACATTTTGCTCTAAGTTCTTATCGAAATTAGAAGTTGCTAATTCCTTAAAGAGTTTCGGGTTACCAATATAATAAGTCATCCCGTTTACAATTCCTTTGATACCCTTACCCGTAATAGAAGAGAAGTCTTCTACTACAATATCAGAATAACTAATGTTCTCCTCTTCAGCTTTTTTCATGATCGCAGAGGCAAGTGGATGTTGAGAACGATACTCTAATGCAGTAATGATAGAAAGTATTTCTTTTTCATTTACCTGTTTATTTACCACATTAAAATCAGTTACTACTGGAACACCTTTTGTTAAGGTACCTGTTTTATCGAATGCAATGGCTTTTAAGGCACCCATTTCTTCTAAATAAACACCTCCTTTTATTAGTACACCTTTTTTCGCTGCATTCCCAATCGCTGAAACAATAGAAATCGGAGTTGAAATAACTAACGCGCAAGGACAACCAACTACAAGAACAGCTAAACCTTGATAAATCCATGTTTCCCAACTACCATCAAAGAACAAAGGAGGGACTATCGCAACTAATGCTGCAATGACCATGATGATCGGTGTGTAATATTTCGCAAATTTATCCACAAATGCTTGCGAAGGAGCGCGTTCACCTTGTGCTTCCTCTACCAGATGAATAATTTTAGAAATGGTTGTATCTTCTACAAGTTTGGTTATTTTTACTTCAAGTAATCCTTCTTCATTTAGAGTACCTGCAAAAACATCATCATCAACGGTTTTGGCAACAGGGACGGATTCACCTGTAATCGCTGCTTGATTAACTGCAGAGTACCCACTTACAACCAAACCATCCATAGCAATCTTTTGACCAGGTTTGACGATCATAATATCTCCAACCACAATATCATCCACATGGATCATACTTTCTTTTCCATTCCGTCTAACAAGGGCTTCCTTTGGAGCGATATCCATTAACGAACGAATCGATTGTCTGGCTTTATCCATAGAGAAGCGTTCAAGAGCCTCACTGATCGCAAATAATATGACAACAATGGCAACTTCTGCCCACTCTCCTATAATCGCACCACCTATAACTGCTACTGTCATCAGGGTTTTCATGTCAAATTCAAAGCGTAATAAGTTTTGTAAACCAACTTTGAAGAGCTGTAATCCTCCGATTAACATGGATGCTACAAATAATAATGCAGTTACAATGTTCTCATCCCCATTTACATTTGCGGAAAGGTAACCAAAGACAACGAATAAGGCTGAATAGAGCAAAGTACTATGTTTTTTATAGAAAGGGACTTTCTCTTCTTTAACCTCTTTTTCCTCTCTCCCCCTTTCTGAAGATGGTCCTACAGTTTTCTCCGATGTCACTTTAAGATTCTCAAATGCACCTGCTTTTTCTAATTCTTCAATCGTTGTTTCCCCGTAAACGGAAATTTTTGATGCGCCAAAATTTACTTTTGCATCCTGAACTCCCGGAAGTTTTTTAACATTATTTTCAAACTTCCCTGCACAATTTGCGCATGTAAATCCCTGAACGCGGTACACATTTTTTTCATTCTCTAATGCTTTTGCTTTAGACATTTTTCACAGCCTCCTTCTGATGTGCAAATGCAACTTGTACTAGTTGCTTTACATGATCATGATCATCATCCAATGTATAATAAACTAACTTTCCTTTTTTGCGATACCTTGCTAATCCAAGATTATTAAGTAACCTCAAATGATGAGATGTTGCAGCATTTGTAGCACCCACAATATTGGCTACATCACATACACATAATTCATCTTCTAATGAAAGAGCAAATGCAATCTTAATCCGCGTATCATCAGACAAAGCTTTAAAAATTTTAGCTACGTCCAATGAATTTTGTTGGATTAATACATTTCTTACTCTATTGACTTTTTCTTCATCTATACAGGTAACTTCACATCCATCATTTTTCAAGTTTATCACCTCTTTTCAATCAAACATCTATTTGAATATTATTTTAAGTCACAACAAACAAATAGTCAAATATATATTTGATTGTTATTTAATTACGATTGTAAGTTGCTACTAATGGCAAAAAGAAGTTCAACAATTGAAAAAGCCCGATTCTCTCTTTGTTAAAGAAAAACGGACTTTGTCTTTTCAACTCTCTCATTAATATTAGCACGTCTGGCGAGCTTAATAAGGTTATCATTCGAATAATGTAGTGTAATTATATCTTTCGCTTTACACTCTTTAGCACTATTTTGCTATGGGGAATACTAGGAATTCTCACCATACTGTAACTTAAATCCTGGTCAGGAACCTCGTATTCCAATCGATTAGCTAGGTAATCAAGACTCACTTTCATGACTTCAATGGTCACCCACTCTCCAGCACAGCGATGACCTAATGAATAATCACCCCCACCCTGTGGTATGAAGCTAAAGGGGCTATCATCCCAATCCGCGAACCGCTCAGGATTAAATTTTTCAGGATTTCCCCATACTTCCGGGTCATGATTAGTGGCATAAAGATCGAGCAATGTTAAAGTATCTTTTTCAAATTTATAGCCGCCCCAAGTGAAGTCTTTTTTTACCCGCGCCCCTACAAACGGAAAAAACGGATAAAAACGTCGAACTTCCTGTACAATCATCTGAGCATATTTACCATCATCAGATTTAAGTTTCTCCCTTTCTTCTGGATAATGGTATACTGCTAATGCAATGAAATTTATGAATATAGCAATTGCAACAATGGGTCTCAAGATATTAATTACTTCCACAGCAGCGATCTCCGTATTCAGAAGATTCCCATCCAAATCACGATGCCAGGAAAATCTGTGTAACGCCGTATCTTCTGGAGGAGTTACTTTTCCATCACGAACCTTTTCGATTAGTTCACCTACCCACTTTTCTACCTGATTCCGTGCATTTCTCCCTAGCCAGTGAGCTGGACCAACTTCAGCTGCCGACTCAAACATCGCCCCCAAGTCTCTTGTCCATCTGTTTACTTCGTCTTCTTGAATCGGGACACCAGCCCATTGGCAGGCGACTCTGTACATAATTCCCTTCGCTTCTTCGTAAAGAATAACCTTATCCATCTGTTCCCATTTATCTAGTGTTTTCTCCCACTGGTGCTTTGTTATATCTTTGAGTTTATTAAGTCCTTCAGGAGACATGATAGACATAAACATTTCCTTGCGATGTTGATGGGACTTTCCATCTAAAGCCTGAACACCATTCTTTCCAAACAACGTTAGCACTACACGGTTGGGTGCAGCATCTTCCCTCATGAATTTTTCATTGTCATAAAAAACTTGCGCAGCATCTTTTCCTACCATACAGATTGCTTTTTTCCCAAGCAATCTGGTCTCAAAAATATTAGAATTGAAACTTTGACACCTGTTTGAAATGTACAAGTAACCTTCTCTAATAAGACTTAAGCTATGATCTATTCCTTCTTCTCGAGGCATTTGATTCGTATCTGACATTTTACTCAACTCCTTTTTCATCAGGATGAGTTTATTTTTTGTAACTTTTTATTTTTTACTCGGTGTTCGTCCTGTATGTATCATTTGGTTAGCAGTAATTTTCTTCTAACGAGAATATCAGTTTGCTATTGGTCAGGTAGGTATAATCTTTATGGATAAGTTAAATGGCTAATGTCCGTTGTTAATTTTAAAATTCATATTCGAGCATATTTTTGCATATAAAGACACCCCATAAAGTCAATGTTTGCCCAATATTGGGGGAACATTAACTTTATGGGGTGCTGTCTGTTTATTCTTTATTATCGAAAGAAAGATTGGTAAAGGAGAAATATATTTAGTGCAATGATAACAAAAGACAAGACCCATGCTGTAATTGTCGTAATCTTTTTATTAACTAAACCACCCATTAGTTTATGATTGCTTGTAAATAGAACTAATGGAACCAACGCAAATGCAATTCCAAATGATAGAATAACCTGACTCATTACAAGCGCTTTTGTTGGATTAATTCCCATTGCAATGATGATAAGTGGGAGTGTAACGGTTATTAGGCGTCTTAAGTATAATGGAATTCTTCTCCTTATAAACCCTTGCATAATAACATCACCAGACATGGTACCAACCGTGGAACTTGATAAACCTGCTGTAAGCAAACCGATACCGAACAAAATAGCTGCAAAAGGACCAATTAAGATCCCCAGCTGTTCAAAAGCTACTTCTAAATCCTGAACAATTAATCCATTTTCAAAGAACATAGATGCAGCTATTATTAACATGCTTGCATTGATAGCCCCTGCAATTACCATTGCAATTATAATATCAATAAACTCGAAACGGAAAATCATTTTACGCTCCTCTTCATTTCTACCAATAACCCGTCGTTGCGTAAGTGCCGAGTGTAAATAAATAGCATGTGGCATAACTGTTGCTCCGAGAATTCCAGCAGCAAGTAGGACGCTGTTTACGTCTTCAAATTTTGGAATAAATAATCCAGTCAAAAAAGGGCCGATTTCTGGCTTTGCATAAAATACCTGAATTCCAAAAGCAATAACAACAATAAAAACAAGCCCCGCAATACCCGCCTCTAAAGATCTTACACCTCTTCTTTGTAGTTCAAGGATTGCAAAAGAACCAATTGCCGCTATTATCGCTGATGGAAGGAGAGGAATTCCAAACAGCAAATATAATCCAAGCGCAGCACCTATAAATTCTGCAAGATCCGTTGCCATTACGACTAGCTCGCCTTGTATCCAGAGTCCAAAGGACACGGGCTTCGGAAATTGTTCTCTAGCTACTTCGGGTAAGTTCTTACCTGTTGCAATACCGAGTTTCGCAGACATGGATTGAATCAACACGGCCATTAGGTTTGAGAATAACACGACCCAAAGCAACATGTATCCATATTGGGATCCCGAAGCAATATTTGTTGCAAAATTACCTGGGTCAATATAGGCTACTGCTGCTATAAATGCAGGTCCTAGAAACGGTAATAACCTTCTGAATCCATGAGTCCTGCCACTTAAAGCATCTTGAGCTGTCTTTGCCAATACCTGCTGTTTCACTGTATTAGATTTCACCTTGATGCACCTCTCTTTTGCGTAACTACTATCTTTTTTGTCCAACATAAAAATGTTTCCTTCGACCAAATTATATGCTCCTACTCCATTATGTGCAACTATTATTAAACTTTAAATGTAAAAAGATATTGAAAATTCAGGACTTTTATTGAAGATTATGTTGAACTAACTTATTAAATAGAAACAAAAGAGTTATGCTTTCGTTGCTGATTTTGCAGAAAGTATTGGTGTTATTAACCTATTCCTTACTCAGTTATCAAAAAAAAGACTTCTTTGACCACTGGAAATTTATGTAACACTCGCTTATGTTTTATTAAATAATAAAAACACTAATACTATTAAAATAAGGGAATACAAAAATAGAGGTGAAAAACGAAATGATTAAAAAGAGGTGGAAGAAAAGATTTCAAAGAACAGAAATAACTCAAGCCCCTCTCATATATGAGTTGGGGCTTTATTATTGTATATCATACGGAGAATCTAGATACAGTTAAAGATGAAAAATAGATTTATCCATTCTTGGATAAAAAATACATTTCAAAAAGTTTTTAAAGTTTCATATAAACTCTAGGATTATTTAAAACACCTAATAGTTAATCAATATCTTCCCAATAAAATTAATACTATTTCATTCTATGCGATATTTGCGCATGCTAAATAACTTTGTTTAGAAGCAGTGGCATTTATGGAATGTAAATTTATTTTCAAAACTAGTACCGAAGTAATTGCATACTGGGTGGAAAGATGTTATCTTGATGCTTTTGAGAAGACCCAAAATGGTTCTTCTTTAAAGATAAGTAAAATACATTTAATAACATGAACACAATGGATTGGCTCCTATAGAAAAAGCAGTATGCAGTTCAATTTTTCTTATCTGGTCATGGTTCGAAGATGGTGAAGCAGCCTTAGAATCAATGGTATTTACAGCCTAATTCTTTAGAAAAAGGGGCTTACAAAGATGAGAAAAGACAATCGAAATAACCAAAATAACTAAACAGAATTACAGGATTTAAGTAACCTATCATTTTCTTTACCATAAAAATTTTGTAGATTAGGACTTAAGGTCATTTTTTAGAATGTCACCTCTCTAAGCTATTAAACAAATTTAAAATCATTGATTTAAATAAAATTATAATATTAAATCCCTTATTGTCTAATTGTTTTAATTCGGTAAAGATTTCTTCCAAATTAATATTTTCCCCGCTTAATTTAATGTTTTCAATTATATATTTCTTTCTTATTGCTTGGTATTTTAAAAAATCGATTAATTCTAAATGCTCTTTTTCTATAATACTTGGAGGGGTGTGACCGTCAAGTAGAATGTAACAGTTTTTGCTCATTATTTTGAAACACTGTTTTCCCAAAATATGGTAGAACGATGTTTCATTCGATAGCTATCATCATTTAAATGAATGATTTCCACACGATGTAGGATTCTGTCTAAAATGGCTGTGGTGATAGCTTGATCACCCAATAATTCTCCCCATTCCTTTGGTGCCTTGTTCGAAGTAAGTATGATTGACGATTGGTTGTATAGATCGTTAACGAGATGAAAGAACATATTTGCGTCCTGCTGATCCATTGCCATGAACATGAGATCATCAATAATGACTAAATCTGCTTCCCTAATCCTTTTCATTCTTGCTTTTGATTTGCGCGTTATATCTTCTGTCTTTAGCGTTTGAACTAATTCACCCATTGAGATAAATACCGATTTAAATCCTTGGTTAATGGCTTCTATTCCTAATCCTACTGCCAGGTGTGTTTTACCCTTATGAAAAGCTTTGCATAAGGGCAATTATCGAAAGTTTTTGTTTATGGAAAGATATTAGTAATTAGGCGTAACATTCGTAGCTGGCATAACAAATATCTTTCCATAATACTCCAAAATTCCTATCGACAAAATTCCTCCAGCCACTTTAA
>NZ_JBHLUU010000093.1:0-20180 GCF_042433785.1 Robertmurraya beringensis | reverse complement strand
TAGGTTGGTGTTTGGTGTGGTAACCTCACTATTTCCTAAAATTCAGGGGGTGGCAATTTTTTTGCTCAAAAAGCCCTCTATCAAGGTATTTTATAGCCTATTTAATATAAAAGTTTTGACAATACGTAGTATAAAGAGGGGGGACAAGTATGAAAGCAAGAGTTGTTATATTTATATGTATATTGATTCTACTATTTCCTATAACGATACATGCAGATGAGACGTCGCCTATCGATAAGTTAAACTCAATCTCAGATGAAGCCCTACAAATGGTGAGATCATCGCGATACGATGATGCTCATAAGCTTCTTTTGTATTTTTCTGAAGAATTCATTAGCATGGACCAAAGACCATTTTCGATGGATGAACTACGGATTGTAACGGTCGCACATAATGAAGCGTTAGAGGCAACAGCTAATGATTCACTGGAACATTCAGAGATTGTAAATAAAGTAACAAAGTTTCGTCTAGTTATGGACGCCATTAATACAGGGGGTCAACCTCTTTGGACCGAGATGGAAGGTCAAGTACTTATGGTATTTGGTGGTGTTAAGGAAGCGGTCAAAAGTGGACATTCAGAGAGGTTTCATGAGCAATTAAATTCTTTCCTGTCATTATATCAAATGATTTATCCTAGTTTAAAACTCGATATTAGATCCGAAAAAGTCCAAAGACTTGATACAAAAATCAATTATATCGATCATTATCGGCCGAAAATACTTTCCGAGGAAAGTAGTATGAAGGATTTAGATTCAATAGAAAGTGATTTAAAGAGTATTTTTGAAGGAATGACGGAAGATGAAGCGGATCCTTCCCTTTGGTGGGTTATCTTTACAACTGGTAGTATTATTGTCGCAACTTTATCTTATGTAGGATTTAGAAAGTATGCCGGAGAAAAAAATCAAAGGCGGGAGAAAAACCGCTCAAGAGAGCTAAAAGATTGACATCATTTATGGTCAATAATAAAATTGGGGTAACAACTAGTTTTGAATTGGAGGAACATAATGACAACCCTTATTTACTTTGCTTTGATTATTTTGGTTCCACTTTGGGCTCAATTTAAAGTGAAGAGAGCTTACGCAAAATATTCAAAAGTAGCTGCTTCTTCCCATATGCCTGGTGCAGAGGTAGCTCGGAAAATTTTGGATTCCAACGGTTTATATCATGTCGGTGTGGAAGAGACTCGAGGACATTTAACAGATCATTATGATCCAAGAGTAAAAACAGTAAGACTTTCTTCAGAGAATTATCACGGTCACTCTGTTGCAGCAGCTGCGATCGCTGCACACGAGGTTGGACACGCGATTCAAGACGACCAGAATTATGCGTTCTTACGCTTTAGACATGCATTAGTTCCTGTTGCGAATTTAGGTTCAAACCTTTCTTGGATATTAATTATGGTTGGTATTTTTGCTCAAATTAGTGGGTTACTTTTATTAGGAATTGTCTTCATGGCAGCAGCTGTTGTTTTTCAGGTTGTAACTCTGCCAGTAGAATTCAATGCTTCCAATCGTGCGATGGACCAAGTGGTTTCAATGGGAATCATTCGTAATGATGAAGAAAGAGAAACAAAGCGCGTGCTTGATGCAGCAGCATTAACATATGTTGCAGCAGCAGCAGTAGCTGTTCTTGAGCTAGTACGTTTAGTATTGATCTATACTGGTATGGCAAGAAGTGAAGATTAAACAAAAAAACAGCCACTTGGCTGTTTTTTTAATGCTCAATGGGGCGTTTGTTTTCATCTAATGTAAATCCCTCTCCTAATACATCATGCACCATTGTAACAGAAACAAATGCGTGAGGATCCACTGAAGTGATGACCCGTTTTAATAGAACGATCTCGTTTCGACCAACAACGCAGTAAAGAACTTCCTTTTCTTGCTTAGAGTAAGAACCGTGGCCTTTAAGAACGGTAACACCTCGTTCCATTTCGGTCATAATTTTGTCTGCAATTTCTTGGTTCTTCTCAGAAATAATGATGGCCCCTCTTGCAGAATAAGCTCCCTCTTGCATGAAATCAATGACTCTAGCACCCACAAATACGGCGACAAGGGTGTACATCGCTTCTTGGTAGGTTAAGTAGAAAATTAGGGATAGTGTAATAACTACCACATCAAATAAAAACATTGTCTTCCCCATACTCCAGCCTATGTATTTATGTACGAGTCGAGCAATTATATCAACACCACCAGTAGTTCCTCCAAAACGGAAAATAATTCCTAGGCCGACACCGATAAATACACCCGCAAAAAGAGCCGCAAGAGTTAGATCGTCTTTAAGTGGCATATTGATTTGATATCGCTGAAAAATCCATAAAAACACGGATACAGATACCGTACCAATAAGTGTATATAAAAAGACATTTTTGCCCAATAACCTCCACCCAATGAAAAATAGGGGGATATTTAGAAGCAGATTTACATAGGATGGATCCCAGTTAAATAGAAAATAAAGCAAAAGAGTGATGCCAGTAAACCCACCTTCGGCTAAATTGTTTTGCATATTAAAATGGACAATTCCAAAAGAAAAGATGGCTGAACCTAATAGGATGAAGAATATATTCTTTATCTTTAGAGAAAAAAGCATTGTATCTACCTCACTTTAAAAATGGAAAATTTTAAGCTTGTACACAGGCCGTATTAATTATAAGTGAAATGGAAGTTTAAACGCAATAATCCTCTAAAGAGAATCACTCGTTCCAGCTATCTTGATTAATAAGCCTTTTCCCCTAATTTAAAATATTTGTAAATAGTGGACCTTTTAGCTAACATTGTAATATTAGGTGTAGAGAAAAATGGCTGCACACGATATGATATGAGGTGAATACCTTTGGAAAACAGTAAGAAGACAATGACGCAACTGCAAGAAGAGGTAAATACATACATAAGCCAGTTTAAGGAAGGGTATTTTAGTCCACTTGCAATGCTTGCAAGAATGACTGAGGAACTTGGTGAACTAGCTAGAGAAGTAAATCATTATTACGGTGAGAAACCAAAAAAAGCATCGGAGAAAGAAAATACGATTGAAGAAGAACTTGGAGATATGTTATTTGTTCTCATTTGCTTTGCAAACTCACTGAATATTGATTTAGAAGAATCCCATAACCGTGTAATGGAGAAGTTTAATACACGAGATAAAAATCGATGGACAAGAATTGAAACGGAAGGGGAATAATTATGGAAAAGATTAAAGTAGTAGTCGCAGGACCTCGTGGAAGAATGGGTACTGAAGCAGTAAAGCTTGTTATGAATACGGAGGAATATGAACTTGTTGGAGCAATAGATTATAAGAATAATGGATTGAAGCTTAGTGATGTAGGGTTTCACTCGGCAGATGCACCTATTTTTACGGATATTGAAGAATGTTTCAATACAGTTAAACCTGATGTATTAGTTGACTTAACAACACCTGAATTTGGAATGTACCATGCAAAAACCGCTCTACTACATGGCGTTAGACCGGTTGTTGGTACGACCGGTTTTTCTGATGATCAATTAAAAGAGCTAGAACGTCTTTGTGATGACCAAAAAAGAGGCTGTATTATTGCCCCTAACTTCGCTCTTGGGGCAGTATTAATGATGAAATTTGCGCGACTTGCAGGTAGATACTTCCAAGATGTTGAGATTATTGAGTTACACCATGATCAAAAACTAGATGCACCATCGGGAACGGCCTTGAAAACGGCCCAGATGATTGCAGAAGAAAGGGATTATAAAGAGCAAGGGCATCCAAACGAAAAAGAAACGTTGTCTGGAGCAAGAGGAGCAAATTATGAGGGAATGCATATTCATTCCGTTCGTCTACCTGGGTTAATTGCCCATCAACAGGTCATGTTTGGTTCATCAGGTCAAACCCTTTCCATTCGCCATGACTCCTATAATCGTGAGTCGTTTATGTCAGGTGTGAAGCTGGCAGTTGACTCAGTGATGAAGCTAAATGTGTTTGTTTATGGTTTAGAAAATATTATTGAATAACTAGGGGGGAATTATTTTGAACATTGCCTTAATTGCTCATGATAATAAGAAGGATGAGTTAGTACGTTTTGCAATTGCCTATAAAGAAATTATAGAAGAGCATACCTTGTTTGCAACGGGAACAACTGGCCTAAGAATTATGGAAGCAACGGGATTGTCGATTCAGCGATTCCAGTCAGGGCCACTTGGCGGGGACCAAGAGATTGGGGCAATGATCGCTAAAAATACAATGGATATGGTGTTCTTCTTTAGAGATCCTCTTACTGCGCAACCGCATGAACCAGACGTAACCGCGTTAGTACGCCTTTGTGATGTGTATTCCATACCGTTAGCAACTAATATTGGAACGGCGGAAGTTCTAATAAAAGGACTCGAGCGTGGTGACCTTGCTTGGAGAGACATCATCCATCAAGAACAAGGTGAGGGCAATGACAAATAATATACATATCCTAGCCTTTGGAGCACATGCAGATGATGTGGAAATTGGCATGGCTGGAACTGTCGCAAAATACACTTCGGAAGGAAAAACGGTCGTAATTTGTGATTTAACAAAAGCTGAGCTTTCAAGTAACGGAACAGTAGAACTTCGCCAACAAGAAGCAATGAAAGCGGCAGATATTCTCGGTGTAAAAGAACGAATTACATTAAATCTTCCAGATCGAGGTTTATTATTAACTGAGGAAGCGATTCGTCAAGTCGTTCATATCATTCGGAAGTTTCGACCGGAGATTGTTTTTGTTCCCTATGGAAAAGATCGTCACCCTGATCATGGAAACTGTGCAAGAATCGTGGAAGAAGCCTTTTTTTCTGCCGGCATTCAAAAGTTTCAGACAGGGTTTGATGATAGCGCCTTTCGACCTAAGCAGCTTTACTACTATATGATTAACGGATTTTCTACTCCTGATTTCGTCATCGATGTGTCGAACACCTATGAAAAGAAGAAAGAAAGTCTAGAGGCATATAAGAGTCAGTTTACAAAGCAAGAGGATAGCGTAGACACACCGCTTACGAATAATTATATTCCAGCTTTGGAGGCAAGGGAGCGTTTATATGGTAAAGAAGTTGGAACTCTTTACGCAGAAGGGTTTAAAGTAAGAGCTCCAATTTTACTCAATCGTGATTTACTAGGAGAATAACAACCATGAATAAAAAAATGAAAATAGGTATTACCTGTTATCCAACAGTAGGGGGCTCAGGAGTTATTGCTACAGAACTTGGGAAGATGTTGGCAGAAAATGGGCACGAGATTCATTTCATTTCTTCGAGTCTCCCATTTCGGTTGAATAGGATGTACCATAATGTGTATTACCACCAAGTAGAGGTAAACCAATACTCGGTTTTTCAATACCCACCATACGATATTGCTTTAGCTAGCAAAATGGCGGAGGTGATCAACCGTGAAGAGTTGGACCTTCTTCATGTGCATTATGCAATTCCGCACGCTGTTTGTGCCATTTTAGCACAGCAAATGAGTGGAAGGGATGTAAAGATTGTCACTACACTACACGGTACGGATATTACTGTATTGGGGTATGATCCTTCATTAACGGATGCTATTCGATTTGGTATTGAGAAATCAGATATTGTTACAGCAGTGTCTAAATCTTTGATTAGTCAAACATACGATCTAATAAATCCTGATAAAAAAATCGACGCGGTTTATAACTTTATTGATGAACGGGTCTATAAACGATCAGAGTCCTCTCATCTTAAAGAAGAGTATGGAATACTTCCGGAAGAAAAGATCATCATTCATGTGTCTAATTTTCGACCAGTGAAAAGGGTACAGGATGTTGTTCGTACATTTGAGAAGATTACAAAAAGAATTCCTGCAAAGTTACTACTTGTAGGCGATGGCCCAGAAATGATGGTCGTTTGTAAACTAGTTAAAAAGCTAAATATTGCAGATAAAGTATTGTTTCTAGGAAAACAAGACAGTGTAGAGGAGCTTTACTCTATTAGTGACCTCATGCTTTTATTATCTGAAAAAGAAAGCTTTGGATTAGTTGCATTAGAGGCGATGGCGTGTGGTGTCCCATGTATCGGAACTAATGTAGGAGGTATACCTGAAGTAATCGACCATGGACAAAGTGGGTATATTTGTGAACTTGGTGATATAGAGGATATGTCTGAAAAGGCCATTGATCTTCTACAACATCCACAGAAGCATCAACAGTTTTCAGAAGCCTCTGTTAAGCTTGTAAGAGGGAAATTCCAAGCGACGACGATCGTGAAGCAATACGAAGACTTATATAAAAGTTTATTGCAAAGTGGTGAACAACCATATGAAAGAACCGTTTAAGTCAGCGATTCCAGTCCTTGAGTTAATCGAAAGATATGGGTTTAAAGCATACTTTGTGGGAGGCTCTGTGCGTGATTATATACTAGGTCTTCCAATCAATGATATTGATATTGCCTCTTCTGCGACACCTAGTGAAATTAAAGAGATATTTCCAAAAACAATTGACTTGGGTATTGAACATGGTACGGTCATGGTTCTGCACAATAACCATTCGTATGAAATTACAACCTTTCGCTCTGAGTCAGATTATGTGGATTTTCGGAGACCAACTTCCGTAACATTTATTCGATCCATTGAAGAAGACTTAGCTAGGCGTGATTTTACCATGAATGCGGTGGGAATGAATCGTTTTGGGGAGATACTTGATCCCTTTGAAGGAATAGTAGATATCGAAGCTAAAACCATTCGTACCGTAGGAATGGCCAGTGAGCGATTTTCAGAGGATGCGCTTCGTATGCTAAGAGGAATCAGGTTTGTTAGCAAGCTGGGTTTTGTATTAGAATCGGATACATACCAAGGGATAAAGGACAATAAACACCTACTTACACACATTGCGGTTGAAAGAATTGCAGCTGAATTAGACAAACTGCTCAGTGGATATCATACGTCTCAAGGCATTCAGTTGCTGATAGACACGGAAATATATAAATACATACCGGGATTACCTGATAAAAAAGCAGCCTTGTTGGAACTTTCCCAATTGCAAATACATTCATTATTCATTGATGAAAAATGGGCTTTATTTTCACATCTTATACAAAAAGGTGAAAAAGAGATTAAACAATTCCTTAGCTCATTTAGATTCTCGAATAAAAGAGTTCAACAGATTTCCTATATGTCGAAATGGTTAAGTGAACGCTTTAGAAATAGCTGGTCAATTGATTCCGTATATGCTTGTGGAAAAGAGACGGCGCTTCAAGTGGAGAAGATTTACCAAGCTTACCAAAGTAAGGTGGATTCCTTTGCAGTAGACAGACTTCAAGCAATCATTGACGCACTGCCTATTCATTCTTTAGCGGATATAAAAGTATCAGGCTCAGACCTAATTGAATGGAAACAGAAAAAAGCAGGGCCGTGGGTGAAGGATGTACTTAAGGAAATTGAAACAGAAATTCTAAATGGTAGGCTTGAGAATGACAATGAGGTTATTAAAGAATGGGTGACAAAATGCAGTCTGAATTAAGGAAAAAGCTTCTTGAGGCATTTACGAACTCCGAGCAAGAGTATGTGTCTGGACAGTATTTAGCAGATGTAATGGGTTGTTCTAGAACCGCTGTATGGAAGCATATCGAGGATTTAAGAAAAGAAGGATTTGAATTAGAGGCCGTTAGGAAAAAAGGATATAAAATCTTAAACTTGCCAAAAAGTATTTCAGCTGATCGCGTACAATTGGGGTTGAAGACAGAGTTCATAGGTAAAGTTATTCATTATGAAGAAACAGTTGATTCTACTCAAAAGATCGCCCATTTGTTATCGCATGAAGGGGCGGTAGAAGGGACCGTTGTGATTGCCGAGGAACAAACAGGTGGAAGAGGCAGAATGGATCGTGCGTGGCATTCTCCAAAATCTACGGGAATTTGGATGAGCCTTATTTTAAGACCGAAAATACCCATTCAAAGAGCACCACAGCTTACTTTACTTACTGCTGTTGCAATTGTACAAGCAATTGAAGAAACAACTACATTAACTCCGCAAATTAAATGGCCGAATGATATTCTAGTTGAGCAACAAAAAGTGACAGGGATATTAACGGAACTTCAGGCAGATGCGGACCGAATTATTTCGGTGATCATCGGGATGGGTTTGAATATTAATCAAACAGAAGATGATTTTCCCCCTGAACTGCGTCAAATTGCTACTTCCTTACGTGCGAAGGAAGGGAAGGAACTTGACAGAGCTGAAATAATAAAAGTCATATTCCAAAAGTTTGAAACCTTATACATGCTTTTTTTAGAAAAAGGGTTTTATCCTATTAAGTTATTATGGGAAAGCTATGCAATAAGTGTCGGAAAAGAAATCACAGCAAGAACCTTGAATGGTTCTATTAGTGGAAAAGCTCTTGGAATTACCGATGAGGGTGTGCTGAAGGTAGAAGATGCATTAGGTGAAATACATCAAATTTATTCCGCAGACATAGAACTTCACTAATTTGTGAATAGATAATCTAAAAGGTTTTTGCTATAATTTGAAGCGTCGGGCAGTATCCACGGTGAACTGCACCATTTGTGTAAATACAAAATTTTATAAGTAGTCTGCCTAGATCCAAAGATGGACCGGGACAGAGGGATAAACAAAACAACAAATTTTTCAGGAATCCTTCTGTGTATTTTTAGGATTCCTTTTTATATTGTATACAAATGTTTTGTTCCTCTCCGGGAAAGGAGAATGTATATGAAACAGTTGAATGATTTTAGAAGTATGAAAAAAAATGGTGAGAAAATCGTTATGTTAACCGCGTACGATTATCCTTCGGCAAAACATGCAGAAGGTTGTGAAGTAGACATGATCCTTGTAGGTGATTCATTAGGAATGGTTGTGTTAGGGTATGATTCCACCATTCCAGTAACAACAGCTGATATGATTCACCACAGTAAAGCAGTAAGACGTGGAGCTTCCAATACTTTTACAGTTGTCGATATGCCTTTTATGAGCTATCATTTATCCGTCCGCGATACATTAATCACTGGCGCAAAGATGATTCAAGAAACCGGAGCACAGGCTCTAAAGCTTGAAGGTGCAGATGGAGTACTTGAACATATCCAAGCTTTAACTAATGCAGGAATTCCTGTTTGTGCACATTTGGGTCTAACCCCTCAGTCAGTAGCTGTGTTAGGTGGTTACAAGGTTCAAGGCAAGGATGCTCAAGCGGCACAAAAAATAATACATGACGCGAAGCTTTGTGAAGAAGCAGGCGCATTTATGCTTGTTTTAGAATGTGTACCAAAGCAACTAGCAAGGGAAATCACGAAGCAATTATCTATTCCCGTCATCGGGATTGGTGCAGGTGTGGAGGTAGATGGTCAAGTTCTTGTCTATCATGATGTAATTACTTACGGTGTCAATAGAGTTCCAAAATTTGTGAAGACATATGGAAATGTAGATGAGGTAGCTACTAAAGGAATTTCAGCTTATGTATCTGAGGTGAAGAGCTGTCAATTTCCTTCAGATGATCAAAGCTTTTCCATGAAAGAAGAAGAGTTAATAGGTCTGTATGGAGGAGAAAGATGAAAGTAATTACCTCAATTTCACAAATGCAACAGGAAGTTCAAGCGCTAAAAAATGACAAGCTTTCAATCGGTTATATCCCAACTATGGGCTACCTTCATGAGGGGCATGTCCGTTTAGTAAATAAAGCAAGAGAAGAAAATGATATTGTAATTATGAGTATATTTGTCAATCCATTACAGTTTGGACCGAATGAGGACCTTGATGCTTATCCGCGTGATTTTGAGCGAGATCGTGAAATAGCTAAAAATGAAAAGGTAGATTATATTTTTTATCCATCTGTTGAAGAGATGTATCCATCGAAGCCTTCTGTTACACTTGTTGTTCAAAAGAGGGTTGATGTCCTTTGCGGAAGCACAAGGCCAGGCCATTTTGATGGCGTTGCTACTGTATTAGCGAAGCTTTTTCATATTATACAGCCAACTCGTGCGTATTTTGGTATGAAGGATGCGCAGCAGGTAGCGGTCGTGGATGGGTTGATTACTGATCTTCATTTTCCAATTGAATTAATTCCTGTAGAAACGGTAAGGGAAGAGGATGGATTAGCAAAGAGCTCCCGCAATGTAAGATTAACGTCTAAAGAGCGAGAGGAAGCATCTGTTCTTTATAAAAGTTTAAAAGAAGCTGAAAAACAAATCTTTGCAGGTGAAAGAGATATTGAAGTAATCATCTCCAACATGAAAAATACAATAAGTAAGAACTCATCAGGAGCGGTTGATTATATAGAAATCTACTCTTATCCAGAACTGGAAAACCTAGAGATTCTAGAGGGGAAATTCATCATCGCTCTTGCAGTGAAGTTTTCAAATGCTCGCTTAATAGATAATCTGGTAATCACGCTATAGATAAATAGTAGACGGAGAGGAGAAATGACTATGTTTCGTACGATGATGAACGGAAAAATCCATCGCGCAAGAGTTACGGAAGCGAATTTAAATTATGTTGGAAGCATTACCATTGATACAGATATTTTAGATGCAGTAGGTATGGTTGCTAATGAAAAAGTACAAATTGTGAATAATAATAATGGAGCAAGATTTGAAACATATATTATCCCTGGAACAAGAGGTAGTGGTGTGGTTTGCTTAAATGGAGCAGCAGCACGATTAGTCCAAGAAGGCGACGTAGTGATCATCATCTCATACGCATTAGTTGCTGAAGATAAGGTTGCCTCCCACGAACCGAAAGTAGCCATTATGAATGAGCAAAATCAAATTGTAGAATTACTTCATGCGGAACCAGAAAGAACGATACGATAATTCCCCCTTCCACAGGGGGTTTTTTCATAGCCATATTCAATTCAATCAATGGCTTCTACTTTTTCTTTTGGCAAATTTGTGTTACCGTTTGATTGAATGAATGTTCGAGGTGTGACGAATGACAAATCGTTTTGTAGTAGTAGATTTAGAAACCACAGGAAATTCACCGAAAAAAGGGGATAAAATTATTCAATTTGCCGCTGTAGTGGTTGAAAACGGTGAAATTAAAGAAACGTTTTCTTCTTTGGTAAGTTCACATAAACCTATCCCTCTCTTTATCGAGGAGTTGACGGGTCTTAATAATGACATGTTAAAGGACGCGCCAACCTTCTCTGAGATAGCACCGAAAATTTTACAATTACTAGATGGTGCTTTTTTTGTCGCTCATAATGTTTTATTTGACCTTTCATTTCTTCAGGAAGAGTTAATTGATTCAGGGTATGAAGGATTTTTTGGACCTGTTATTGATACAGTTGAGCTTTCAAGAATAGTCTTTCCTACGGCTGATAGTTTTAAATTAACCGACCTTTCGATTCAAGAGGGACTGGCACATGATCGTCCACATCAGGCGGATAGTGATGCATATGTAACAGCTGAGTTATTCCTTATTTTAATTAATTTGTTAAAGGGTCTTCCTGAAGTCACTTTAAGGCAGCTCTTAAAGCTCTCTGGGGGCTTAAAAAGTGACATCGCCTTGTTGCTAGATGAGTATGTACTAGGTAAGTCTAGCGCAAGAGACGTGATGCCTGAAGGACTGGAAATATTTCAAGGTCTTGTTTTGAGGAAGAAAGAAGAATTAGAGGAGATAGATCATCCTTCAGAGGGAATCTATCCAAGCACGACCGAAGAAAAAGAAGCAATGTTTCAAAAGGCATTTAAGGATTATGAGAAGCGAGATGGGCAGGTTCAAATGCTCGACCATGTGTATTCAGCTTTTCAAGAGGAGCGTCATGCTCTGATCGAAGCTGGAACAGGGGTCGGTAAATCATTGGCTTATTTGTTACCAGCAGCGATATTTGCTAATAACACAAATCATAAGATTGTGGTAAGTACGTACACGACACAACTTCAAGAACAGCTGCTATCAAAAGATATTCCTTTGTTAAAAAAAATGGTGGATTTCCCTCTAGAAGTAGTACTCATAAAGGGGAGACACCATTATATAAGTCTCGAAAAGTTTCACCAATCTTTATACGAAGAGGAAGATAATTACGACACAAGCTTAACTAAGATGCAAATCTTAGTATGGCTAACACAAACAGTAACAGGTGATTACGAGGAGCTGAACTTATCAAGCGGTGGCCTTCTTTACTGGAATCGAATAAAAAATGATAGTTCTTCCTTCGTGAATGATCGATCATGGCTATCTCACGATTTCTATTTTCTCATTAGACAACGGGTAAATGATGCACAGATTATTATTACAAATCACTCATTGTTAATGGTTGATTTGAATGCAGAGAATAGTATCCTTCCTCCTTTTGAATATGTCATTATAGATGAAGCTCATCATTTCGAAAAAGCTGTGGGCAAGAGTTTTAATCAATCTATTGATTATTTATCGTTAAGAATGCTTTTAAGTCAGTTTGGTAGTACCGATCAAAGGCAAACCTTCTTTGAATTTGAGCAAATCTTAAAGAAATTAACTATTGAAGACGACGAGCAACTTTTACATTCTTTTCAAATGAATCAAATGATTGCTGAACTTCAGTTTGAATTAGACGACTTATTTAGAGCAATTGCATTATTTGTTAAAAAGAACGCTAAAAAAGGAAACCAAAGATTAATAAAAAGAGTGACCCATGATGAATCAGCTAAAGAGTGGAACTCGGCGGTTGCTTCTGCAGAGCGATGTCAGTTTTTATTGAAGGATTTACATGAGAGTTTATGTAAATGGGTTGATTTTGTAAAAAGCCAACAATTTACGCTTGATGAACATCAAAAAATAACAATGAATGAGGTAATTTCGTTCTTAGATGAGATTGAACAGATTCGTACCCAAATGAAGAATCTTATTATTCAGCCTTTGCCTTCACATGTGACCTGGATTGAAATGGATGGAAGAGCAACGCAAAATTTAACGACTATCTATTCTCAACCAGTAATTATTTCTGAATTTTTAAAGGAATATTTTTTTGAGAAGAAAAAAAGTGCGGTACTTACTTCTGCTACTATGACAGTAAATCAATCATTTGATTATGTTTTGGATTCATTAGGACTAGGGAAAAAGGATTGTAGTACCCTGCATATCCCTTCTCCTTTTGCCTATAAAGAGCAGGTCCAAGTTTTAATTCCTGAAGATTTACCGGAAATAAATAAGGTACCTATATCAGATTATGTGGCAGCCATTACAGAACATATTATCTCTATTGCAGAAGTCACAAAAGGTAGAATGCTTATACTCTTTACTTCGTATGATATGTTAAAGAAAACACATGATCTGATAAAAGAAAGTGGTCTGTTAGATGACTATGTTCTATTTGCTCAAGGAATTACAAGCGGAAGTAGATCGAGACTAACTAGAAATTTTCAGCGGTTTGAAAAATCAATCTTATTAGGAACAAGCAGTTTCTGGGAAGGGATTGATATACCAGGGGAAGCTCTAAGTTGCCTAATTATCGTTCGATTGCCTTTCACACCTCCTGACGACCCAATTGCGGAAGCAAAAGGAGAATTAATGCAAGCAAATGGTCAAAATCCTTTTTCAAAGCATTCATTGCCTGAAGCTGTATTACGATTTAAACAAGGTTTTGGAAGGTTAATCAGAAAGAACACGGATAGAGGGTTTGTTATTATATTTGATCGAAGAATTGTGACAACCACGTATGGGAAAGCCTTTTTAAAATCGATTCCTTCCGTTCCAGTAAAAACTCTAGATATTAATGAAATGTTAACCATAATAGAAGAATGGCTTTAAATAACATGTCCCCTCTAAATGGATAAATTTTCTTAAACATCACAAACTAAAATTTAGAGTATTAGGGGGGACGAATATGAGTTTGATTTTTACTTTCTGCATGATCTTAGCCAATTGGTATTATATACCTGCGGATTCTCCGTTTGTACCTGCTGAAGTAGAAAGCATTGACTTGAACTTAAGAGAAGATGAATTAGCCGTTACATTTTTGCCTTTAACAAATGGGGAAGCAACGCTTATCCAAAATGGACAAGGAGAACATATCTTAGTAAATACAGGTCACCAAGATACAGAGGAAGAATTAAAACGCGTATTAAAGCTATATAAGGTTAGTCAAATTTCTACCATCATCTTAACAAGCCCGGAAGAGGGGTATGTCGGGAATTTGAATATGCTTGTTGAATTTTATGATGTAAAGCAGGTTATCACTAGCAAGTCTATAGCAGAGAAAATAGAAACGATAAAAACGGGAAGTAACGAGATACAGGATATAGGGATACATCTTTGGACGCAGGGTACTAAGCAAAAGCTTGTTCAAAATCTTGAAGCAGAAGTTTTATTCGATGGTGCTTCAAAAGATGAAGGCTTGGACCTTTCTTTTACATATAAAAGTAGTCGATTCCTCATTCTTACATCAATGACCGAGGAATCAAATCGTACCTTAACCAAGTATGATCTTTCAAATGTAAACATCGTCAAAATCCCACAATTTGCAATGGAGAATTCCATAAATGAAAAATTATTAAGACATATGGATCCTCAATTGGCTGTTATTTTTCAATCCAAGCATATAGCCCCCCATCAGGATATATTAAAGCTACTTCAAGATATATGGCTGGATGTTCATTACACAAAAATGCACGGAATTCTAACAATTAAATTCACGCCTACAAATTATGAAATCATTTCTATTTCCAAGTCAGAGGAATAAAAAAATCCGCGCCTATAAAGCGCGGGAAAATTGTGTGTGAACTAGAAAAAAATTTAATATCAATCGCTCAAAAGCTGTTATAATGTTTGGTAAGAAATAAGCAGTTGCTTAAATATATTGTAACCTTTTGTGAAAAAGCTATTGCTAACAAATATTAGAGAATGGAGTGAAATCAGTAGTGGAAAGTAAAATAGAGGTATTGTCAACTGTAAAGGTTGAGTATACATCAGACCTTTATAAGGTAGTCGATGCCTTAAACCGGACGTTAAAAAGAGAGAATTTAATGTTCGGCCTAGCTCTCGATCAACAAGACAAATCAAAAGCTGTATTTACAATTTATCGTACATAAAGTGGTGCTAAATTCATGAAGAAGTGGTTTTGGATTGCAATCATTGGTGTAATTATCCTTATAGGAATTACAGTTAAAATATATTTAAACGCAACTGAGCCAGTTGCTGACGCGGAAAGTCGAGCTACAGCAATCGCTAAGGAAGAAACAGAAATAACAGATATTACTGAATTTTCGCTTTACCATGGTTCTAATGCGTATTATGTTGTGCAAGGTAGTAATAAAAAAGGGGAAAAGCTGATCGCTTGGATTCCTGAAAAAGGTGGGAAAATAGTGGTCTTACCTGCAGATGATGGAATCACAAAGTCTGAAGCAATTAATACTTTATCTAATGAAGTTTCTCCAGATCAAATTATAGATGTACGATTGGGTATGGAAAAAAACAACCCACTATGGGAAATTTACTATCGTTCAAACAACGATAAGATTAACTACTTCTACATTGATTTTGAAACAGGGGAAGAAGTTAGAGAAATAAAGAATTTATAACTTTTTGGAGGCAAGGAAAATGGGATTTGCATTGGCGAAAAGAGTAAAGGCATTAACACCATCAACAACATTAGCAATTACTGCAAAGGCAAAAGCACTGAAGGAAGAAGGCCATGATGTAATTGGTTTAGGGGCTGGTGAGCCAGATTTTAATACGCCACAGCATATCATTGATGCGGCGGTTACATCAATGAATGAGGGGCACACAAAGTATACACCTTCTGCAGGATTGCCAAAGCTATTAGCTGCGATTGTGGAAAAGTTTAAAGAAGATCAAGGCATTGATTATACAGCAAAAGAAATCATTGTTACAAATGGAGCCAAACACGCTCTCTATACACTTTTTCAAGTAATATTAGATGAGGGTGATGAAGTCATCATCCCAACTCCATACTGGGTAAGTTACCCTGAACAAGTAAAGTTAGCTGGAGGACAACCAGTTTATATCGATGGACTGGAAGAAAATGAATTTAAAATTACACCTGCTCAATTGTCTGAGGCTATCACAGAAAAGACAAAGGCGGTAATTATCAATTCTCCAAGTAATCCAACGGGAATGTTGTATTCAGAGAAGGAGTTATTCGAGCTAGGTCAAATTTGTTTACAAAAAAATGTATTAATTGTTTCCGACGAAATTTATGAAAAGCTTGTTTATGGAGAAAATAAACATGTTTCTATTGCTCAACTATCTCCTGAATTAAAAGAACAAACGATCATTATTAATGGTGTGTCAAAGTCACATTCCATGACTGGATGGAGAATTGGATATGCAGCAGGAAATCGTGAAGTGATTGCAGCTATGACCAATCTTGCTAGTCATAGTACATCAAACCCAACGA
Organism: Robertmurraya beringensis; assembly: GCF_042433785.1. NCBI lineage: Bacteria > Bacillati > Bacillota > Bacilli > Caryophanales > Bacillaceae > Robertmurraya > Robertmurraya beringensis. Next base: position 3,895 of record NZ_JBHLUU010000093.1, on the reverse strand, counting down.
CAACTGCTCAATTTGGCGCAATTGCGGCTTATAACGGTTCACAGGAACCTGTTACTGAAATGAAAAAGGCTTTTGAAGAGCGCTTAAACATTATTTTTGAACAGTTATTACAAATCCCTGGCTTTACATGTGTGAAGCCACAAGGTGCATTTTATCTATACCCAAATGCAAGCAAAGCGGCTCAAGCCTGTGGGTATGATTCAGTTGATGGATTTGTGGAAGGCTTACTGGAAGAGGCAAAGGTTGCTGTTGTACCAGGTTCTGGATTTGGAACACCTGATAATATTCGCCTCTCGTATGCGACGTCATTAAACCAGTTAGAAGAAGCTATTAAACGTATAAAAACTTTCGTAGAAAATAAAATGGCTTAACATAAATATAACAGGGTGCCTAGGTGGCATTCTGTTTTTTATTTGATATAAACTTGATAGTCTATATTTCGAATTGTATAATGAGATGGGACTTTACGCATTCAAACGAAGTTTAAACTGTTAAAGAGAAGTTGATACTTACTTATAGGTGTTATAAACAAATATTTTATACATACTCTTAGCTTCTTTTTAGATTTTTGGAGGGAATTGTCGTGAATAAAACAACTATTTCACAAGTTCACAAATATGTTGGTGAAGATGTTAAAATTGGTGCCTGGATAGCAAATAAGCGTTCTAGCGGAAAAATAGCTTTCCTTCAGCTTCGCGATGGGACAGGCTTTATTCAAGGTGTTGTTGTAAAAGCAGAAGTGTCTGAAGAAGTATTTCAGCAAGCAAAAGGAATCACGCAAGAATCTTCTGTTTATGTAACAGGAACAGTACAAAAAGATGAGCGTTCTCCATTCGGCTACGAGCTGCAAGTTAAAGGAATTGATGTGATTCATCAATCGGTTGACTATCCAATTACACCAAAGGAACATGGAACAGAATTCTTAATGGATAATAGACATCTTTGGTTACGTTCTAAACGTCAGCATGCGGTAATGAAGGTTCGTAATGAGATAATCCGAGCTACGTATGAGTTTTTTAATGAACAAGGATTTACAAAGGTGGATCCTCCGATTTTAACAGGTAGTGCGCCTGAAGGAACAACGGAATTGTTTGCAACAAAGTATTTCGACGAGGATGCATATCTTTCACAAAGTGGACAGCTATATATGGAAGCAGCAGCGATGGCATTAGGAAAGGTATTTTCATTTGGGCCGACTTTCCGAGCAGAAAAATCCAAAACGCGCCGACATTTAATTGAGTTTTGGATGATAGAACCTGAAATGGCATTTGTGGAGTTTGAAGAAAACTTAGAAGTTCAAGAACAGTACGTGTCACATATTGTTCAATCTGTCCTGAAAAATTGCTCACTAGAATTGAAAACATTAGGTAGAGATACGGAGAAACTTGAGAAAATTCAAGCACCTTTCCCTAGAATCAGTTATGATGATGCCATTAAATTTTTACACGAGAAGGGCTTTACTGATATTTCTTGGGGTGATGATTTTGGTGCTCCTCATGAAACGGCGATTGCAGAAAGCTATGACAAGCCTGTCTTTATTACCCATTACCCTACCACATTGAAGCCATTTTATATGCAGCCACATCCTAACCGTGAGGATGTTGTATTATGTGCTGATTTGATTGCTCCAGAAGGATATGGGGAAATTATCGGCGGTTCAGAGCGTATTCATGATTATGAGATGTTAAAGCAACGCTTAACGGATCATGGATTAGCTTTAGAAGCATATGAATGGTATTTACAATTAAGAGAATTTGGCTCTGTTCCGCATTCAGGATTTGGTCTTGGTTTAGAAAGAACAGTAGCGTGGATAAGTGGTGTCGAGCATGTTAGAGAAACCATTCCATTCCCACGTTTATTAAACCGCTTATATCCTTAATCAAAGAAGAAGCTCGCTTATGCGAGCTTTTTATTATGGGTCTAGTATATATTTGGCAATCACTGAAAGGTCCTTACTGATCATCATACTTCATGTTATACTAAAGGGGAGGTGTCTTGTATGAAAGAAAATATGCTTGAATGGATGAAACTAGGGAATACTACGCTTCCTAATGCGCTGTTAACTTCTTATAAACTTCTTAATATTGATGAAACGGAATTATTATTATTAATTCATGTATATAGTTTTACTGAGAGAGGCAATAGTTTTCCAACCCCGAATGAGATTTCTTCTCTAATGACAATTAACAGTACTCAGTGCTCTGATATGCTTCGCCGACTTATCCAAAAAGGGTTAATTGAAATTCAAGATGGGCATTCAAGTGATGGAATACGATTTGAAAAGTACTCACTGGACCCACTATGGGACAAATTATTGGATGTTTTTTTACAACAGAAAAAAGCCAAAGATGTGATGAATCAACAAACAATAGAAACGGACGTGTACACTTGCTTTGAACAGGAATTTGGTAGACCATTATCCCCATTTGAGTGCGAGACCCTTGCTCTTTGGATGGACGATGATCGGCATGATCCAGTGATTATTAAAGCTGCATTAAAGGAAGCTGTTATTTCAGGTAAGTTAAATTTCAGATATATTGATCGCATCCTTTTTGAGTGGAAAAAGAACGGAATCAAAACGGTTGAGCAGGCAAAAAACTATGGAAAAAGATTTAGACCGCATCAACAACAAACGAAAAATAAACAGATTGAGCGACCAGAAAATAAAACCGAGCCTATTCCATTTTATAATTGGCTCGAACAATAAATCGTGCACGAGAGCAGAGTCTCTCCTTTTTTTTACATTTTTTTGAAAGTTGAGTGGATGAAATGCTGAATAAAGAACAAATAAGAGTTTGTTTAGATACAATGGGGGAGATGTTTCCTGAAGCGCATTGTGAATTAAATCATTCAAATCCTTTTGAACTTGTGGTAGCAGTGGCGTTATCTGCCCAATGTACCGATGTACTTGTTAACAAGGTAACAAAAACATTGTTTGAAAAATATAAAACTCCTGAAGATTATTTGAACGTTTCACTTGAAGAGTTGCAAAACGACATTCGATCCATTGGTCTCTTTCGAAACAAGGCAAAAAATATTCAAAAGCTTTCTCAGCTTCTGATAGATGAATACAATGGGGAAGTACCTATGGATCGCGATGAGTTAACCAAGCTTCCTGGTGTTGGTAGAAAAACTGCCAACGTAGTCGTATCTGTGGCTTTTGGTATACCAGCTATTGCAGTTGATACTCATGTTGAGAGAGTGAGTAAAAGACTGGCCATATGTCGGTGGAAGGATTCTGTATTAGAAGTTGAGAAAACACTAATGAAAAAAGTACCGAGGGATGAGTGGTCAGTAACCCACCACCGAATGATCTTCTTTGGCCGATATCATTGCAAAGCACAAAATCCTCAGTGTCCAACCTGTCCATTATTGGACTTATGTCGAGAAGGAAAAAAGAGAATGAAAGGGCAATTGGTTGTTCATGAGAAAAAATGATATTCAAAATGGATTTCTAGAATGGAAAACTATAGAGGGACGACTTGGGGAGCTTATTAGGATTAGAGAAAAACAAGAAACTGCTTTGCTAATGGATAAAGGCTTATCTTTATTTTATAAACAGCTATTGTTAGTAAATAATATGGAACCGAACCTTGAAAATAAAGCCTTAAAAGAATTAAAAATTAAGCCCATTAATGTCGAGGAAAGATTGAGTTTTATCCAGGGTAGACAGGGCTCTTTCCATTCTTTTAAGCAATTAGTAGAGCTCTTTAAGGAACTGGAAAAGCAATACGCAAAAAAGGCATCTTTAGAAAAATTCTAAAGATGCCTTTTGTGCGTGTGGCAGCACGCTTCGCTATAGGGTGAAAGTCCCGAATACAACCGCCGTTCAGTCGGGAAGTATTAGCTGACAGACAGTGCGAAGTCCGTGAGGATTCGTGCGGAGGGTCTGAAG
>NZ_JBHLUU010000092.1:0-17823 GCF_042433785.1 Robertmurraya beringensis | reverse complement strand
CTTTCAATAGACTATTTCCAGTATATTTGAAAGCAAGCCAGCTTAGGGTAAACTGTTAAATCTTATTTGTGGAATTCTGTTTACTCTTAATTGTGGAAAACTGTTAATTCTAGTTTATCGTTTACACTAAGTCTTCAGTACGACAAAAGGGAGCTCCGGCAGTATGTCCAGCCAGCTCCCCTGGTATGTAATCATGTGAACATGCCAACATGCTTTTTAATAATCAGCGACTAGCCATTCTAATCGACCTGTGACAGATTCTCCATATAGTTTAGCAACTTCATCATATAAATCATTAAGAACATCTAAACCCCTGAGAACTTTAACTTTTTCTTATCCTCTTGTATAGGTCAGCGTCAGTCATAGACTCAACTTCAGCTGCTCCACCCAACTTCCTCTTCATGTCCTCAGCTACTCCATCTAATCCATCTCATAAACTTGACGATTTATTAGACTGATTCTTACGAGCCTCTAGGTATTTTCAAGATCATTTTATAGACCTTCTGCAATATCCTTTAGTGCATTTTGAGCTGACATTAGGTTTTTGATAGTTAGTCTTCAACCTTCATATGAGGAGAAAAAACCACCTTGAGAAAAAAGGCCCTCCTTATAGAGAGCCCTTTTAATTGTAATATAATATACTGAAATCTTCTCAAAGAAATTTGTTTTAAAGTCAAATTTCTTTTGGGGATAACTGAAAGTAATGAATTTTTGCATAGTTTTCCCAAAGCTCGTGTAATTCTATTATTTGTTCTTCTCTTAAGTGAGCAAAAGTTTTTTTAAATTCAATTAGGAGATCCTCCTTTAAAGAAACAAATCCCCCTTTTACTTGTTCTTCATCCATTAATAAAAATAGAAGGTGATCTTTTCCTACATAATATTCTGTAAACAAGTTAATCGAAGGTTCAACAACAATTAATCGAAAAATAGAGGATGAACCGTATAATTCGTAATAAGCTGAATGGTTATTACCAGAAAAATAATTAATACCTGTTGAATCTTCAGCCATATTAAGTTTTGGCCCTTTCATAAATTTCTTTCTAAGTATTTTTTGTATTTCTATTTCCTTATTTAACATGTAACCCCTCGCTCTCCTCTACTTGCGATAAAAACTGATCTATAACCTCTTTTAATCTTTCGTATCCAAATGGTTTTGTACCATCAAAGGAAGGATCACAAGGCTCAAGCTGAAGATAAATTAAACTGTCACCATATATATGATCAGTCTTTAAAGGCTCTATACCTTCTTGTTTGGGATACAATACTACAACTTGCTTGATAGGCCTTTTTACCGGTCCACTTATCGATGCTTGGGAGTCAAAGTATTCGAGATTAAGAAAATCAAGAAGCTGCCATTTTATATCTGGAATAATTCGTTCGTTATAGATATATTTATGCCTGCGACACTTAGATTCAACTATTAAACCTGCTTTCTCGCTATATAACGATCCGTCATTCTTAAAAATTGTGATTCTAATATCTGGTCTTCTTCCTGAATGATTAAAGTATCTGCTATAACTTTTATCATTAATTGTACTTTCCAACTCTGTATCATATGCTACTTCAATAAAATGATCACCATTATCTTTTTCAAATCGCAATATTGTGTCAGATGGAAGTGTACCTATATGTTGATGAGGACTATCTTTACTTGCTAACCATCCATCAACCCATCTATAATCATTATCTCTTAAAATATCAATAATTATACCTACATTATAATATTCAAAAAGCTGCCATGTTCTCCTAAATTGAACTCCAGACACAGTTGATTCAATATTCTTTGTTTCCATCTTAAAAAGTTCTACATATAAAGAGTATAACTTACGATAGCGGTTATCTTTTAATAACCTCCTAGGAACTTTTGATGGTTTTTGTAGTTTTAGGTCCTGTATCCAATGAATATTTTCATATTCTGTAAACAGATATGTTAGTTGTCGTAAGAACCTTTTATGTTCCAAATAACTATCCTTTTCTTTGTTTAAATCCTCAATCCTACCAATTATTCTTTTCTCATTTCTTCTTAAGACTTCCAATGTTTTTTCATATCCGAAGGTATGATTACCTTGCAACTGATCTCTTGTATGTCCCAAGTTTGCTTTTTGCTGTTCAATTTTTATTGTTATTTTATGAGATTCTTTTTGAAAACTAACTTCTAACTTACGAAGTGCTTGAAGGAAATAATTAATAATGTATTTAACCCATTGATTCTCTATATTTTTATACCTTAGGATTGAATGTTTTTCGTAATACAATCTAGGACTAAATGTTAAAGAGTTTTTCTGTCCTGCTTTGTGAGCTTGCCATCTTAGGCTTTTTTGGTCTGGTTTCTTTGAAAAAGGTGTAACGCGATATTCACCGACCAGATCCATTATAGGATCACTCTTTATTAATTCCAGATTCTTTTGTAATATCCTTTTATGTTTATCTAAAAATTGAAAAAGTTGTAACAAAGTTGGGTTTAGGTCTGAACTAGGGGTAGCCATACCTAGTCTTTGTTTTATTAAATCATATGATAGACCATTCAATAGGTTCTCTAAATACTGTCTAAGATTAAATAGAGACTCATCAGAAAAATCTTTAGACTTAACACAATAGTAAGAAAAGTAGTTTTGATGTTTTGTAATTATTTCAAATTGATAATGACCAGGTACAAGCATATGTTCAGTATTTGTACCTCCCATAATAGTGACCGATTCATTCCCTGACTTAATTTCCAGTACATCCTCACTATTATAAGTTTCAATCCTAAGTAATGCATCTTCGTCAAAAGGGCAAGTAAAAATAATATCTACTTTATCGTATTCCTTTACTTCTATTTCAGAGTAAACAATTTCATTCTCGCTTATAATAGCCTCTTGTACTTTAGTAGCTGTATATGGACGATTTATTATAAATAATAGTTTAGGTTGCATATCCATTAACAGCTAGCTCCCTTGCCTTACGATTAAGCTCTTTTCTAGTTTTTTCAAAATAGCTAATTTCAAGAGCACTCTCACTACTAAAAAGTTTATATAACTCACCCTCGGGTTTTTCTTGACCTATCTCTAATGTACCAATCAAGTTTTCATAACTTTCTATTGGCCCTCTGATTTTAGTGATTACTCGTTGCTTAATAAATAAATCAATTGCCTTGTCTCTTTCGATATGAAATCCCTTCTCAGAATCATAGGGTAAATTATTTAAGTATGCTCCCATTCGTATTATATTTCTAATAGAAAAACCTTTTAGTGGATCGACACTAGATATGGCTTTGTCAATTGAATCAAAGAATTCAAGTTCATCTTCTTCAAAAGCATTCCAGTTTTCTTTGTTACTACGCCAAGACATGTAGACTTCCCCATATGCATCTTCTAAACCAGAACTATATATTTTACTTCTATCTACCTTCTCGAGTTCCTTTTTAATTTCTAGGAAGGACCGTTTTTCAAGAACAACTACATTTGAACGGTCTAATAAACGGTCGGATAAGTCCTTAGTAGTTTCATCTGTATTCATTGTTCCGACAATTACTAGATTGTTTTTAAGTTGTATACTGCTCTTATATTTTTGACTGTTATGGCAAACAGAATCCTTACTGTAGAGATGTAGAAAGCGTTCCTTTTCCTCTAATTCTAATAGTGAAATAAATGGTGAAAAATAATGTTCAATTTGACTTAAATTCATTTCATCCATAATTAACATGTGCACTTGACTTTCATTTTCTTGAGCGTTTAATAGAAACTCCACTAAACCTGTTTCTGCTGGCATATATAGACCTGTTGCAGGGTTTAAATATCCAAGGATATCACCTGGTTCAGTATAGGAAGGGGATATTGGCATTATGAGCATAGTTTTATTTTCCTGACTCAGCCCTAATGTTTCTCCATATAAAGTCGCTAATCTTGTCTTTCCGATACCACTTTGCCCAGACAAAATTGTTAATGCACTTGATTTAATACTTGTGTGGAAGTTAATTAGATCTTCCCGGCTGTAAACTAGATTCCTGGTTTTAGCTTTAATTTCAAGATTTTTTATGAAGTCAATTTCATCTAATTTTTCAGAAAAAGTGGACACATTCTCTTCAGCTCTATCCTCTTCTACTTCGGTAATCACATTTGGTTCCAAAGTTACTTCTTCCTCTAAATCTATAAGGAAAATTCCTTTTGTATCTAGTCTATCCGCAATATCTGTGTTAATAAATTCATCATTAAAAAATGCTAAAAAATCTCTTTCAGATCTAATGTATTTTTGCCTTTCCTCTTCTGAGATTTGAACACGTTTTATTGTAGTAGGAGAGGTAATAACACGTGCATTAGAACTCGATGGATCTACTCTCCATTGATTCTCTTTAATATTTCCATAAATGTAATCACCACATAGTACATATAATGGTGCCGGCATTGCGTGGTTATATTGCTCTAAATGAATTGCTTCCTCTAATAGTAATTTCTTTTCGAATTCTGATGGGGTTAAATCTATCCTGGGTACAGCGTAATAAGAAGTACCTCTCTCCAAATCTTCTTCTACTATTACATTATCGATATTTTTATAGAAGCGCTCAGTTCTCTCTTGTTGGGTAAGTACAGGTTTAAATAATAAAAGCTTACCTTCTAAAGTCTCCCGAATATATTTTATTATCTTGTTTACATCTTTTGTATATTTTAATTCTAAGGGCATATTACTAAAACTCTTACTCGAAAGACCAATATACATTTTGTTCATGTGAATACGGTTTTCAACTTCAGTTATTTCTTTAGGTTCCTGACTTAACGGTTTTACAAAAAACAATACGTCATTCATAGACTGGGAATAGGTTACTGGTTCGTTGTCATCTCCTATCCTTGGTAAATAATCTTCTTTAGAAGCTAGGACACCCACAATGTAATTTTCCTTTATTTGTTCAAGCACTTTGTTTGAGTAAAATTTAGTTGTCATTTAGTAACAGCATTCCTTTCAGTTGTCTTCATATATCCAATCCATTCTATAAATTCTTTAAATGTTTCTAAATATAAAGGTTTAAAAGTTTTCCCCTTACTTTCAACCACTTGTTTAACTAATTTATACTTTTTTGTTGGTACACCCCTCATTAAAAAAAACAAAGTTTTTATCTTAGGATTATCAATTAAGTCTAGATAGTCACCTTTATTCTCTACATTTGAAATTGGTAATTCAGGGTACATTTCAATTGTTTGTTCGTAATCTGTTAAACAAATAATCCCCCAATCACAGCTGAAAGAAAGATCTGTTTTATACATTTCTTTTCTTTCATAATCAATTAATTTTTTCATTTCTAATTCTTCAGTTATTTTATATAATTTTTTTTCATAGTCTTTTTGTTTTTGTATAATTCTCTTCTCTTGGTCGGAGAATATGTTTGATAACCTCTGGACCTCTTCAAGATGCATATGTTCAATATTTTTTATTTTGGCATCCTTATTTTCTATACTTATTTCTAACAGTTTTAATATCTTGTTCTTCTGTTTTAACTCGGCCTTTAAGTTAGATATTTCTTTATTCTTTTCAATAATGACTCGTTTAACAGCTTCTTCCTCCGCTTTAGTATTTGAAATCGCAGCGTTTAGCTTTTCATCGAGATCATTAATTGCATCTACTCTCTGTTGCTCTAATGAAAAAAATAAGGATTCTATAGCAAGTAAAAGTGCTATATCACTTTCCTCATCAGGATGGGTAAGGATATATGCGGCGTTAGAAATTTCAATTCCAAACTCCTGTTTCAATTTATTTCTAGATGAATAAAATTGTAAAAGGTCCAGATCCTTAACTCTTTCTTTACATTTTTCAAGATTGTCGTCTATGTTCTCCTTTTGGAACTTTTTTAAATTATTAAATATATTGATTGAGGCTTTTTCACCAATATAATCACGTGATTTTCTTAGGAACTCCTTTAAGTTCTCAATAGTCTCAAAACTTTCACCTATATCTAGAGGTTTATTGCCATTATTTATGTTTTTCTCTATTTGGTCTAATTTATTTCTCATTTCTTCCGGAAACTTTAGTAATAAATCTGCAAATCCTATATAAGAAGGAACGATAGTATCATCGTCCTCATTTAAAAAGTTAATATATTCAGTAAAGTTATTAATTTGTACTTTTGGAAATTTATAATTATTTATATATGTATAAAATGGATCGGGCGCACCTTTTTTTCTTTTACGTATCATATTTGGAGTAATACACTTAAAAACCTTTTTTAAATGGATTTTCTTTTGTTCAAGGGTTGCAGTATTCTTTCTAGTACCTGTAGGAGTTTCTTGGAAATAGGTTAAAATTTTATTAGCTTCTTGTTCATCCAATAAATCTACAAAAAGTTCCATTTCTTTCATTATAATCCCCCTTTTATAATAATTTTATTATATCATTTTGGTAAAAATATCCCAGAAAAATGTCGAATCATTATAAATAGTTTTAAATAAAAAAAGAAATAGTCTATTAGATTTATTGATAAAGGTTATGAATTCTCATAAATTAATGATGAATTAACTATTTTATATAATTTGATTTCTATTGAATTTTTTGGGTTGATAATGATGTATTAAAGTGGATTCTTAAACTGCCTTTAATTGTAATTGGTGAAAACCAAGTTTATCTTTAATCTCGTTAATCAATAAAACCACCAGTTTATGATTATGGTCTATATTAATTTTTGTTTTTTTCAAAATTCGTATAATAAATGAACAAAAGGAAAGATGACGTAGTCACCTCCCCTTTGCTAGTAAATCAGTATTGTTTTGGTAAATTGAAGAAAATCAACCAAATGATTTTCTAGAATTTTCTGTAATATTTCTAAATTAATCTCTTGATAATCATGTACAGCAATGTTTCTAAACCCCACCATTGCTTTCATCTTATTTGATAATGAAGAAGGAATTATATTCTCTAGCTCTAACAGTGTAAAAGCATCACGACTGTTCTGTGGTAAACCAAGTTTTTTCTCTGCTACAATATGCATTGCAAGATCTATACTTGCTTCGCACGCGCGTTGTAGGTTTAATATAATAGAGTCTTGTTTAGTGAAATTCTTTAGATGCTCGGGGTTATTTCCATACTCCTCATGTATTCGCCTAATACAACGTTCAATAATATTTATTTTATTTAAAATGACATCATTTTTCATATATTGACCCACTTTCATCTATTTGTTTTAAGATGGGAGCTCTTTCCTCGTTTAGTTTGGCATACATCTTGAAAATTTTGAGTTCAAACTCTGCCTTTACTTGTTGGTCTTTGCAATATATTGTTCTTCCTGTATGAATAATTTGCGCCTGGAACACAGTACTCGCCTTTGTAAGATCTATGAGATCAACTTCGATACTTAATTTTGAAGCTAATTCTTGTGCCATTAGAAACAGATCATACTTTTCTATTTCATTTTCAGCAAGAAAAGCAATATCTACATCGCTGTCCTTATTAATTCTCCCAGTCACTCTGGACCCAAAAAGTATGATTAATAATGGAGATATTTTATTTGATAAAAATTGAATTATCTTTTTTTCAATATGCTCTTCCAACCTTAACTTCCTCCTAAGAGCTTTCTTTCAATTATAGCAAATATTCCCTACAAAGTCTTATTCCTCATCTATTCATAAATGTTGTACTATGATACAGAAGCAAATACATCAATTTTGGATTAATGTTTGGAGGGATTAGGATTTGTTCCAGAGGAAAATCGAGTTTTACATAATGAACATATAAAAATTTTACAAGCTTTAGAGAATAGCGACGAGCAATAAGTAGGAACATTGATCAAAAAGCATTAAATAAAGAAATTGATTAAAACCAATATATAAGTAGTCTGGTTTGATCCCTATCTATAGTGTATATGTTTAAAAATACCAAAAACAGTGGAATACTAGAATACAAAAATAAATTTAACTTTCGATAACATGTGCTATGTCGTTGAATAAACAGATTAACAAAGGTTTTATAACAACAATAAGCGACCTTGTTCATCCTAAACAGATAAATAAGGTCGCTTACTCTATTTTCTCAATCATTACTTTACCCCTTAAACTTACTTTATTACTCTAATGTTTTATCATATCTATAGATTGATCTGCATTATCTTTAACTTGATGAAACAAATATGAAAGATATGAGTTTATTTCAAACCGATCTTTAATAACAAAGTCAGAAAACGTTAAATGGTTTTGTCTCGACACTATTTACCCCCCTTTATCTAAATACCATATCTTAATAATTACCAATCTATAATACTTTTAGACACTTTAAAGTAGTTTTTACTATATAAATAATCGGAACACCGATAAACTTTTCGAAATCCATTCCTAGTATCAGCCCCACCTACGCCAGATACTATGACAGCCACTCATGCCATCCAACCTATTACCATTATAATTGAAAGCGTTTACATATTCAAAGGTTATTAGGAAACAAGTTTCGACATAAAAAGAAGTGGAATTAACTTGATGTAATTATCAAAATACATATTCAATATTATGAAAAAAGGTCAAGGTGTTGATTTTAATTTGCTCAACACAACTAAATGTTTTAGAATTTTAATATTGTATTGAAAAAAATTATTCTAGAATGTACATTTTTAATTTGAATTTATCGTAGTTTATTTTCCGACAAATTTTAGCAATAATAAAAGATCTTCTCTTTTGAGAAGATCCTTTCTTTTATTTAATACAGTTCTTTAAAAGTGATCTCCATTTTTGACTCATCTTCCTGATACGCATACCCTTCTTTAATTAAAATCGGAGCGATATAAGAAGCTAGAGCTGTCCTAGTTACGTTTGCTCGGAGCCATTCACCTAGACTACCATCTTGGGGATTGGTTCTACTAGTACCTATTAAGACCTTACGACCTTTAAATTCTTTCAGAAGCTGGTCAAGGTGCTCTTTATGAATGGTTTTTTCCCGATCAAAGTCATGACCAAAATACAAAGTTATTCCTGTATCAACTGAACCTTTATATTTAAACCGCTTCATTCTTTGTAATGTGACAACATCGTTTACATTCTCAACTAGATTCAATATAAATACCACCTTTTAAGCTAGTTATCCTATTACTTTTAAAATAGTTTGGTAAAAAACAAAGAGCATTAACGCTATAGAGAGGCCGTTGGAGAAATTATTTGGTACTTTCAAACTCCGTAGCAGATACTTACAAATCAAACCGGTTAGTAAAGGAACAAATAATATTACAGCTAGTTTCATAGCCATACCATCTATCGTCCCTTTAAGTGGACTGAAATCAATCTTGTTCATTCGTTATACTCCTTATTAATTTAAAAGGTCTTTCCTGTTTTTACGATTATTTTTTCTTAAAACTGAATAATGAAAAAGTCTTAATCAATCTGGGGTACCGTCAGGAAAATGCGGATTTACAACGCTAAGCCTATTTTCCTGACGGTACCCCATATTTATCACCTCAAGATTTTCTTAATACAAGTTTAAATCAAAAAAGACTGTAAGCAAATGATATGCTCCCCCTAAGGTAGACAGATTAAAAAATAAAAATCTGTTTTTGCCTTAGGGGGAGCTTTTTATGTCTAATAAGTTTTATTCAAGTCAGTTTAAGTATGAAGTAGTGACAGCTTATAAGAACGAGGACTTTTCAGTTAAAGAGCTGACGGAAAGATATCAAATACCTAACGTTACCTTATACAGCTGGGTAGAGATATTTGAGAAAGATGGAGTAAAGGGCTTTGAAGACTCTAAAACGCATAAAGCATATACAAAAGAGTTAAAAGAAGCAGCGGTGAGGGATTATTTATCAGGGGAATATTCTCAATATGAGATTGTTCGAACGTATGGAATCTCGAGTAGAAGTGTCCTCATAGGGTGGATTAACAAGTATAATAGTCATATAGAGTTAAAAGGTTCGTTGGAAGGAAGTGTGCTCTCTATGACTAATGGTCGAAATACTACTTGGGTTGAACGCATTCAAATTGTAATGGGTTGCTTGGGAAACGGAAAAAATTATAAGCAAACAGCTGAGGAATATGAAGTCTCCTATCAACAGGTGTATCAATGGGTTAGGAAGTATGAAAAAGGCGGAGATGAAGCGCTTAAAGATAATCGTGGTAGAAAAAAGGAAGAAGCAGAGCTAACTTCAGAAGAGAAAATGAAACTTCAGATGACCAGGCTAGAGAGAGAAAATGAACGGTTACGCGCAGAGAATTTATTTTTAAAAAAGTTAGAGGAGATCGAAAGGAGGCGAAAATAAGCTACATTCCATTTGAAAATAAATATATAGCGATTAAGGAACTTCAAGAAAAAGAAGGTCTAAGCATACTCTTACTCTGTGAAATCGCTTGTATCTCACGAGCCGCTTATTATAAGTGGTTAAATCGTACTCCTTCTGTTCGAGAACTTCAAAACGAAGAAATTATAAAAGCGATGAAACTTCTACATATAAAGGTGAACGGAATTTATGGTTACCGTAGAATGACCCTAAATTTGAATCGGGAGTTCGAAGAAAACTTCAATCATAAACGTATATATAGACTGATGAAAGTGGCAGAAATACACTGCGTTATCCGCAAAAAAAAGACACGTTATAAGAAATCTACCCCTCAACACGTTGCAGAGAATGTATTAAACCGTGAGTTCACAGCGGAAGAACCAAATAAAAAATGGGTAACAGATGTCACAGAATTTAAATATGGTTCAAGCAAAAAGGCTTATTTAAGCGCTATTCTTGACCTGTATGACGGCTCGATTGTTAGCTATGTTTTAGGACATTCCAATAATAATAACCTTGTATTTAAGACGCTTGATCAAGCAACTGTTCTTTTGGATGGGAACCATCCCCTTATTCATAGTGATCGGGGATTCCAATACACCTCAAGTAAATTTAAAGAAAAGATAGAAAAGGCAAACATGACTCAAAGCATGTACCGAGTAGGTAAATGTATTGATAATGGCCCAATGGAATCATTTTGGGGAACACTCAAAAGTGAGAAATATTATCTTAACAATTACGATTCATTTGAAGAGCTTTCTATAGCTATAGATGAATACATTAGTTTCTATAATCATGAGCGATATCAAAAACGACTAAACGGCCTTAGCCCCCTAGAATATAGAGCTAAAGCCGTTTAAAGTCTTTTATTATTTCCACTGTCTACTTGACAGGGGACAGATCAAAACTCAATTTTCATGGGTTTGTCTACAGTCTGACTTAAGCTTGCTTAAGTTTCTTTTGTTTATTTTTCTTTACAATTTTCTTAGAGATTATTGTTATATTCAATAAACCCTATATACATCTGGACATTCGGATTCAACAGGTGAGTAGAAGCAATGAAGTTTATATCGGCCACTATTCCACTGATTCCACCACTGGGCAGGGCAAGTGCCATTCGGTCTAAAAAACCATAGTGCTCGTTCTGCTGGATGATGCCTTTCACCATTAATTATTCGTTCTGCTAATCTGATTTCTTTTTCTCTTGCCCTTTGATAAAAGTATGGATGGTGTACGGCTTCAAATCCTCCAGGGGACTGCCAAACCATTCGTTCTACAGAATTAATATCAACAAAATCTAAACACCTTACTCGTACTCTATTTACACAAACATTGGCGACTAATAACATTCCTTGCTCCCCTTCACCTTCTGCTTCCGCACGGATAAGTCTTGCTAGAAGTCTTTTATCATTATAACTTGCCTTTATTACAGCCATGATGCCCTCCTTTGCATTAAGTCATACTTAAATACTATTCATTAAAGCCATGATAAATACTCAGCAAGTTTTTCTATTTAACCATCCCGGTATCAATTATTTTAACGGTAACACTAGGGGTAATATTCACCCTGTCAATTGTCTTGGGCCAGTCCAAGTTTTTCCATGTTTGATAATCCATTTTTTGTTTTATATACTTTCCTAAACCGAGGTTATCTATTTGATGTTCCTTCATAGTTTCCAATATATCTCGTATTTGATTTTCAATATTTTCTTGAATGTAATTCTCTAATGCTTCTATTTCTTTTTCATTAGTAATGTCTTTATTTCCTTGGTATTCCAGTAAGAAGCCTTTAAAATCAATTGACAACTTCACATCTATTTCTTCTTTATCTCCTAGTGTAACATCTATACTTCTTTTATTCGTTAAAAAACTAAATAATACTTTTTCTTCTTCGTTTTTAATTAATAAATCACCTTCTTTAAACTCTCCAGTTAGTAAAAAAAAGATTCTTGCTTGTATGGCTGGTATGGTTGTTTTTAACTGGTCACCACTAAATAACCCGATTCCGTCCGACATTATTCCGTCTTCCGATTGTAAAATAATAGGAGCAATAGGATCAATAGCATCGTCTAGGTAATCTTTTGCAAATTTATGTATATCCATTTCAGGAATTGTATTTAACCTTGCTTCTTTTTTTAGAAGATTTTCGATTATAGTGTCAACCATTTCATATTCTGGATAGTCCTTTGATAATAATTGTTTTGGATTGCTTTTTACTATTGACAGTTTTACTGTAGGTCTTGAAACAGGGTCTCGATAAAATGTGTCAATTAAATCCCATACTCCCTTTTCTGCTAGTTTCTCTCCAATTAAAATACTTCGAACTTGCCCGGAAACTAAATTTTTATATGTTTTTTTACTTAAAAATATTCTTGATTCCTTCGAAGTTTCAACCACCGTAGTGATTGTCTGTTGTTTTAAGGTTTCTGCTACTGGTAGAGATATTGTCACTTCAAGTTTCCCTGAATTTTCTCCTTCTTCAATTAACTCATAACCTATTGTATGAATAAACCCTAACTCTTCTACAATTTTTTGGTCCCTACATCCCGGTAGTACCAACAATATTAGAATAATTAGTAAGATTCTAGACATGTTTTCTCCTTCTTTTTAAAAATATAATTGTCAATACTAACAGTGGTAAGAAAATGGATATTAGTATTTGAACTTTTGCTAATAAAGATAACAAAGAAGTAAGTTCATTTTTGGTGACAAATGGTAATGTCACTAGGTTTCCAACTACCAGTAATGCAAAAGCACTACGTTGAGCACTCCACTTAACAACTCTTTTAAACGTAACTAAACTAATCCATATATACATCGTTATAGTAATTATTAACTTCAAATAAAATAATATAAAAAATCCGGAGTCCAATCGTTCAATAAAGTCAAATTCTATATACTGCAATAAATTTATTACGGGATAAACTTGATAATTTAATTGTTGGAAACTATTAAACCCGTAACAAAAAATCGTTACACTCAAATATATTAATGTGGTATACAGGTGCCCCCAAAACACGTATTTAAAAATCTTTTTCTCTTTTTTTATGTAAGGAAACATGAATAGTGTTACTTCAAACCCTAGAAATGCTGTATATAACTCTATCATGCCTCCATAAAAGTCATTATGTTCATTAAAAACAAAGGTAGAAAATTGCAAAAAAGAGAAATCGGGAACAAAATAAATTAAAAGGAATATCATTGGTGCTGATAAGAAGAAAAACAATGTAGAGACGTGAGCAATTGTTACGATTCCACTTGTCACAAGGTAATACGTAAGAATTAATGTTAACAGTACAAACCATTGTATATTTGTTTGTGGAAAGTATAAAAACTTCATAACATGTACATATTGTTTTGCAACTGTAATGGAAAGAACGGACCAAAATATACTCAAACAAAGATACAAAGGTTTGGCAATAATATTCACCTTTGAAAAAGAAGTCTCGATTGTTTGAAAAATTGAACTTCCTTTATTAAAATAATAAATTCCAGCAATTAATCCAATTTGAATCATAGCAAAAACTGAAATGGGTATAATCATTAACCAACCATTATATCCAAAATAATTGGCTATCATGTTAGGTAACATAAAGAGCACTATACTCGTTTGAGTCATATAAGTAATAAAAAAGAGATAGAACGGTTTAAATTTTTCAGTTTGCATATAAGGCTCCCTCCTTAACCTATTTCTTAAAAAACTGATAAGGAGCACGAATGATGGTATCTTTTATATCCTTCAAAGATAGTGGGGATATAGGCTTTAAATAATACTCCCCTAAATTCTTTAACCTGCAGAGGTGAATCAATATAATAACAAATCCAAAAATGATCCCAAAAAACCCCCCTATGGATGCAAGAATAATAAAGAAAAATCGAGTAATTCTTAAAGATGCTGTCATTATGATATGTGGTACTACAAAAGATGATATGGCAGATACAGAAACTACAATAATTAGAACATTGCTTGTAAAACCAGCCTCTACTGCCGCGGTACCAATTACTATTCCCCCAACTATGCCAATTGTTTGTCCAATTTTAGAAGGCAGTCTTGCTCCTGCTTCTCTTAACAATTCAATAATACCTTCAATAATTAATGCCTCAATAACTGGATTAAATGGTACTTTACTTCTTGATTGAATAAACTCATGAAGTAATTTAACAGGGATAATCTCATAATGAAACATTGACACTGCTACATAAAAAGCGGAAGCGAATAATGTTATAAATAGTGCAGCAAATCTTAATAACCTAGATAAAGTACCAAGTAACCACCGTTGATTATAATCATCTGGGGATTGAAAGAATTCAAAGAAATTTGTTGGGGTTGATAATGAGTAGGGACTGCCATCCATTAAACAAAGAACTCTGCCCTCAAGTAACTTAGATGTCGAGACATCTGGTCTCTCCGTCGTAAAATACTGCGGAAAAACAGATAACGGCTTCTTGTCTAAATACTGTATAATTTGATTTAAGTCATTAACTCCTTTTGTATCAATGTTATTGATCTTTTCTTGCAATCCTTTAACTAATATGGGAGAAGTAATCCCCTCAATATATAACAAATACATTTTCGTTTGTGTGATGGTACCTATGTTATAACTAAGAACTTTTAAACAGTCTGATTTAATCCTTCTCCTGATCATAGACAAGTTAGTTCCAATATCTTCTATAAAGGCTTCTTTGGATCCTACAATTACTGTTTCAATTTCTGCTGGAGTTACACTTCTTGTTTTAGGAACATAAATATCCACTGCATACGCAAGTGAATTTTGGTATATTATTAATGCTTTTCCTTCAAGTACTCCCTTAACCATTAAATTAATATCTTCTTCTTGTTGATATTGTTTTCTTCTTAATATAATTTTTACTTCCTCTTCATTTGTATTTGAAAAAGGTTGTAAAATGTTATTTTTCAACTCTTCTTCCCCTACTAGATGACCAAAATATAATACCTCAATTTTCAACTCTGGAAATGTCCTAATTACTAAGTCATCACAATAATCTAATCGATCTTTGACATGTACAGACAAGTTTTTATTTATGTACATAATATCCTCTCAAAATGTTAGTTTACAGTTAGCATTACAAAATTATGGTATTGTTATTCATAATTATTTATGTTGGTTATAGTAAACATGTTATTACAAAGATTGACCAAATAATCTTTTGTTAATTGCAAAACAAAAAAGACAAGTTATTTAACCTGTCTTTCTCTTTCGATGAATTAATTACAATTTAGGTACTATAATGATTATTTATTAGCTTATATAAAGCCTATGATCCTTATCAGATTTATAAAAAGCTCTTCTTAATATTATCTGTTAACTCAGAAATGACCTTTTTCTTTTGTTGTTCAGGTGAATGAATAGTTAAAATTATCAAATCCACCAAATCAGGACTTTCTTTAGCTAATTCCTGCATGTAGTCATACCCGAAATCTTTCATGACCAGTAGCAATTTACTCATGTTACTGGAAACTTACATCTATCTTCTTTTTTACGTCCTTCGCCACTTTTGGCATTGTTATTTCAAGTATTCCATTTTTGTACGTAGCTTTAACCCCATCATGTGAAACGGGGCTTGGAAGTGTTATCAGACGTTGAAAACGACCTGTATAGCGTTCCTTTTTTAACATATTTTCTTCTTTTATTTCATTGGTACGCTTGATAGAACCACTAATGCTTAATCTGTTATTTTGAATATCAATATCTACATCTTCTTTCTTTTCAAGACCAGGTAAATCACATGTTGCCACAACCTCATTCTCAGTTTCATGAACATCTACTCGAATCCCACCTATACCATGTTCATTGTCAAACGAAATTGGTAATTCCGAAAAGAAACGATCGAATTCTCTTCTCATATTTGATAATTGTCTAAATGGATCATAAGGTACTAATGACATATTCAATCCTCCTTGGTTATTTTCAAAGATATTATTCCAATTTTGTATACGTTTATTCTTAAATCCTTTATTTTACGTTCTGTACAAATGGATTCGTATCTGTACCAATTTTTAGAGTGTTTCTTTTAATACAACTTCCATAGAATTAACCCAAATAGCAGAATACAAACCCTTCAAGACCAATAATAATCTACTCAATCTCACATTCTATTTCCGTTTCATCTAACAAACTCACAACAATTCTTTCCCCTACAAATACAGTCAACTTTCTAATCAATGTAAAATATAACTCCAAATCAAACTCTGTTATTGGCTCTGCTTTTTCAATGAGCTCAATAAACTGTCTTACTCTATATTTTTGTAAATAATCATCACTATCTATGTTCTGCTGCCATTTTTCTAAAAAATAATCTTTGTTTTCTATTATGGCATTAAACGTGTTGATAAAGGCTTGATATAAGACCTTGTCATCAATATGCTTGTTTTCGCAGCTTTTCTCTCCTTTGACACTGTACTTTTTATTGCATCTCCAGACAATTCTTCTAAGCCTTTCATCGGTAGAGTTCCATACCTTTCTTCCAAATGGGCTACCACAATGCCCACATCTCCGTTAATATTGTTTTTGGAACTCCTCCAAACGCTTCAAAGCTTTCCATCAAAAAGGACATTAGTACACTTTGTGACTTTGACATGGTTAGTCCATAAGACTTGAATCTTGAATTACCTAACACTAGTACCCCGACATTGACGTATATAATTTCCCCCTCTTTTGTTATGTATCTAATGTTCTCTTTCCAATCAAATTGTGCTTGTTCCCCGGGAGGGGTATCAAAACGAACAACGGTCTTGTTCGCTTGAATTCTTTTTCCATCACTAAAGTATGCCTGGAATTCAGGTTTATCAGATATATAGCGTCGGAAAGATGACTGAGAACATTCTAACCCATGGTTATCTTTTAGATACTCCCATAGAATCCTCTTGTAGTAAAAGGTTTGTATAGATTCCTCTGAAAGTAGCTCAGATATAACGTTATATAAGTCATCTATTTTTGACTTTCTATTACGAGTTTTGCAAGAACTATTCCCATTTAAATATCGATCCACTGTCCTCCTATCTACACCTAATTCCCGCCCTAATCTACTTTTATTTATTTTCATATTTAGGCTCTCCATTAGAAGCTTTAACTTTGGTAAATCTTCCAAACAATTAATTTCTATATCTGTACTTATATCTAGATGTACATGCATCCTCTTCACCTCAGTGTAAGTATGCATGTATGACACTAAACTGTACATTCTTATGTAATCATTTCTGTACATTATTAAATTAGCATTTATACTCGGTGTTATAAGTGAAAAATTAGGCTTTAGTTACTTCATTAAAGCGCCTGATTGTTGAAGACTAAAGTTTATATTCACCAAGAAAATTGATGTGCTCTTATCCTAACAAATTTTATTTAGGACTTACATGTATGCCTTCACTCTCTCGCCAATCTGCGTAAAGTATACGCTTTAGATTATCATATCCATTGGTAGTTAATTGGTTATTTAACCACTGTTGATCAAATCCGAGTTCATGTAAATTATCCCATAAAATTTCCCCATCTATAATTAACGATGTTGGGAGGTCTACTGGACTTTCTGGAAGATTGAGATCTTGCTTGTCTGGTTTTTGATACTTGGATTTTAATAATAAACTTATT
>NZ_JBHLUU010000091.1:0-16841 GCF_042433785.1 Robertmurraya beringensis | reverse complement strand
TAGTGGATTTGGACGGGTTACCACCTGACTTATCCATTATAAAGGACTTTTTCTTTGCACAAAATAATAAAATTGAACATTTCAAATGTTTTTAATAGTTAATTTAAATTAATGCAACACTAGTGATATAACTTCAAAGATCAGGGAAAACTAGAAATTTTATCTGGAAGGAAATACTAGATGGCTGCCCTTTGGATTAATCTTATATTAGTGTTCGTATTTTCTAGCTTTGCTAGATATTTTTCAAGACAATTAGCGATTAACAACTACGACGTACTACCAATAAAGTTAAACAAATGGTTATCCTTATTGGTAGTAGTTACCATGGTTTTAGTTTCTGGAATGCGTATAAATATTGGTGATACTTATTATTATATGCACGCTTATAATGTGACTGATTTTACATGGGAGTATGTAAAGGAAAATAAGGATATGGGCTTTGGTGTCCTTCAATTAATATTAAAAAAATACTCTGAAGATGCTCAAATCCTAATTGTTGTGACTTCTTTAATAACAAATCTTTTAATTATTACTGTATTAATGAAGTATTCAAGGTTATTTGAAATAAGTACTTATGTTTATATTACTGGAGGCTTATTTTTGGTATCCATGAATGGAATTAGACAAGTTTTAGCCGCAGCAATCATATTCACAGCAACAAAGTATTTAATTAATGGAAATTGGATAGCATACTTTGCAATTGTTCTACTAGGTTCAACAATTCATCAAAGCGCCTTAATCCTTCTCCCAATTTACTTTCTTGTAAGGTACAAAGCATGGTCAAGGGCCACAATTATTTTATTATTTGCCTCAGTTATTATAGCAATAGGGTACAATCAATTCTCTGAATTACTATTTACGGCAATTGCAGACTCTCAGTACGGTCATTATTCAGATTTTCATGAGGGTGGTGCTAATTCTATCAGGGTATTGGTCTACTCTGCACCTCTAATCATAGCTTTTCTTGGTAGAGATAAGCTTAGGGAATTATTCCCTAGCAGCGATTTCATTGTCAATATGGCTCTAGTTGGATTGCTGTTTATGATTATTTCAACTCAAAATTGGATTTTTGCAAGATTTTCAATCTATTTTAATCTATATCAATTAATTTTAGTTTCCTGGATAGTTAAGTTATTTAGAGAGAGAGAACAACGCTTCATGTACTTTGTAATTATATTTTGTTACTTTCTTTATTACTATTATGAATCAGTCATAAGTTTAAATGTTGTCTATAAAAGTGACTTTTGGGGAGTTTGATTTAAAGGAGGGATAAATATGACAATACTCGTAACAGGTGGAGCAGGCTACATTGGAAGTCATACATGCGTGGAGTTATTAAATGAAGGACACAATATCGTTGTTGTTGACAACTTCATTAATAGCAAACCAGAATCTTTGAATAGAATAAAAAACATCACAGGGAAAGACTTCAAGGTTTATTCTATCGATCTTTTAGATGAGAAAGCACTTACTAAAGTATTTGAAGAAAACGAAATTAATGCAGTGATTCACTTTGCTGGTTTAAAAGCAGTAGGAGAATCGGTGAATGTTCCACTATGGTATTACCACAACAATATCACTAGCACAGTGATTCTTTGTAAAGTGATGAGCAATTATGGAGTGAAAAGTCTTGTTTTTAGCTCATCTGCAACGGTATATGGTATACCAGAAAGTGTACCAATTAAAGAAGACGCCAGTTTATGGGCAATGAACCCTTATGGAAGAACAAAGCTGATGATTGAGGAGATTCTTAGAGACGTATATGAATCGGATAAAAGCTGGAGTATCGCTTTATTAAGATACTTTAATCCGATTGGAGGACATGATAGTGGATTAATCGGTGAGGATCCAAATGGTATACCTAATAACCTAATGCCTTACATTACGCAGGTGGCTGTTGGAAAACTTAAAGAGTTAAGTGTCTTTGGTAATAACTATCCAACAAAAGACGGAACTGGAGTGCGAGATTATATCCATGTAGTTGATTTGGCAAAAGGGCATTTAAAAGCAGTAGAAAAGGTGAAGGAAACAAGAGGAATCGGTGCATATAATCTTGGAACGGGAAAAGGATACAGTGTTCTTGATGTCGTTCAAGCTTTTGAGGACGCATCACAGATTACGCTCCCTTATAAAATAGTAGATCCCAGACCAGGAGATGTAGCCTCTTGTTTTGCAGATCCAACAAAGGCAAAAATGGAACTGAACTGGGAAGCGGAAAAAGGAATAGAAGAAATGTGTGCCGATGCTTGGCGATGGCAACGAAAGAATCCAAATGGATATGAAGAAGACCCTCACTTTACAGGAAAAAGTGGGGATTTTTTATTTGGGGGAAAAGTTGAAGAAACAGTAAAGTGAGGAAAAAAACAGTGGGAATACAAACGCAACAAAAATTTAAAGAATTGCTTGTTGAGCTTTATTCAAAAGGGCAGGAGTCAGATATACAAGTAAATGAAATGATTTCAGAAATACAGCAAAGATTGAATGAACTTTTAGAACCTAAAAAGCAAATTCTACCCTAGGGAGTAGGAAAAGTGAAGAGATGTCTTGATTTTATATGTGGCTTGATACTATTTATTTTGTTTTTGCCAGTCATGTTAATTTTAGCTCTTTTAATAAGAATCAAATTAGGAGCACCAATTGTATTTAAGCAGCAACGACCGGGATTATATGGAAAACCATTTTATCTTTATAAGTTTCGGACAATGACCGATGCCAGAGATAGCATGGGGAATTTATTTTCTGACCGTATTCGACTCACCCCGTTTGGAGCTACATTAAGAAGATTCAGTCTTGATGAACTCCCACAATTAATAAATGTCATTATTGGAGATATAAGCTTAGTCGGCCCTAGACCCTTATTAATGGAATATTTACCCTTATATTCCGAAGAACAAGCAAAACGTCATATGGTTCGACCAGGGATTACTGGGTGGGCTCAAGTAAATGGACGTAACGCAATCAGCTGGGAAGATAAGTTTAAATTGGATGTTTGGTATGTGAACAATCGTTCCTTATGGTTAGACTTGAAAATCTTATTTATAACGATAAAAAAAGTAGTTAAAACTGAAGGCATTACCCAAAGAGGGGTAGCTACAGTAGAACCATTCAAGGGTACAAATTCAGTAGAAGGAGGTCATGGATGAAACTAGCAGTTGTTGGAACGGGAGGACATAGCAAGGTTATTCAAGATTTGGTCCGGATAAATGAGGAAAATCAAATTATCGCCTTTTTAGATGACAAATACTCGAGTCTAACTTTTGAACATTCTGTTTACAATGGTCCAATCGATTCGGCTAAACAACTATTACACTTTCATCCAGATCTAAAGTTCATTATAGCAATTGGAAGAAATGAGACTAGGAAAAAAATTGTCGAAAGATTAGGATTTAACGATGCTTTCTTTGCAACATTGATTCATCCGACAGCATGGGTTAGTCCGAGTGTAACAATTGGTGTTGGGACAGTTATCATGCCGCAGGCTGTAATAAATGCAGACTCGTACATTGGTAAACACACAATAATTAATACAGGAGCAATTATTGAACATGATAATCAAATCTCTAATTTTGTTCATGTTTCTCCAAAAGCCACATTGACGGGTGGAGTGAAAGTGGGAGAAGGAGTACATATAGGAGCAGGAGCCTCAGTTATTCCCAGCCAAGAAATTGGGGAATGGTCAATCATTGGTGCTGGTGCCACTGTGATAAAATTCATCCCTCCATTGAGTACAGCAGTCGGTGTCCCTGCAAAAGTAATAAAACTACAATTGATAGAGGGTGTCTAAATGATTTCTTCAGTAAAGAAAAGTCGAATTTTTCTATCGCCTCCTCATCTGTCAGGTAATGAAGCCAAATATATGCAGGAGGCAATTGAAACGAATTGGATTGCCCCTTTAGGACCTAATGTGGATGCCTTTGAAAAAGAATTGGCCGATTACGTAGGAGTCAGTGGAGCAGTTGCTGTTAGTTCAGGTACAGCTGCCATCCACTTGGCTCTTTCTTTATTAGAAGTAGGTAAAGGAGATACTGTATTTTGCTCCTCACTTACCTTTGTTGCAAGTGCAAACCCAATTCTATACCAAGGAGCAGAGCCAGTTTTCATTGACTCAGAGCCGGATACGTGGAACATGTCTCCGAAGGCACTTGAGAGAGCATTAAGGGATGCGAAACTTCAGGGAAGGTTACCTAAGGCAGTTATTGTTGTCAATCTTTATGGTCAAAGTGCCAAAATGGATGAGATAGTATCTTTTTGTAATGAATATGAGGTACCTATTATTGAGGATGCAGCAGAATCGTTAGGAGCTACTTATAAAGGAATACCAAGTGGAACTCTTGGCAAATTCGGAGTTTTCTCCTTTAATGGGAACAAAATTATCACAACATCTGGCGGAGGTATGCTGGTTTCCAATGATTTAGAAGCCTTAAACCGAGCACGATTCTTAGCAACGCAAGCCCGAGACTTTGCTCCACATTATCAACACAGCACGATGGGCTATAACTACCGAATGAGTAATGTTTTAGCGGGTATAGGCAGAGGGCAATTAGAAGTTTTAGAAGAAAGAGTACAGGCGAGGAGAAGTGTATTTTCTAAATATCAAGTAGAATTAGGACATTTACCTGGTATTTATTTTATGCCTGAATTGAAGGATAGCAAGTCTAATCGTTGGCTGACTGCTTTAACAATAGATGAAAAAGAAGCAGGTGTTTCTGTAAAGGAAATCTTGGACTTAATGACTAATGAGAATATAGAAGCTCGACCTGTATGGAAACCACTCCATTTACAGCCTTTATTTAGAGGGATGAAATATTATTCACATCATGAAACCTATAGTGTGTCGGACCAATTATTTGAATCCGGGATTTGCCTCCCTTCTGGTTCAAATCTAACAAATGAAGAACTAATTAGAATTGTAGATTGTATCAAATCCTTAAACCTTGGATGTGAAAAAGTACAACAATACGGATAAAACGGGGTAAAAATAATGATTGGAAAAAACATTTATGATATTCGTAAAAGAAGAGGCCTTACCTTAACAGAGCTTGCAGAACGAGCCGGAATAGCCAAATCATACCTGAGTAACATAGAAAGAAATTTAAATCAAAATCCATCTATTAATGTGATAGAAAAGATTGCTTCTGTATTGGAAGTAGATTTAAAGGAATTACTAGGTTCAGGTGGCGATAAAAATGAGCCTCAAATGGATAATGAGTGGGTGGAGTTTGTTAAAGAATTGAGAGATTCTGGAGTAGAGAAAGATCAAATTCAAGAATATAAGATGCTCTTAGATTTTATAAAGTGGCAGAATACAAAACAAGGGTAAGGATGTGTGGGATGAAAGCAGATACAACGAATATCCCAAAGGTTATCCACTATTGTTGGTTTGGCGGGAAAGAAAAGCCTGAAATCGTTAAAAAGTGCATCCAAAGTTGGAAGAAAGTCCTAAACGATTATGAAATTGTTGAGTGGAATGAAACTAACTTTGACATTCATTCAAATACTTTTGTTCAAGAAGCTTATGAAGCTGGTAAGTTTGCATTTGTAAGTGACTATGTAAGAGTATATGCACTCTATAACCAGGGTGGAATCTATTTAGACACAGATGTTGAAGTGTTTCAAACCTTTGACAAATTTCTTCACCATGAATCATTTTGGGGATTTGAGCAAGAGAATTATATTGCGACAAGTACGATTGGAGCTAAAAAAGGTAATACGTTAATTGGGAGGTTCTTAGATTCATATAAGAACAAAGCTTTTCAAAACGAAGATGGAAGCTTTGATCAATTAACTAATGTAGCAATAGTTACTAAGATTTTAGAAGATATTGGACTAAAAAGGGATGGTAATTATCAGGTTATTGAAGACATAGGAGCATTTTATCCACAAACGTTTTTTTCTCCATTTGATTATATAAACATCAGGAAATTTGTTACAGAGGAAACTGTAGCTTTACACCATTTTTACAAGAGCTGGTTACCTCCATCTGTAAGAATGAAAAGTAGTTTAAAACAACTAGTTGCTAAATGTATAGGTGGAAATAATATTGCGAAAATTAGAAAGATAATAGGAGATTTAAAATGAAGAATGTATTAATAGCTTCATTTGATATGGAAGTTGGCGGAGTAGAACGGAGTTTAGTAAGTATGTTGGAGAATTTTGACTATGAAAATTATAATGTTGATTTAATGCTTTATAGACAACAAGGTGATTT
Organism: Robertmurraya beringensis; assembly: GCF_042433785.1. NCBI lineage: Bacteria > Bacillati > Bacillota > Bacilli > Caryophanales > Bacillaceae > Robertmurraya > Robertmurraya beringensis. The sequence continues at coordinate 10,633 of NZ_JBHLUU010000091.1, read as the reverse complement.
TTTGAGTTTCATACCTTCCCAAGTGAATTTATTGAAGGAAATAAAAGAATACAAAACTTATAGAAAATCGATAAAAGAGACTTTTAAAGAAGGTGAAATGCTAATTGGCATTTCAAGGATACTTGCAAAATTAAATTCTGAATTAAAGGGAAAGATGGCAGGGATAGAAGAACCAGGCTATATTCAAATGCAATTAATGTGGAAGTATGCTCTCCCATTCCTACCAGATTTTAAGAAAGAATATGATGTTGCAATTAGTTACCTCTGGCCTCATTATTTTGTTGCACATAAAGTGAAAGCAAAAAAGAAAATTGGATGGGTGCATACTGACTACTCAGTAATTGAAACAGACATAAAATCTGATTTAGAAATGTGGAATCAATTTGACTATATTGTTGCTGTTTCTGACGCATGTAAGGAAGCATTTCTACATAAATATCCAGGTTTGAGAAATAAGGTTATTGTTATGGAAAATATATGTTCCCCTGAATTTATAATAGAAATGGCCAATAAAAAAATCGACCATACTATGTTTAAAGACTCACGTTTTAAAATAGTCACAGTAGCAAGATTATCTCATGCTAAGGGGATTGATAGAGCTGTTAAAGCATTAAAGATGCTAGTGGATAAAGGATATAATGACATTGCTTGGTATGTTGTTGGGTATGGTGGAGATGAGCCGTTAATAAGAAATTTAATTAAAGAAAACGATCTAGAAAAATACTTTCTCCTTGTTGGTAAACAAATAAATCCTTATCCATATATAAATGCTGCTGATTTATATATTCAACCCTCAAGATATGAAGGGAAAGCTGTTACAGTAGGTGAAGCTCAGATACTAGCAAAGCCAGTAATTGTTACTAATTACCCTACTGCTAAAAGTCAAGTTTCAAATAATGTGGACGGGTACATTACTGAGCAATCGATAGAGGGTATTGTAGAAGCAATAGAAAAATTATACAACTATCCTTATTTAAGAAGTAACCTAACAGAAAAATGTAAAGAGAAAAATTTTAATAATAAACATCTTCTGAAAGATTTATATAAGGTTCTTTGAATATTAAGGAATTACTAGAGAGTGAAGGGAGCAGAAATGTTTGCTAAGGTAAGCGTGGTTGTCCCAGTTTATAACTGTGAATTGTATTTAGCATATTGTCTTGATAGTATCTTGAGTCAGACTTATAAAAATATAGAGGTTATTGTTATTAATGATGGTTCAAAGGATAAGAGTGATGAAATTTGCAGGGAATATCAGGCTAGAGATCAAAGAATTAAGTATGAATATCAAGAAAATCAAGGACCTTCAAGTGCTAGAAATAAGGGGCTACAATTGGCATCTGGTGATTATATAGCATTCATCGATGCAGATGACACAGTTGAAAAAACGTATATCCAAACGCTATTAGAAAATTTACAAGAAAATAATTCAGATTTAGCTTGTTGTGGTTATAGAGAAATAAATGTAAAAGGTTCATTTCTACACACTGATTTTAATTTTAATCATAGTTTGTCGCTAGAAGAAATTATGTTGATGGTATGTAGTGGAACTGGTGGAGTCCTTTGGGGGAAATTATATAAAAGTGAGATTATTAAAAATAATAATATTTTTCTGGATCCCAATATATTTATGTCTGAAGATCTAGTATTTGTACTTGAATATATATCACATTGTAAAAGGTTTTCTGAAACGAAGGAGTTTCTGTATAACTACAATCGATTAAATGAAAGAAGTATTAGTTCAAATTTTTCTAATAAATATCTTAACAATAGTCTAGCTGTGTGCAAGCAAATTGAACATATCTTCAATAGTGTAAAGATCGATTCTAGTATAACTAGAAAAGTTATTGCTGAAAGAATTCAGTCAACACTTATTAAGAGAATAGAAGCTAGGAGTAAAACAACATGGATCAAGAAAAATGTATTAGTAGAACTAAAGAGATTACTATTAAATGATTATGTAAAACAATTTGTTACGAGTTTTGAAACAAATAACTTATCACAAAAACCGTACATTTACTTTTTAAAAAATAGTAACCTTCGTAGTGCTATCCTGTACGGAACGTTATTAATAATGCTAAGAAAAATAAGGTGAGTAAATTGAAGAAACTATTATTCGTATTAGATTCTCTTTCTATTGGTGGAGCAGAAAAAAGTTTAGTCTCTTTACTAAATTCTATAGACTACTCAAGATTTGAAATTGATTTGTTACTGTTTAAGAGGGGTGGAGATTTAGAAGAACTATTACCAAAAGAAATTAATTATGTTCCGACTCCTGATTACTTTAGGTATCTAAACAAAGAATATTTCTCATTTAAGGAAAACTTAAAGTTTCTTGGTTGTAGGTTAAAAACCTCTATAGATTTAAGGAAGAATACCCTAAGTAAAGTAGTTCTCCATAGTGAACAAATTGTCTATAAAAATATAAAAAAGATCATCTCTACTATCGACAATACCTATGATGTTGCAATTGGATACAGCCAGGGGATGCCTACATATTTTGTTGCAAACCATGTCAAAGCAATGAGGAAACTAGCTTGGATAAATACGGATTATGTTAATACATTGTATAACAAAGAAATTGATTATCAATCTTATAAAAAGATCGATAAAATCATTACGGTCTCAAAGAATACTCAACAAACCGTAGCTAACTTAAAAAAGGATTACCAGGATAAAACAGATATTTTATTAGACATTGTTAATCCTGATATTATTAACAGATTGGCTGAAGAAAATCAGCCTTTAGAGTATTTAAATAATAACATCAATATCTTAACCGTCGGCCGACTAGAGACAGCCAAATCGTATGATACAGCAATTGAAGTAGCTAAATTGTTACGAGATTCTGGTTACAAATTTAAATGGTTTTGTATAGGTGAGGGTTCGGAAAGACAAAGGTTAGAAGGTCTAATAAGTCAGTATAATTTAAATAATAATTTTATTTTACTAGGGAAAAAATTAAACCCGTATTCATATATGAAATGCTGTACTCTATATGTCCAAACATCTAAAAAGGAAGGGTTTGGATTAACAGTGTGTGAAGCAAAAATATTAAAAAAACCCATTGTTTGTACTAATTTCCCAACAGCAAAAGAAATAATAGATCACGATATAGATGGTCTAATTGTGCATAATTCAGTAGATGATATATTCCAAGGAATAAAAAGATACCTAGACGATGTAGAGTATTTAAAAAGAATAACCAATCAGTTAAATGAGAGAGAAACTTATAGTTCAATTAACCAATTAGAAAAGTTTTATACATTATTAGAATTATAAAAAATTAAGGGTGTATTAAATGAAAAAGATATTTGTAGAGATATATTTAATGTTTAACCTGGGAGATGACCTATTTTTAGATATCCTCGCAAAAAAATATCCCGATTGCCAATTTACTGTAAACTATTTAGGAGTGAATTATGATACGTTTCTATCACACTACAAAAATGTGAACAGAAGAAAGTACACACTAATAAATAAAATAGGTCAGAAACTAAGAATCACTGATAGCATTACTAATTATTCTAAAATAGCTGAAGAGCATGATGCTTTGCTTTTTATTGGAGGATCTATATTTAGAGAGGAAGAATATCATAGAGAGTTATATAAGGACAGAAATAGATTAGTTAAAGAGTTTAAAAAAAGAGAAAAACCAACTTTTATTTTAGGTGCAAATTTTGGGCCATATTATTCAAAGGAATTTTATGAGGATTACCTAGCTTTTTTTAAATTATGTGATGATGTATGTTTTAGAGATAAATACTCTTATGAACTTTATAAATCCCTTGAGCAAGTAAGATACGCTCCCGACATAGTTTTCCAGTTGAGTGCAAAGCCCTATATGGAAATTTCAAAGAAAAATAGAGTTGGATTCTCTATTATTGATGTTAACCATAAAAAGGGTTTAAGCCATTATGAGGAAGAATATATTTCTAGTACTGTAAAATCAATTTGTTTGTTTGTTGAAAAAGGATATGAATGTTACTTAATGTCTTTCTGTGAGAATGAAGGAGACTTAGTGACAATTAACAAAATTAAATCGAAACTTGATAAGAAAACAATTAGTAAGGTAAAAACCTATAATTATACAGGTGACTTTGAAGAAGCAATTCAACTTATTAGTTCCCTCAAAATAATCCTTGCTGCCAGGTTCCATGCTAATATACTAGCATTAATTTTAGGTGTGGGTCTAATCTCTATAATTTATAGTTCTAAAACAACAAATATGCTCAAGGATTTAGGCATAACGGAAGTGGTAACTATGGATATGCTTTCACTACAGTTCGATGATTCATTTTTAGAAAAGGCATTAAATAATAAGATTCAAATAAAAGAGTTACCTAATTATTCTGAAGGTCAATTTCATAAGCTTGAAAGCTTTATTAAAGGTAAAACTTTGGAGGGAGTATGAAAAAAAAAATCCTTTTCATGCTTATTAGTATGAACATTGGTGGAACAGAGAAAGCTTTCCTAAACATGCTTTCTGACATGTCAGCCAATAAGTACGATATTACATTGGTTTTGCTGGAGAAGTCCGGAGGGTTCTTACAATCTATCCCTAAACACGTAAAAATAGTAACGTTTAAAGATTATATTAAAATTAAGGCGTCAATTGAGAACCCCCTTCACTCTATAGCGAGAGAACTCTTCTTACAGAAAAAATTAAGAAAAGCATTTATATACTTAATTTTCTATATTAATTTTAAAATTTTTAAGGAAAATACCCTTTTATTTAAGTATATTTTAAAGGATATTGAGACCCAAAAAGAAATATACGATATTGCTATAGCTTATGCAGGTCCGATGGACTTCATAAGCTATTTTATTTTAAATAAAGTCAGAGCTAAGAGGAAGATGCAGTGGATACACTTTGATGTTACAAAAATAGGATTTAATAAATATTTTGCACATAGACATTACCAGAAATATGATCGTATTTTTGTTGTATCGAAGGAAGCGCGAGAAAGGTTGGTTAAGGTATTGCCAAAGCTTGATAATAAAATTAAGGTATTTAAGAATAATGTATCAAAAGATTTAATTGTAAACATGGCTAACGGTGGAGAAGGATTTATCGATAAATTTAACGGTTTAAGGATATTAACAGTTGGAAGACTAAGCTCGGAAAAAGGGCAAGACTTAGCAATTAGGGTAATGGCAAGATTAAAAAATGAAGGAATTAATGTGAAATGGTACTGCATTGGCGAAGGAAATGCACGACATAACTGGGAGGGTTTAATAAGAAAAAATAATTTACAAGATGACTTCATTCTTTTAGGTGCAAAGGTTAATCCCTATTCATTTATGAAAGAATGTAATATCTATGTTCAACCTTCTCGGCATGAAGGATACTGTATAACTTTAGCTGAAGCTAAATGTTTTAATATCCCAATTATAGCAACTAACTTTACTGGGGCTAAAGAGCAGATTAGTAGTTATGACAAGGGAACTATAGTTGAATTTAATGAACAACAACTTTACGAAGCAATAGTAAAGCTAATGTAAAAGGCTAATTTAAGAGCATAAACAAAAAAGAGGTGTAACAATTTTGATGATAATGCTAAGGAAACTATTACACTTATTTGATATGAAAGAGAAGAAAAAGTTAATTGTTTTATTAATAATGATGATATTTGCAGCTTTATTTGAAACTCTATCAATAAGTGTAATAGTACCGGTAGTTGGTATTGTTACCAATCCTGGTTTAATAGCTGAACAACCTGTATTAATGTATATATTTAATTTCCTAGACTTACAGTCTGCAAATTCTTTTATTGTAATTTCTGTTGTAGCATTAATATTAATTTTTATTTTAAAAAATGTGTATTTGTTACTTTTTCATTATTTACAGAATCGGATGGTGCTAAATCAGCAAGTGAAAATGTCAAGTGATTTATTCAGAGCTTACTTAACAGCACCATATTCTTTACATTTAAATAGAAATTCAGCAGAGCTATTACGTAATATAAATAATGAAGTACCAAGAGTTTTTCAAGGGATTATACTATCAGCTTTTCAATTACTAACGGAAATTTTAGTTGTTAGTTGTATATTATGTTTGTTATTTATTAATGCTTTTAGAGCCACTTTAATAACCTCTGTACTTTTATCTGGAGGTGTCTTACTTTTTCTTAAGATTTATAGGAAAAAGACTATAGAACTAGGGAAAGAACAACAATTTATTATTGGAGAATTAATTAAATGGGTGAACCAAGGATTAGGGGCAAGCAAAGAAGTTAAGGTTACTGGGAAGGAAGCTTATTTTATAAATTCATATAAAAAATACAGTCAAAAGAGTGCAGATAACGGTGTTTTTATGAGAATGCTAGATGTCTTTCCAAGATACTTTATTGAAACAATAATTGTTGTAACTATACTTTTTACTATGTTAATGTTTGTTTCTAATGGATCAGACACATCCCAACTTATTTCAACAATGGCCTTGTTCGCAATGTCAGCATTTAGATTAATGCCTTCGATAAGTCGAATACTTGGTTTAATATCAACCATTCGTTATTCGCAGCCATCTTTAGCAGTAATCTATGATGATATGGTCAACATTAATAAAATTACCCAACCTGTTAAAGAGTCATACAACTTTAATATTAATATAAATAAAGAAAAATATTATAAACATTCTATAGAGCTAAAAAGTGTTTCTTACAGCTATCCGAATCAAAAGAGTTTTTTAATTAATAATGTGACATTATCTATTCCTATCGGCCAAGCAGTTGCTTTTATTGGAGAATCAGGTGCTGGGAAATCAACAATAGTTGATATTATACTTGGCCTATATACTCCTGAAACAGGAAAAGTTCTGGTGGATCATACTAGTTTAGAGGACCAAATAGAAATTTGGCAGAGTAAAATCGGGTATATACCCCAGAATATATATCTGTCTGATGATACCATCAGAAGAAACATTGCCTTCGGTTTAGAAGAAGAGGATATTGATGATATTCAAGTATGGCGTGTACTTGAACAGGCACAATTAAAGGAGTTTGTAGAGGCATTGCCTGATAAATTGAATACTCACGTGGGAGAGAGAGGAGTGCGTCTATCAGGTGGTCAAAGACAAAGGATAGGTATCGCCCGAGCATTATATCATGACCCAGAAATCTTATTTATGGATGAGGCAACATCTGCTCTAGATAATAATACTGAGAAAGAAATTATGAAGGCTATTGACAATTTAAAGGGAGAAAAGACTTTAATAATAATTGCACATAGACTTAGTACTATAGAGAATTGTGACATTGTTTATAAGATGAGCAAAGGACAAATAATCTCTGTACAAAGAGGTTTAACTCAAGTAGCTGAATAAGAGAGTAGTTATTGAAAACTTAAAAGAGAGGATAATTACTAACATGAGGAAGAAGATTAGTGTGATAATCCCAATATTTAATGCAGAGAAAACAATTTCAAAATGTATAAAATCACTACTTGAACAAACATTTAGTGATTTTGAACTCATTTTAGTAAATGATGGGTCATCTGATCGTAGTTTAAATACTTGCAAATATTTTGGGGAGATGGATAGTAGAATTACTATAATCAATAAAGAAAATGAAGGAAGTATTAAAGCAAGAAGCACAGGAATTAAAGCTGCAATAGGTGAATACATCACCTTTGTTGATGCTGACGATTGGGTTAGCAAAGATTATTTACAAGTGCTAAATAATGAAGTGATTAATAGTGAGCATGACATAGTGGTAGGGAATATGTACAAGGTAATAAGTAAAAGCAGTCTTATTAAAGTAAAGAACAAAAGTTGGTTTTTCAATGAAAATAAAACATATACAGATGAGTCTATTAAAAAGGAACTTGTTACTGCATATTTTCATGGTCACCCATTTCCAGCTTCCTTATGTGGAAAACTTTATAAGAAAGAAATTATAGAGAATGCAGGAAAATATTTAAAAAATATTACGTTCTTTGGTGATGACCTCTATTATAACCTTGAGATTTTACTAAATGCTAGAAGTGTTAGATTAATTGAGAAAGCAATTTATTATTACAGTTCAGGAGGAAATACTAGTAGGTATATGCCTTATTTATTCCAAGATATGATCATGGGATATCAAATCAACAAGAAGGTTATTAATGATTATTTTTCCTTTGAAAAGGAAAAACATTTAAACGGTATTAGTATTATGTTAATCAACACATTTAAAACATATTTAACAAATTTATTTATTAGTAATTTTAGTAAAGTGAAAATTATGAATGAAATTGCTTCTAGGTTAGAAGATGGGAGACTTGAGGAAGCCATAAGAAACCAAGGAGTAGGAAAGTATTTTCCTGAGAGCTATATAAATGCACTTAGAAATAAAGATATAGAATACTTATATAATCTTGGGAGAGATTACAAAAAGTCTTATATTTTAAAGAAATTAGTGAAGTTTATTTAGATAAAGAACCTTAAAAAGGTCTGAGAGGAAATTTACAAGGTTATTAATTTAATAGTGAATTTATTATTATAAGTAGTTGTAGGTTAAGTATAGAGAAAGGGCTGGGTAGGCTCTTAATTGCTTTTAAAAGATTACTTACTTAATGAAGGATGTAAATTTAAGGTTTTATTGATAGGCCATGGTACAGAGAAATCAAAATTAATTAATATAGTTATGGTTGATATCAATTTATTAAATAGTGTAGAGCTTTTAAGGTTTATAAATTTTAACCTATATAAATATATACAAAGAAGTAATCTATATGTATCTTCTTCATTCACTGAAGGGTTTCCATTATCTTTAGCAGAAGCATTGATCTTGGAAACTCCTGCCTTAAGTAGTGATCACAATGGGAGTAGAGATACTCGATAATGGCAAATACGGTATTATTGTCGGAAATAGCAAGATAGGCCTATTAAAAGGGTAAAAAAGGTGATTTCTGACAATGATTTACTGAACTTCTATAGATAAGAAGCATAGAAAGGAAGAAATACTTTAATTATAAAAATAATATTACTACATTTCAAAACTATCTAATTAAATAAAAGGGAATATAATACCGTTATTTTCCTAGGTGCATACTAGCGAATAGAGAAAGATTAAATAAAGAATTAAAAAAGGGAGGTACGTATGAAGAAAATTGCTATAGTTACAAGGAAATTAGTAATGGGAGGAATAGAGAGGGCATTAGCTTCCAAATTGGAGAACCTTTGTGATTTGGGATATGATGTAACTCTTTTTTTAATGTCTCCTGGTGGTGAATTAGAAAATTCTATTCCTTCAAACATTAAAGTTGAATATATTTTTGGAACTGAAAGGTCCGTTTTTGAAAAAGTATTAAAAAACGTGGATAAGGGTAAATATTATATGGCTGCTAAAGTGCTGTTCTGTTCATTATGTTCAAAAATAACTAAAACTGTTTTTAATAAAGAGTTCTATTTATCTAAAGTAATTGAACCAAATGAGACCGTGTACGATTTGGCTATAGCATATCATACCCCTGCCTCTTTTCCTGTTGTTTATGTAATTAATAACCTAAAAGCTAATAAAAAGATTGCATGGATTCATAGCGATGTAAGTGTATATAAAAATGAATTAAAACCCTACAGAAAATATTATCAGAGATTTGATCATATTTTCTGCGTATCAAAATTTGGAAAAGATAAATTTATTGGCATGTATCCTGAATTAGAACAGAAAACTTCAGTTTTCTATAACATCATTAATAGAAAAAATATTATAGAGAAATCTAATTTTATCGATGGTTTTCAAGATGAATTTCAAGGTATCAGAATCCTAACGGTAGGTAGACTATGCAATCAAAAAGGACAGGATATAATACCAGAGATAATGATAAATCTATTAAAAGAAGGACATGAAGTTAAATGGTATTGTATTGGAGAAGGAGAGGATAGAGATAAAATAGATAATTTAATTAAACAACATAACCTTCAAAATAATTTAATATTATTAGGAAATAAAATTAACCCTTATCCTTATTTTAGAGAATGTGACATTTATGTACAGCCATCACGTCACGAGGGGTATTGTATTTCTTTAGCGGAAGCTAGAATCTTTAATAAACCTATAGTAACTACAAACTTTGTTGGGGCACTCGAACAAATAAAAAATGGTCATACTGGTATTATCGTTGAATTTAATGCAAAAAAACTAGTTTTAGCCATCCAAGAATTGGTTGAGAAAAAGAATATTAGAGAGAAGTTTGAAATAAATCTTTTAAACGATCAAAATGATAATTCCTCTCAAATGAAGTTGTTACTAAATATGATTTAGTTTTACTCATTATATTGATATTAACAAAAGAGAAACCGGAAAATAAATGGATAGAAGGTTTTATTCTATGGAATTAACAAAAAGGGATTTACATTTAACTAAGGGAGTAGCAATTCTAATGATGCTTCTCCTTCATTTATTTTGTAGGAAAGAATTTGAAGGGTTATATGAAACATATATATATATTGGTGAAACTCCATTGATATATTATCTTGCATTATTCGGTGATGCATGTGTCCCAATATATTGTTTTGCAAGTGGGTACCCCCCTCTGTTAGGATAGATGTCGTAGGGAACTTTAGTGTATAGTTTAAATCATACACGGAGGTTGATCGACATGAAGAGTAATAATGGTAAACGTTATACAAAGGAAGAGAAAGCATCAATTATTA
>NZ_JBHLUU010000090.1:0-16217 GCF_042433785.1 Robertmurraya beringensis | reverse complement strand
TTTGTACAGGGTAAGACCACCAATAAGAGCCACGTCATATACTCACTGTTTGTGGTATCTACATTATGGAGTGGGGAACCAATTTTCATTCCTGGGTTAAGAGCGAAAGATCATGATTGTTTTTTGTCAAAAACATTTGAAAAAATAGTGAATGAATGGAAATATTTCACCCTATTACCACTACATTTTCTATAATAATAGTGGACCAATAGGAGGGATTATTTATGAATATCACAACGATAATCGAACTGAATAACCAAGAAGTTGAACAGATGGCAGGAGCTAAGATGATGTTTGTGCAAGAGCAAATTACTGAACAGATTATTCATACTTGCGTGGATTGCTTTACTGTAGAAGGGTCAGAGGAGAAGATTGAGCCGGAACAAGCAATGGAAAAGGTTTTTGAGCAATTAAAGGGTAATGGTGTGATACCTTCAGGTGTAACAGAATTCTCCTTTGAAATGCCCGCTTGTGGTACGATCAAAAAAAATAATCAAGTTATTGCAGAAATCCCACAAAATGTTGTCCTAACATTTACGATATAAATAATAGAGGAAAAACCACCATCCTGACCAGTAACGTTAGGATGGTTTTTTCGATACAGAAAATTCGACATTATTCTTAGTGGTCAAAGTGAAAGTAACGTATAATAGCAAGAGGAAACATAGATAAAAAGAGGTGAGTTTAGTGGGTATTCATATTGGATTTATTGGTTGTGGGAAGATGGGACAAGCAATATTAACAGGACTACTTAGCAAAAGGAATATAGACAAAAGTCTTCTTCGGGTAAGTGCGAAGACTGAAACTACCTTAAGTAAAGTAAAAGAGATCTTTGGTGTTCAAACAACTACCAACAATAGAGATATTGGAAAATGGGCTGATATTTTAGTGATAGCTGTGAAACCGAATTTACATAAAGAGATTATCGAGGAAATTAGAACAGAGATTTCCCCTAATACGATAGTGGTTACCATTGCCGCAGGTATTACATTACAATTCTTAGAGCAATCATTTGGAATGCCCTCGTAAATGAAAGCAAAATTAAAATTGAAAATCGTAATGAATTAACAAACAAATTAACAAACACTCTTGAAAAGCAAAAGCTTCTTGATAGCATCGTGTTACAGATGTCGCGAATTATCAAGGCAGATCGAGGGTTAATCATTTTGCTTGAGGACCAAGCGTATAGTTCCTATGGAATTTCCTCAACCGGTGTAGAACAATTTAAAAAGAACATATACAATGGCTTGAACAGCATCCTTATTGTACATCAGCAACCCTATACGATAAAGAGGGAGATAGTAGAATCTGAGAAGGGGTACCATGAGGGGAAATTGTACTCTTATGATTTATACTTGCCTGTGATCTCCTCGAATGATGTGGTAACAGCCATTATGGTTTTTAGCAGGTTTGGACATGCGTTTAGAGAATCTGAAATTGAAGAATTACAGTCTATCACTAAGCAAATGAGCAATTCCTTAGAGAAGGTTTATATTCATGAATTGACTGAAACAGAACGCCTAAGGAATCAGTCGATTTTAAATACCACTCATGAGGGGATTCAGCTTATCGATCAGAGCGGAGTGGTTCTATTAGTAAATAAAGCCCTTTGCGAAATGTTTGAATGTATTGCGGATGGAAGAGATTTAGTAGGACTTGACCTTCAAGATTGGACATCCTTTATGCAAAAAGATATGGAAGAGAAGGATGAGTTTTTGCAGTTTGTCCAATCGGCAATAGAAACGAACCATTTAAATAACTCTAACTCATTTATTTATAAGCGATTAGATAAGCATCAAGTGATTAAGGTATATAGTGAGGCGCTATTTCAGGAAGATATTCGAATTGGTACCATCCTTGTTCACCGAGACATTACAAAAGAATTCGAAGTGGATCAAATGAAGTCTGAGTTTGTGAGTACAGTTAGTCATGAGTTGCGAACTCCTTTAGCAAGTATTTTAGGATTTACAGAGCTTATGTTACATCGTGAGTTAAAGCCAGACCGAAGATTAAAGTATTTAACCACGGTTTACAATGAGGCAAAGCGACTTACCGCATTAATTAATGATTTCCTTGATGTTCAACGTATGGAGGCAGGGAAACATACGTATGAGAAAAAATATTTTGAATTATTGCCAGTTGTTGAGTCAGTGTCAAATACATTAAGAGCTACAACAACGATACATGAAATAACCGTCACCTCAACCGCTGAAAATGATTGGATCTTAGGAGATCGAGAGAAGATTGAGCAAGTACTTACCAATCTAGTGGGAAATTCGATTAAATACTCTCCTAATGGAGGAAATATTATACTTAATCTATTTGAAACTAATGGAATATTAAGGTTGGATATTACAGATGAAGGTTTGGGTATTCCTGAAAATGTAGGGGACTCTATCTTTACAAAGTTTTATCGTGTGGACAATTCAGACCGAAGAAAAATTGGCGGGACAGGACTAGGTCTTGCCATTGTAAAGGAAATAATGAATGCGCATGAAGGCGATGTAACTTTTACATCTAAATATGGAAACGGAAGTACCTTCACTATTTCTTTCCCGATAGTTAAAAGAGAGGTAACCAGCAGTACTGACAAAGTGGGTGTACAAGCTTCCAATTACAAAGTGTTTGTAATTGAGGATGACGAAAGCTTGCTAGATCTAATTTCACAAGAGTTACTTGATAACAGATTCACCGTTACTCAATTTACAAATGGTGACCATGCAATGGATGCTTTAATGGAAGAGGTCCCAGATGCAGTAATTCTTGATATCACTTTAGATAAAGGGAATGTTGATGGCTGGGATATTATGCGGTTTATGAAAGAGAAAAAGGAATTAAAGCAAATCCCAGTCATAATCTCTAGCGCGCTTGATGAGAGAGACAAAGGTTTAGCGAACGGAGCCGAGGAATACTTTGTTAAACCATATAAAACAAGTCAGTTATCTAAAATTGTCATGCAATTATTACTAAAGATTGGAAAAGAAGGACAAGTGATTGTACCTCTTGTAGAAGAACAAGGTATTGAAAAACCATCAGAATAATCTTTTTCGTGCGAAAGGACTAGGGCAATGCTCTAGTCCTTTTTTACATTATTCTCTCTAAAATTAGGCTTGCTCATTTGTTTTGGACAAAAACGTTTCGGGAAAGGAAAGATTACAAAGAAAATATCGGCGTGGTTGCCGTTAATATAAAGGGAGCGTCTACCGAATGGTAGGCGCTTCTATGGTTGTTTAAATAAAATCACACATCAATGATATCAGGAAATATGGATGGGTTATCAACAAACGGTGCCTTACATACAATATTTTCTTCGGTAAATGGGTGAGTAAACTCAACCTTAAAAGCATGCAGCGCTTGTCTTTTCAGCTTAACACGACTTCCATAAAGGGAATCACCCATAAGAGGGTGACCAATAGAGCTTAAATGTACTCGAATTTGATGTGTTCTTCCTGTATCAAGTTGGCAGCTTATTAAAGTTGTATTATTTTTTGCACTGTAAGCATGTACTTTATAGTGTGTAACAGCCGATTGACCAGTAGAAGAAACTCTTCTTCTTGTTGGATGATGCCGATCTCTTCCAATCGGTTTTGAAATGGATCCTCCGCTTGTTTTCATTTTCCCTTCTACTAAAGCGACGTATGTTCTTTTAATCTTTCTTTCCTCAAGAAGTCGATCTAGAATAGCCCCACACATTCGATGCTTGGCAAAAATTACAGCACCCGTTGTATCCCGATCAAGACGATGGATATGCTTGATATAATGAAGTTCTCCTTTTGAATGAAGGTGAAACGCTACGCCATTTAAGAGACTAAAATAGTCTTTCTCTGAATTTGGATGTGTATCCATTCCAGCGGGTTTATTAGCTATGAGGAGGTGATCATCTTCAAATAGGATGTCAATCTCCATATAAGTAGGTTGGACTATTGATGGCTCGGGAAGAAAGAATGGAATAGATAAGGTATCACCTGAATGAAAATGAGATGTCCAGTTTGCCTCTTGCCCATTGACTAACACACTTTTTTCCATTCTCAATTCATGAACTAGTTTTTTAGGGGCCTTCCAATAATCTTTAAATAAGCTTTCTATTGTGTATTTCTCCCAATCTTTTTGAATATAAATATGGAACTGTTGTCCAACTGTTTTTGTTTGTAACATTGTGCTCTCCGTTCTTAACTTATCATTTTAATCGTGGTGATAATTACCACCATAGAGACAGGTTTTTTTATGGTATTCTTAATTTATATTTTACATTAGAACTAAAGGATATTTAAAGGTGGGTTAAAAGTGAAGATTGTTTTTGCGTCGACACCAGACCAAGAAGAGAAAATTAATGAACTTGTAAAAAGGTTTTATCGAGATATTTTTCCTATGTATTTCTCTGATAAAGACATAAAAAAATTCGAGGCTCAAAATGTTTTGAGTAATGAGACGGCACAGCTTGATGGGACATTAAAGGAAGCGTATCATGTGATTGCTTCACTTCAAACATTGCTTTCGATTCTAGAATCAAGCATCTTAACATACGATCACCAAGCTTTGTATGAAAAAAATGTTGAAACCTTACATGAGTATGGATATAATTTCCCGTTTTCTTATGATGAATTTATCTATGCAAAAGAAAATAAAACAAGCTTTTTCAGCACCTACACCCAGGCTGCTAATCAATTATTAATTTAAAAGCCGACTACATACATAGTCGGCTTTTTTTAATCTTATTTTGTATTTTCGTTAAACCAGCTCTCAAAATCAGGTTCTTCGTGGTAACCTACGATTCTTGCTACTTCTTTCCCATCCTTGTATTGAATAATTGTAGGTGTTTCTTGAATTCCGTAATCATCCCAACCTTGCTCAAATTCAAGAAGATTGTATTGAACAAGATTAATATCCATCTCTTCAGATAATGGGGCAACTATTGGAGTTGTGCGCTGACAGTGTGGACAAGTCGGACTGTAAAAATAAACGGTCATGTCATCTCCATTATCTAACTGAGTTTGAAGATCTTTTGGAAGAATGAGGTTTTGATAATTAGGATCCTCTAATTGAGCAACGGTTTCAGGGTGAAGCGTATCTTTGTTGTAAATATTGTCATCACTTACTTTTTCTTCATTTTGCATTTTTGTAACAATAGCTAATGCACCAAACAATAAGACGATAATACCAATAAAGATAAGAACTTTTTTCATAAATTATTTTTCCTCCTTCGTTTGCTTCCATACTAGAAAGCTACAAACAAACACAATAATAAATGCAATTAGAGCAAGAAAAGGGATGGAAATGAATCCAAGCCAATTAATATATTGCCCTGTACAAGGAATACGCCCACATGCTGGTGCTGTATCTGCTAAAAAGGCAACCTTTTGCAGTCCATAATGGTAAAGCGAGATCATCCCACCAACTGCCGAAAGAATCATCGTATAAAAGGCGATACCATAATCCTTTTTTACAGTGGCTATACCTAATAACACAACAAATGGGTACATAACGATTCGTTGATACCAGCAAAGTTCGCAAGGCTCGTACTGGCGTATCTCTGAAAAATATAAACTCCCAAACATGGCTATCAGTGCCGCAGCGAAAGCAAGGAAAAGCAAGTTTTCGCGCTTGTCATTTTTTTTCATACTATATTCTCCTTAAACGTAATGACCGTGAATTTATTATAAATAGATTGTACAAAAATGTATATCACTCTACACTTATGTCTTCTTTTTTTCCGACAATTCCATAAAAAAAGAAATGAATGAATTCAGTTAAAAATTGATCCTTATTTGAGTTTGATTGGAAGATATCTGAATGCTTTTGAATAGCATCTGTCATTGCTTGGAGGATGAAAAAAATTGTATTCATTGATAAGCTGCTTGATATATCACCGCTTTTTCGCCCTTCTTCAATAAATGTAACAATGAGCGGCATAGATTTTTCATTTGCAAATTCCTGAAATAAATTCGCGATTTGACTATTCTCTGAAATGATGGCTTCAATAAATTCCGGACTGAGTTCATTTGTGGATGAGATCTTTAATTCAATCAATTTTATTAGCTTGTCTTGAAAAGAAAGGTCACAATAAATTAATTGTTGAAAGGAGTCAATTTGCCTCTCTAGATAATCCTTTAGGACATCATAGACTAGCTCGTCCTTACTTCCAAAATAATTATAGATCGTCACTTGAGAAACATTCGCTTTTTTGGCGATTTCATGAATGTTTACCTTTTGAATTCCGTACTTTGTGAATAAAGAAAAAGCTGCCTTCCGAATCTGTTCCATTTTTTGAAGCCTTCTTCGTTCAAACCCGTTCATATCTTCACCTCTTTCCAATTTTAAAAAAAATAATGAAATAATACAAATGTAACATTTTAAAATTTGGAGAGATGTGTATTTTTTACAAAAAACATATATAATGAAAATGGTTTCTTAAGTTGTCACAAAAACTAACGACAAAAAAGAGGGAAACGCACACTCTGGCTTGAATAATAAAGTTAGAAAACACTTTCAGGAGGAGACGTAATGAGCTGGAAAGAAAAAGTACATACTTGGAATCAATTTGATAAGCTCCCAGAAGAGTTAAAGGGGCAACTACAAAAGCTATCCGATGTAGAATTAGAGGATGCTTTTTATAAAAATTTAGAGTTTGGTACAGGTGGTATGCGTGGAGAAATTGGTGTTGGTACGAATCGTATGAACATCTTCACGGTTAGAAAGGCATCAGCTGGCCTTGCAACATATATAGAAGAATTTGGTCAAGAAGCAAAGGATAGAGGTGTGGTCATTGCATATGATTCTCGCCATAAATCAAGTGAATTTGCAATGGAGGCAGCAAAGACTTTAGCTACGAAGGGAATTCAAGCATATGTGTTTGATGAGCTTCGTCCAACTCCAGAATTATCTTTTGCAGTTAGACACCTAAATGCTTTCTCTGGAATTGTGATTACAGCAAGTCATAATCCCCCAGAATATAATGGTTATAAGGTGTATGGCCCAGACGGTGGACAGCTTCCTTTAGAAGGGGCAGATAAGGTAATTGAAAAAGTTGATGCTATTTCAAATGAGTTAACTATAGAGGTTCGTGACGAACAGGAATTAAAAGAGCAAGGGTTAATTAAGATGATTGGGGCAGATGTTGATCAAGCGTATTTAGAGAAGCTTGTAACGATATCTGAGAATCCTACATTAGCTAAAGAAACGGACTTACAAGTAGTTTTTACACCTTTGCATGGGACAGCTAATAAACCGGTACGTTCTGGTCTTAAGGCGCTTGGTTACGAAAATGTGACGATTGTAAAGGAACAGGAATTGCCTGATCCACAGTTCTCTACTGTGAAAAGTCCAAATCCAGAAGAACATGCTGCATTTGAATTGGCAATAAAAGCTGGAAAAAAGGTAAACGCTGATTTATTGATCGCAACGGACCCTGATGCAGACCGTCTTGGAATTGCTGTTAAAAATGAAACAGGGGAGTATGAAATCCTTACAGGAAATCAAACAGGTGCCTTACTACTCCATTACTTACTAGAAAATAAAACGGCAAAGGGAACATTACAAGAAAATGCATTGGTTTTAAAGACCATTGTTACATCTGAATTGGGTGCAACTATTGCTGCTTCTTATGGTGTACCAACGATTGATGTCTTAACAGGATTTAAGTTTATTGCAGAAAAAATTAATGAGTTCGATTCTACAAATGAACATAGCTTCTTGTTTGGATATGAAGAGAGCTACGGGTATTTAATTGGAGATTTTGCAAGGGACAAGGATGCAATCCAGGCTTCTCTTTTAGCAACTGAAGTGTGTGCGTATTATAAAAAGCAAGGCAAGTCTTTATATGAGGCATTATTAATGATTTTTGATAAGTTTGGTTATTACCAAGAAGGCTTACGTTCATTAACGTTAAAAGGGAAATCAGGTGCAGAAACAATTAATAAAACACTTGAATCTTTCCGTGCAGAACCACTTGAAGAACTCATTGGTCTGAAAGTAACTAAAACAGAGGATTACTTAACAAGTACAAGATATGAGGGAGGATCAGAAGAATCAATCGATCTTCCTGCTTCAAACGTGTTAAAGTACTTCTTTGAAGATGGATCATGGGTTTGCTTACGCCCATCAGGGACGGAGCCGAAAATTAAGTTCTATTTTGGTGTAAAGGGCTCAAGCTTAACTGGAAGCAAAGAAAAACTAAAGTCGATTGAAGATGCATTTATGCAAGCGGTAGAAAATAAAATGAATTCACTAACTAAATAAATCATAAAAAACACGGTCTTATGGACCGTGTTTTTTTGGTGGAATTCCAGTAGTTACCCCATGGTTATCACTGTATCAAGCAAGCCGTCATTTGCTTCAACAAGATCGTTTGCATGGTCGATGTAACGAAGTAAAGAATATAAATGTTTCTCAATTACTTGGTAATCCTTTTCAAAATTGTACGCATGAAGGAAATGCTCAATTTTTTTGGCTAAAAAATGGTCCTTCGTTCGTACCATCAATATTAATAAGTTATCCCATTCAGAGCGATGCGTATAGTACAAAGCTCGATCATAATCAACTTGATTCATTTTCTCTCTCCTCCTCTTAAGGAGTTGAGTATAGTGTATGATTTACTGTCAAAATCAATCGCAGAAAATCTTGTCACTATTGATATATCAAGGTTTTCATCTTTTTCCTGAATAGGTTTAGGTCATTCAAGACACATTAAAGATGGAAATTTTATTTTAGGAATGGATGAAATGAAAATATCGATATTTCTTATTTGCTTTTTATTGTATTGCCCCTCTGCATTTGCAACTATTGTTCATTCAGATCGAATCTACACATATGAACAAATGCAATTGGATATTCAAAAATTGCAGGAAACTTATGAGGGAGAACTGGAAGTGAAAGTAATTGGGCAATCTTATTATGGCAAAGATATTCCAGCCATTAAAATAGGAAAAGGAAAGAAAAACGTCGTACTCATTGGTGCTCATCATGGTAGAGAGTGGCTAACCACCTCTCTTTTAATGGTTATGCTTGAAAATTATGTTAGAGCTTTAACCTCCGGTGCTAAAGTAGGTCCATTTGATTCTACCATGCTAAATGATGTGTCCATCTGGTTTGTTCCGATGCTTAATCCGGACGGGGTTACCATTCAGCAGCAGGATATTCCACTATTCTTTGTTGATCAGCTTTACTTAATGAATGAAGGAAATGCTAATTTTTCGCGTTGGAAGGCAAATGGGATAGGAATTGATTTAAATCGACAATATCCAGCAGGTTGGAAAGAGTTAAAGGGACCACGTATATCTTCTTACCAGTTTTATAAAGGAAAAAGACCATTAGAGGCATTGGAAACTCAAGCTTTAACTACCTTTATTGATCAAATCCAACCTTCCATTGGCGTAGCCTATCATTCAACTGGTCAGGAGATATACTGGAAGTATAAAAATGGGAAGTATAAACAGAGGGATTATTCAATTGCCGAAGAAATTGCTCAATTAACCGGATATAAATTAGGAAAGCCTCCAAAAAAGGCAACTGGTGGAGGATTTACTGATTGGTTTATCACCATGTACCATCGGCCAGCGTTAACAATAGAAATATGTCCACCAATGGTCGATCGTGCCCCGCCTTTGACTAGTTTCCCAGAGGTATGGAAAAGGAATCGATATGTTGGCATGAAATTGGTGAATAAGGTCATTGAATTACATAAAAGTGAAGGGCAAATGGAAAAATAAAAACGACAAACAAGGAGGGAAAAGATTTGAAAAAGATACTAATTACAATAATGACTCTATTATGCGTTTTTGGTTCACTTTCTTCTACACATGCTGAGCAGCCAGGACTAGACTATAAAAAGTTTGGGAAAATCGCAACAGCAATTGTAACTGAAGACTATCCTGGACAGCAGGTGGTGGAATATAAGTATGTGGGAAGAGAGAAATTAGCTGAAAATAAGGTAGTGGATTCCTTTCAGTATGAAGTAATGGTCAATGGCCAGAAAAAGATTGTTACAGTCAAGATTACACATGACAATAGTGTAGGAAAAGAATTGACGATTGCATTAGAAGAGAAATAAGGAAAAGCAGAGCTCTAAAAACAATAGAGTTCTGCTTTTTTCTATTTCTTGGTACATCATTCTCTCTCTCGTTTCATACATTGTGATAAGAGCAAAAAGGGGGAGAAAGCTAATGCGTGAACAAGAACAGAAGGAATTACAGTATGCCATTGAAGAGATAACGGAGATAGCGGTTGGCTTTGGACTCGATTTTTATCCAATGCGTTATGAAATTTGTCCGTCTGAAATTATTTATACCTTTGGAGCATATGGCATGCCAACAAGATTTTCCCATTGGAGCTTCGGGAAACAGTTTCATAAAATGAAGCTTCATTATGATCTTGGATTGTCTAAAATTTATGAACTTGTTATTAATTCTGACCCTTGTTATGCATTTTTACTGGATTCCAATTCTCTAATTCAAAACAAGTTAATTGTTGCCCATGTTTTAGCGCACTGTGACTTTTTTAAAAATAATGTTCGATTTCAAAATACAAAAAGAGACATGGTAGAAAGCATGGCCGCAACCGCTGAGAGAATCCGAAAGTATGAGATATTATATGGTAAACATGAGGTTGAAACGTTTCTAGATGCGGTTCTAGCCATTGAAGAGCATATTGACCCCTCATTGATGAGACCAAAACTTGCTTGGAGTACGGAGGATGTGGAATACGAAGAAGTTGCTGCGATAAGTCCTTATGATGATTTGTGGGATTTAGATGAAAAGGATAAGAAGAAGCCAGAACCTGTAAAAAGAAAAAAGAAATTCCCTCCACAGCCTGAAAAAGATCTATTATTATTTATTGAAAGTTACAGTCGCGAATTATCAGACTGGCAACGTGATATTTTAACAATGATGCGCGAGGAAATGCTATATTTCTGGCCACAGTTAGAAACAAAGATTATGAACGAAGGCTGGGCGTCGTTTTGGCATCAAAGAATTCTCCGTGAAATGGATTTAACGAGCGCCGAAGCATTGGAGTTTGCCAAACTAAATGCTGGTGTAGTTCAACCTTCTCGAACAGGAATAAACCCCTATTACCTTGGGTTAAAGATTTTTGAAGATATTGAAGAAAGATATAATAATCCGACCGAGGAAATGAAGCGTCGAGGAGTCCAACCTGGATCTGGGCGAGAGAAGATGTTTGAGGTACGTGAAATCGAATCAGATATATCCTTCCTACGCAACTATTTAACGAAAGATCTTGTTATGCGCGAGGATATGTATTTGTTCCAAAAGCAAGGGAAAGATTATAAGATTGTTGATAAAGCATGGGAAAATGTTCGAGATCAATTAGTGAGTATGAGGGTGAATGGTGGCTTCCCTTACTTAACGGTAACGGATGGCGATTATCTGAAAAACGGTGAGCTTTATATCAAGCATGGATATGAAGGAATTGAACTTGATATTAAGTATTTGGAAAAAGTGATGCCGTATATTCATCAGTTATGGGGAAGAAGCATTCATATGGAAACAGTTATTGAAGGGAAAAATATGCTTTATACGTATGACGGTAAAAGTATACACAGAAAGTATTTATAGAGTGAAGTAACCCCATTCAGAGGATCGAATGGGGTTTTCTTCATGAATTAACTTCCTTTTTTTACAGTTTGAATGGCTTCTTTAGAAACATAGAATTTACCGTTTGATTGAACAGTAACACTTCTAAGATCCTTTTCTTTTCCATTAATGATTACGATGTCTTTATTTACAGGGAATTCTGCAGTTGTTTTACCTTGTTTCACAACTAATACTGGGTTTTCTTTGTTAGTTGTATCAATGCTAATAGATGCTCCTTTGAAAGCTTCTTCTGCATCCATAAATAGCTGGCTGTCTAATTTCTTTAAGTCAAATCCCATAGCACTTGCTACAGAATGTGCAATGTCTGTATTTTCAACAAAGCCAACGGGCTTTCCTGGTCCATAAGAATACATAAACAAATCTTCACCGGTATGTCCACCTGTTGTAAATCCAATGTTTGCACGAGTAGCCAGGAGTTGAACAAGTGTTTTGCTTAAATTACTAGATTCCTTAATGGCTTTTGTTTCTTCTGCAGAAGGGCTGACAATTCCATAAAGTGCAGCTACTTCTAAAGCATTTGATTTATCTGCTTTTAATTGACTTAATGCACCTTCAAGAGTCATTTTAGCTGGCTTTAACGGATCGATATAGGCTGAAACAGGCATATATGAGTAAGAACCGCTTGTATTTTGATTTCCAATGGAAATACCACTATTTCCATGGTCAGATACGGCAATAACCATAGTGTTTTTATCTTTTTTTGCAAATTCAAGAGCTTCTTTTACGGCATCGTCAAATGCAAGGGTATCACTGATTATACCAATTGTATCATTTGCATGAGCAGCCCAGTCAGGTTTACTACCTTCAACAAATAAAAAGAATCCATCCTTATCTTTAGAAAGAGTATCTATTCCTTTCTTTGTCATTTCAGCTAGAGTAGGTTCTTCCGGTTTAGTTTGTGAACGGTCCATGTCATAGGCCATTGCTGAAGGAGCAAATGAACCCCATAGTTTTTTTGATTTAGAATTTAATAGTTCCTCACGTGTTTCTACAAAGTCATAACCTCTGTTCTCAATTGTATCAAGTAAGTTCTCTCCATCCTTACGATTCGCAGGAAGAAGTGAGTTTTTGCCTCCACCTAGAACGACATCTATGTCTTGGTAAACTTGCTGTTCAGCGATATTGTCATAATTGCTTCTATTTTCTGCATGAGATGAGAATGCTGCAGGAGTTGCATGTTGAATTTCAGAAGTAGAAACGATTCCAGTTGCTTTTCCGCTAATTTTAGCACCTTCTAATACGTTAGCAACCGGCTTGTAAGGGTTATCGGCTAGAGATTGGTCAACTCCAGGGGTTGTAACCTTTTCTGGTAAGACCCCAACAAATTTATCATTTGACTTATTCCCAGTTGCCAATGCTGTACCAGCAGGAGCTGAATCAGTGATAGCTGAATCTGCTGAGTAAGTACGAACACCACCTGTTAAAATATCGTCCATTGCAAGCGGCTCACCTTTATACCATCTAGCAAGTGTAGTTGTACTTGAACTTACCCCATCCATGACCAAAACAATCACGTTTTTCGCTTTTTCAGGATCTTTTTTCGCTTCCACCTTGTTGTTACCTGTTGTGAAACTAAGAGAGCTAAGTGTAAGGCTGCTTGCTAGTGTAACTCCGATTATCTTCTTGTTTACTTTCATGATTATTCCTCCATTTATTTAAAATGATGAATTTCTAACTCTACTTTTGGAGTATACATTTGTAGTTTTAATAGAGTGTTAATTAAATGTAAATCTATTCTCAGAAATGTAAAAATAGTGGAAAATTCCGATTGATTAAACAAAAAACCTCAAATACAATTTGTATTTGAGGTTATAATACGACAATCGCTTGACTTCCCATTTGTTCCCAAGCTAGAATAAATGTCTCTCGATCTAGTTGTTGATTTTTTTCTCCATAAGGATTATTTATATAAATAGATTCATTATCATAGCCTGTTATGACAACACTATGCATTTTATATGTGATAGTAACTTCTCCTTGTGGTGTTTCCCACGTCTCAAATTCGTCAACAGGAGAAAAAGTAGAGGTGGTAATAATCCATACAGGATGACCTTGAGCTACTTGTTTTAATAAATCATCAAATGGTTGATTTGTTAAGTCAATGACTTGATCGGAATAATTTGTTGCCAGATCATAGATGGGACCATGATATACTCCGAGTCCTGGCCCGTCTTCCATATTACCAACAAATCCAATATTAGGATTGCTATATTCACCACTATTATATTGGAGTGGTGTTCGGACCACTTCTTCGGCTAATTGATTTTTGGTTATATCAAGACCGTTATATTGTAAAATCATTGCTAAGCTTGTTACTTCACAACCATTGTATAATTTAGGGCTGTCCATCTGGTTTAATAATGGAACATCAAGCAGGATCTCTGTGATTTCTTGATCTTCTTCTACAACTTCCTCTGCAACAATAGTTCCTGTGGAAGCCGTCTCTTCAGTAAAAGAAGTGTTAGATGTAGTTTGAACAGCTGCTGCTGTTGTTTCCTTGTTTGTGGTAGATTCAGCCAGTTCATCATTCGTGAGGAACATTGTTGCTGCAAATAAGGTGGTAGATAATATAAGTGCAGGGATTTTAAAGCTCATGGAAACCTTCCTTCTTCATAAAGTAATAGATTTTATAATGATAGAATCAAAGTATGAACAAACTATTACGAGGTTAGGAAGAATTGAGGAAAGTTTAAGGAACAATTATAATGTGGTAAGAGGTGATTTATGAAGAAAACAAAGGGTTCAATTGAGGCAGAAATAAGTAAAGCGATTACTCAATGGGAAAAGGACTACCTAGGGAGAGGTTCAATATCTGTAAAGGCAGATATTCTAAGAGATATGATCATTGTATCTTTAAAAGGAATTCTAACTCCTGCTGAGTACTCAGTGTGTGAAACAAAAGACGGAATGCTATCGGTAAAACGTACGCGAGCTGATTTAGTTGAGTCTGGTACAGGTGAATTAAAACAGCTAATTTCTAATATAACAGGTCAAAGTGTTCTTAATTTTTATACCGATATTAGTACCAGGACTGGAGAAAGAATGATGATCTTCCGGTTACGGGCTGATCTCGAAAAGGAGTTTATTTAAACAACAAGTATTTTATCATTGACGATTAATCGAAAACATCATATGATAATGATAAGAATATAATAAGTATTCCTTTAAAGGGGAGTAGCTTTTACAGCAAAGTCGTCATTTCAGAGGCACAGGCTCTCGGCTTTGTTGGCAACGATACTAGTTGTTAGCAAGACCTTTACCTATCAATGGTAAAGGTCTTTTTTGCGTCTCAAACCTTTACCGAAAAATAGAAACGTGGGAAGGGGGAGAGTGTATGAAACAATAAATGGTCATTTTATATTTTACCTATAGAGATATATACAGAATGTTAAAAGAATGCAGGGTGGAGAGTTCTCAATTGAAAGGGGAAACAAAAATTGGATCTTAGTTTATTATTAGAATATGGTTGGGTATTGTTAGTTCTTATTGCATTAGAGGGATTACTTGCAGCAGATAATGCCCTAGTATTAGCTATTATGGTAAAGCATTTACCTGAAGAAGAAAGAAAAAGGGCACTATTTTATGGTTTAGCAGGTGCATTTGTTTTTAGATTTGCTTCCTTATTTATTATTTCGTTCTTAGTGGATGTATGGCAAGTTCAGGCTATAGGTGCGATATATCTATTATTTATTGCCCTTAATCATATAGCGAGGAAACTTTTTAAGAAAAAACTTGAAGAGAAGTCAAGTCACATAGAAAAGAAAGAAAAGAATTCGGGTTTCTGGACAACGGTTATAAAAGTTGAGTTAGCAGATATAGCATTTGCAGTAGATTCAATTTTAGCAGCAGTTGCTTTAGCCGTAGCTTTACCAGATACTCCACTTCCTCCTATCGGTGGATTGGATGGAGGTAAGTTCTTGGTTATCTTCGCTGGTGGATTAATTGGGTTAATTATCATGCGTTTTGCGGCAAACTACTTTGTAACACTTCTTGCCAAACGCCCTGGATTAGAAATCGCGGCTTTTGCTATTGTAGGTTGGGTAGGGGTGAAACTTGCAGTATACACATTATCACACCCTTCATTATCCATACTTCCTAGCGCATTTGCAAAATCACCTGAGTGGAAATTTTCTTTCTATATAATATTAGTTCTGATTGCATTAGCTGGCTGGTTTTTCTCAAAAGAAGTGAAGGAAGTAGAAAATGCAGCTTAATTTAATGAGCGTTCATTAGAAAATTCTAATGAACGCTTTTTTCGACAAAAAATGATAAATATCTATTGACGATAAAAAGGACGGGTGGTATTATAAAAACCTGCTTGCGAAACAACATAATTTAAAAGTTGATACACAAACTTTTTTAAAAAGTTGTTGACGAGATAAGTAGAAAATGTTATTCTAATATAGTTGCTTCCGAGCGACAAAGTAAGAAATGAATTGATTTTGTTCTTTGAAAACTAAACAAATCATACGTCAACAAAATTAATTAGTGTTGAAAAATACACTAGCCAACGTTTTAACTTTAAGAGCTAATCTTACTCTTTATTGGAGAGTTTGATCCTGGCTCAGGACGAACGCTGGCGGCGTGCCTAATACATGCAAGTCGAGCGGA
>NZ_JBHLUU010000009.1:0-92834 GCF_042433785.1 Robertmurraya beringensis | reverse complement strand
ATCACGTTGATTTGTAAGATTCTAGGGGAAGCATAAAGGTGCTTCCCCTTCATTTTGGACAGTGAATCCGTCAGTGTTGGGACAATTAGTAACGTCAATTTCGGGACATAATAAAACGCCATTAACATCATTGACATTGTATTTTGGATCAGAGATGACAATCTCTACCCTACGATTTTTTTGCCAATTTTCCTCACTATTGTTGGGAACAATCGGTCTCGTCTCACCGTATCCAACAGCAATAAACCTAGTTGAATCAAGATGAAAGTTTTCAATTAAATATCTGATGACTGAACCAGCTCTAGCTGCAGAAAGCTCCCAATTGGATGGATACCGCTCAGTCGTAATTGGTCGATTATCTGTGTGGCCTTCAACCTTTACAAGATTCTGCATTTCCCCAAGCATCGTTCCCACTTTATCCAAAAAAGCATTGGATTCATTTAGAATCTCTGCTTCCCCTGACCGGAACAGCGCTTGTTCTTGAAGAACTAACACTACACCTCGCTCTGTTCGATTGGCAACGATGATGTTGTTTAATCCATTATCGTCTAAATAGGATTGGACCTCTTGCAAAAGATCATCTAAACTTTGAGCAGCTTCACTGTTCTCTTCTTGTTCCGACTCACCCTGTCCTTCAAGTGGTACAATGGAAGGATAAAAATCTAGGAGTTGCTTATCTCTCATCGAGTCAGCTAGTGCTTGGAACTTAATGAGATCGATTTGTGACATAGAAAATAAAAGAATAAAAAAGACAAGTACTAAGGTGACTAAATCAGAAAAGGTTACCATCCATCGTGGTGCCCCTTTAGGAGACTGCCGATGTTTTTTAGTAAATTTCATCGTCTAAATCCTCGCGATTTAACTCTTTTTCCTTCGCTTCACGTTCTTCTTGAGACAGAAATGCACTTAGCTTCTCTTGAAGAAGATTCGGATTCTGTCCTGATTGTACACCAATAACTCCTTCAACAATGATCTGTTTTAAAAAAGCTTCCTGCTCTGTCTTCAACTCTAGTTTTGCTGCAATAGGTATAAAGACAAGGTTCGCAAGCAAGGATCCATATAGAGTGGTTAATAAAGCGATTGCCATATTAGGTCCTAGTGTTGATGGGTCATTTAAATTTTTGAGCATGAGAACAAGCCCTATTAGTGTTCCAATCATCCCCCAAGCTGGTGCATAATCACCAGCCTTCTCAAGAATCGCCCTTCCTTTTCTATGACGTTCTTCCATCGCTGCAATTTCAGCTAATAGAATATCTTGAATCACATCAGGATCCGTTCCATCAATAGCTAATAACATCCCTTTTCGTAAAAAACGATCTTCTACTTGATCAATCTCCATTTCAAGTGAAAGAAGACCTTCTCTTCTCGCTTTGCCCGATAAATGAACAAAGGTATCAATCAAATCTTGAAGCTTCCTTTCGTCAGAAGAAAAAGACTGTCTCATAACTTTGATCATCTGCTTTATATCCTTTAAAGAAAAGCTGACAAGTAAGCCTGAAAGTAGTCCGCCTATAACAATAAGCAATGATGCAGGGTCAACAAATGATAATAGTCCGCTCATTCCCCCGTTGTAAACAATTCCAAATAACAGCATAATTACACCTATCGTCAATCCGATAGGTGTTAGAACATCAAGCTTTTTCATAGTTTCTCTCCCAACTATCATAAACAAATTTGTCATCTACCTTACATATCGACAAACTGTTTACTTTGTTGAGCTTCTATGCTCAATTCGGTGCGGAAGTACTACTGTATGTTCTGAGACTTTTTCCTTATTCATAAATTTCGTTAACAAACGCATCGCAACTGCACCGATATCATACAGTGGTTGAATAACCGTTGTTAGTTGTGGTCTTACCATAAGAGAAATTCTAGTATTGTCTGAGCTAATTACTTCGAAGTCATCAGGCACACTGTACCCTTTATCTTGTGCTCCATGAACAACACCAACTGCCATTTCATCAGATCCTACATAGATTGCTGTTGGTTTATCAGACAGTTCAAGTAACTTTTCGAATGCCTCGATACCTGAATCATACGTATAATCACCCTCAACAATAAGGTCTTCCTCAACTGAAATTCCAGCTGCCTCTAACGCCTTCTTGTACCCTACCAACTTCTTCTCTTTATTAATTGGTTCATGGAAAGGTCCAATAACCATCGCAATCCTTTTATGACCTTTTTCAATAAAGGTATTTACAGCATCAAAGGTTGCCTGTTCGTAGTCGATATTAACAGAAGGCACTTGTTCAGAATCTTCAAGCGAACCAGCAAGTACAATAGGAGCTGGAGATCTTTTAAATTCTGCCACATGTTCTTCGGAGATATTTCCACCCATGAAAACAATTCCATCTACCTGTTTACCTAGCATCGTGTTTAATAAGTGTAACTCCTTGTCCTTGTTTTGGTCTGAGTTACTTAAAATAATGTTGTATTTGTACATCGTCGCAATATCTTCGATTCCACGTGCAAGTTCTGCAAAAAACGGGCTCGAAATATCAGGAATAATAACTCCAACTGTTGTTGTTTTTTTACTTGCTAATCCTCTGGCCACAGCATTTGGACGATAACCTAATCTTTCAATCACTTCTAAAACTTTCTTTCTTGTAGCTGGCTTTACATTTGGATTTCCATTCACAACACGTGACACTGTAGCCATGGAAACATTTGCTTCACGTGCTACATCATAAATTGTTATGTTCACAATACCACTCCTTCTATATACGTCCTAACTTTAGGTTTATTTTACTGCAAGTCTGTCATTTTTAACCATTATATAAAAATCGAAACTTGTCTATTTATGTATCATTATCATACTTCACATAGTGAAATGTCGCAATGTAAAGGCTATCTATTTAACAAAAAAAACAATTTTACGACGGAAAACGCAAAAAAACCGCCTATGATCAGCTCTCATAAGTCGGTTTTTTGTGTTATTTCTTATACACGCACTAAGTTAGAAGCTTGAATTTCTTTGTAAAAAGCATTAAATTGATCAATGTTCATTTGTTGAGCAGAATCAGACAATGCAACTGCTGGATCTGGATGCACTTCTGCCATTACTCCATCAGCACCAACAGCAAGAGCCGCTTTTGCCATCGGAAGAAGTAAATCTCTACGGCCAGTTGAGTGTGTTACGTCAACAAGAACTGGTAGATGTGTTTCTTGCTTTAAGATTGGAACAGCTGAAATATCTAATGTATTTCTTGTTGCTCTTTCATACGTACGAATACCACGCTCACAAAGGATAATTTGGCCATTACCTTGAGACATAATGTATTCTGCTGCATTAATGAATTCTTCAATAGTTGCAGCAAGTCCACGCTTCAATAAAACTGGCTTATTTACAGCACCTGCTGCTTTTAACAGCTCAAAGTTCTGCATATTACGAGCACCGATTTGGATAACATCAATATAGTCAACAGCTTTCTCTATATCAGCTGGGCTTACGATTTCACTAATTACAGCAAGATCGTATTCATCAGCTACTCTTTTTAGAATTTTTAATCCTTCAATACCAAGTCCTTGGAAATCATAAGGTGAAGTTCTAGGCTTGTATGCTCCACCACGCATGAATTTTAATCCTTTTTCTTTAATTGAAGCAGCAACAGCAGCAACCTGCTCATACGACTCAACCGCACAAGGTCCGAAAATTAATTGTGGAATACCATGGCCAAGTTTTTCTCCCTTAACTTCAACAATTGTATCTTCAGGCTTCTTCTTACGAGACACAAGCAACGCTTTGCTATGATCATCCTTTTGAAGCTCTAACCCAGCCTTAAAGATTTCTTTAAAGATGTGTTCAACCGTTGAATTTTGGAAAGGTCCATCGTTGTTTTCCTTAATTATATCAAGCATGCTTCTTTCACGAACTGGATCGTAACGGAATACCCCTTGTGTTTCCTTTACACGGCCAATTTCTTGAACAAGTCTAGCTCTTTCATTAATTAACTTTAAAAGTTCAACATTTAACTCGTCAACACGGTCTCTAAGCTGATCTAACTCAACATTACTCATCATTTCTCGCCCCTTTGATTAGTAGATTTGAAAACAATGCTTTATTACATGCGAAATGAAAAGCCTAAAAAGGATTGTTCTTTATCCGCTTCATAAAGTGTGTTACATTTCTATATAAGTTAGAGTAATTATATATGAAATATTTTCAAATGTCACGCAATTTTCTTTAATAATTAAACGCTTTTAAGTATTAAAGTAGATTCTTTATTATATGAACCTAAGCTAGAAGGTGTGATTTTCTTTGTCAAATAAATTGTTTGCTTTAGACATAGGTACTCGCTCATGTGTTGGCATTATTCTTGAAGAAACAAATAGTCAATACCATGTCGTCGATATGTTGTCGATAGAACACTCGGAGCGTGCTATGTTAGATGGCCAAATTCATGATGTTATGGCTGTAGCAAAGCTCATTACGCAAATAAAAGAGAAACTTGAAATCAAACATGGTCCTCTGCAAAAAGTTTGCGTCGCTGCTGCAGGAAGGGCTTTACGAACAGAACGCTCAAAGGTTTCACTGCCCATTAACGGTAAACCAATTATGCAAAAACAAGACATTCTTCATTTGGAGCTTTTAGCTGTACAACACGCCCAAGCAGCGGTTGCAGAGAAATATAAAGAAGAGAAAAGTCATTATTATTATTGTGTCGGATATTCTGTCCTTTATTATCGTTTAGATGGAGAAGAAATCGGTAGCCTGATTGACCAACAAGGAGATGAGGCATCCGTTGAAATTATCGCAACTTTTTTACCGAAAGTTGTCGTTGAATCTTTACTAGCTGCCTTAACACGCTCAGGATTAGAGATGGAAGCATTAACACTCGAACCAATAGCAGCCATCAATGTTCTTATCCCCCCTTCCATGAGACGATTAAATGTAGCCTTGGTAGATATCGGTGCTGGTACGTCCGATATTGCTTTAACGGATATGGGAACAGTTATTGCCTATGGAATGGTTCCTATCGCCGGAGATGAAATTACAGAGGCAATCAGTGATCAATACTTACTTGATTTTCCTTTAGCTGAAATAGCCAAAAGACAAATAAACACTCAAGAGTCCATAACAGTCAATGACATTTTAGGATTTGAGACTGAGGTTTCGAAGGAGGACGTAATCGAACAAATTTCTTATGCCATAGACCGCCTTTCACAATCCATTTGTGATGAGGTACTACAGCTTAACAATGGAAAAGCTCCTAAAGCTGTTATGCTAGTCGGTGGTGGAAGTTTAACACCTGAACTTCCAAAGAAAATTGCTGAGAAACTTGAGCTTCCTTTAAATCGAGTCGCCATTAGAGGGATTGATGCCATTTCATCCTTAACGGTCTCTGAGACGATCACAAAAGGACCAGAGCTTGTCACTCCCATTGGTATTGCATTAGCAGCTAAACAATCACCGGTACAATATATGACGGTTTACGTAAATGAACAACCCGTTAGACTGTTCGAGGTAAAAGAATTAACCGTTGGAGATTGTTTATTAGCAGCAGGAATTAAAATGAATAAACTGTACGGTCGACCAGGACTAGCCATGATCGTTACTTTAAATGAAAAAAACATTACCATTCCTGGTCAATATGGTCTTCCTCCAACATTAATGAAAAATGGAGAATGTTGTGCTCTAGATGATTCTATTGAAAACGGGGATATCCTGTATGTTGAAAAAGGACAAGATGGCGAACGTACCACTCTATCTATTGGCCAATTACTTGATGAAATCCCAACCAATGAAATAGAGATCAATGGAAAAACATACAAAATTGAACCGACATTTATATGCAATGGAGAAACCGTAAATAAAAATCATCTACTCAATGACCGGGATACAATCCAATTTCACTATCCAAAGACACTTGAAGACCTGTTACATTATCTAAATCTCACTAACCTTATAGAAGAACTTCGACCATTTCATCTAACCCTGAATGGTAAGCATACATTTTATCCCTCCTTTTCAGGAAAGCTCTACCGTAATGGGATGGAAACAAGACTTCAAAGTAGCTTTGAGAACTATGATAAAATCACTGTGCAAATGAGAGGAAATATTACTGTACAAGACCTCGCCGATGAAAATCAATATATACTTAATCAAACAATACCAGTTACATTTAACGATAAAGAAATACTCTTAAAAAAGAGTATCACCGTTGTGAACAGAGGGGATCAAAAATTACATGAGGCTAGTACCCTTTATGATGATGACTCCTTAAGCATCACCCATCAACGGTTACAGCCATTTATCTTTCAAGACATTTTTAAAGAGGTAGATATTGACCTTCCAAAAGAATCGAATGGATCATTCTTGCTCTTGAGGAATAACGAAGAAACAACATTCTATGAACATCTTGAACCGTTCGACTCTTTACAGATTATTTTTCCAACTCAAAAAGGAAGCCAGGTTATCAAATGATACCTAGCTTCCTTTTTTTATCATAATTGATTTTCTTGCGTTACGGTAGCTAATGCTTTGCTTGTAATCTTCCAGTGTGAAGCATGCCAAGCAACGTCCCCTTTTACAAAAAGGATTGCTTGAGGTGACTCATGTTTAATGTGGAAACGTTCGGCGATATAATTTGAAAGATCTCTTGATGTTTGAACAATTAAGTAATAGTTCTTAACACTTGAGTTACTAGTAAATTCTTCGTATTCCTCATAAGCTGCTTGACTGATTGGACAAGTATTCGAATGCTTTAGTAGATAAAAATTCTCATTTTCCACAAGAGCATCAAATTGTTCCTTCGTTTGAATTTGTTCCATTCTTACCCCTCCTAAGATATGTATAAGTTTATTTTACACAAATTGTAATAAAAAACGCAGTGTAGATATAATATCATTACACTGCGTTTTTGAACATTTATCTGCTTATTAATGATTTAATTGAGATTCTGTTTCATCAAAAGCTCTTTTTGTTTCCTCCAGCTTTCTTTGAAGCTCCTTATCATCACTTAACACGGGAGAAAAATCATCTTCATACACGACATCTGCTTCCGATTCAGTCTCAGGTTTGATTAACTTCACTTTACTCATCATGTCATTGGATTGTTTAGAAACAGCTTGTCCAATGGAAGAGGACTTTACTTTAGCAACTTCTGCTAATTCCGTGCTCTTTGTTTTTGCTACATCATAAAGCTGACTGGTCTTCCCTTTCAAACTTTCAGCTTGCGTGTTTAATTCCGTTCTCATTTCTTTTCCTGATTTTGGAGCGAGGAATAGTGCCGTTGCTGCTCCAACTAGCCCACCGATGATAGCACCCATTAAAAATTCCTTCGACCCTGATGTTTCGTTTACGTTTTGTCGATTTTCCTTTTCAGTATCGTGATTCACCATATGTTATTCCTCCTCTAATAATAACCTCTTTCTCTTCTTCCCTTTTCGGTAATCCCTTCTTCAACAACAGTCTTTTCCTTTTTCCTATGAGTCCATCGATCCTTCATTTCAAGAAGGACATTGCTCCATTGGAGGACTTGACTAACCTTGTCCTTATTCTGCTCAACAGCAAGGTTGACAGAGTTTGTAATCGTTTGAAGGGATGAATTAAACTTTTGAATCGTTACTCCAACATCTTTAACGGAATCAACGACACTTCCCAAGCTTTCTGATTTCTTTTGAATATCTTCCGCTAGGGCATTTGTTTTATGCAACAAATCCGTTGTTTCCCTTGTGACTCCGTCAAGCTGCCGTTCCAATCCATTTAATGTTTTTGATATACTATCTAAGGTTACTTGAAGTGACTGTAACGCTTTGGATAGAAAAATGACCAAAATAAGAAAAGCAATCGCCGCAATCCCTGCACTGACATAAAGTATCCACTCCAAAATATCCTACACCTCCATTGACGCTTACATTTCATTACTTACCCTACCAAGAATTCATTAAACGTCAATTGTAATAAATCAATACTAAAATTTTACCATAAATAAAACAAAATTGTTATAAATGCGCCAACTTTCGCCCTTTAGGTTACAATAATATATGTGTTAAAAGTTTTTTAAAAGGAAGGGAAAAAAATGAAAGATTCACGTATTGAGCTTCTAGCAAAAAACCTAATCAATTACTCAGTAAAGCTTCAGCCTGGTGAAAAGGTACTAATTGAAAATTTTGGTTTGCAGCGAGAGCTTGTAACAGCATTAGTGAAGGAAGCGTATGCTGCAGGAGGACATCCTTTCGTACTTCTTAAAGATCAGCAAGTGGATCGAGCTTTGCTCCTAGGTGCCCGGGAAGAACAATTTAACTTGATGGCAGATTTTGAAGCAAACGTTATGAGTCAAATGGATGCATACATAGGATTACGTTCCGGCGACAATATCAATGAACACGCAGATGTTCCTGATGACAAGATGAAAATTCACGGATCAACGATCGGAAAGAAAGTACACCGTGATATCCGTGTTCCTAAAACCAAATGGGTGGTCCTGCGTTATCCAAACTCATCCATGGCGCAACTAGCAAAAATGAGCACAGAGGGTTTTGAAGATTTTTATTTTAATGTTTGTAACTTAGATTATGGGAAAATGGATCATGCGATGAATGCGTTAGTCGAGTTAATGAACAAAACGGACAAAGTACGAATCACTGGACCAGGAACGGACTTATCCTTCTCAATCAAAGATATTCCGGCCATAAAATGCTCAGGACAAATGAATATTCCTGATGGAGAGGTATATACGGCTCCCGTACGTGATTCTGTCAACGGTGTCATTACTTATAATACTCCTTCTCCATATCAAGGCTTTACATTTGAAAATGTAAAACTAACTTTTAAAGACGGAAAGATTGTTGAGGCAACAGCAAATGATACAGAGCGGATTAATAGAATATTCGATACAGATGAAGGGGCACGTTTTGTTGGTGAATTTGCCATTGGTGTGAACCCTTATATCTTACATCCAATGCAAGATATCTTATTTGATGAAAAGATTGATGGAAGCTTTCATTTTACGCCTGGTCAATGTTATGATGATGCCTTTAATGGAAACCATTCAAACATTCACTGGGATATGGTCAATATTCAACGCAGCGACTATGGCGGAGGAGAAATGTACTTTGACGATGTGCTAGTTAGAAAGGATGGACGCTTCGTAATTAAAGAGCTCGAAGTATTAAATCCTGAGAATTTAAAATAACAAAAAGATGCAGCGACTAAAGCTGCATCTTTTTATTATAACTGACGTTCGTATGCTTCTTGGAATTTTTGAATATCTCCTGCTCCCATGAACAAGATGACACTGTTTTCATGTTGCTTTAGAGTCTCTGTATTTTCCTCGTTGATCATTTCAGCCGATTCGATTTTATTCCGTAAGTCCTCGATCGATAACTTACCATGGTTCTCTCGCGCCGAACCGAAGATATCACATAAATATACTTTATCTGCTAATTGAAGACTATCAGCAAATTCCTCTAGAAATGTTTGTGTTCTTGTAAATGTATGTGGCTGGAATACAGCAACAATTTCACGATCGGGATACTTTTGTCTAGCTGCATCAACTGTCGCTTTAATCTCCGTTGGATGATGGGCATAATCATCAATCAATACCTGAGAGCCGACGTGCTTTTCTGTAAACCTTCTCTTAACACCTGTAAAACTTAAGAGTTGTTCTTTAACCTTGTCAGCTGAAAGCTCTTCATAGTGACAAATGGCAATAACAGAAAGAGCATTTAATACATTGTGGTCACCAAAGGTTGGCACTTGGAATGTATCATAGAAAGTGTTTCTAACAAATACATCGAAGGTCGTTCCTTCAGTAGTTTTTACAACATTTCTAACCTGGAAGTCATTTTCTTCCCCAAAGCCATAAAAAACAACAGGTACTTTTGCTTGAATTTTTTGAAGTTGCTCATCATCACCACAAGCAAAAATCCCTTTTTTCACCTGCCATGCCATCTCTTGAAATGCAGAAAATACATCATCAATATTAGCAAAATAGTCAGGGTGATCAAAATCAATATTCGTCATGATTGCATAGTCTGGAAAATACGAAAGGAAATGCCTTCTATATTCACATGCTTCAAACACAAAATACTCAGCATTTTCTTCTCCTTTACCCGTACCATCTCCGATTAAAAACGCAGTTGGTTTTGCACCTCTCATGACATGCGAAAGGAGCCCGGTTGTAGATGTCTTCCCGTGGGCACCAGTCACAGCAATACTAGTAAAATTTTGCATAAAATCACCTAAGAAACGGTGATATCGAATGACAGGCAATCCTAGTTTCATCGCTTCTTGAATTTCTTCATGATCATCTTTATAGGCATTTCCAGCAATAACTGTTAATCCTGGTACAATATTTTCTTTTTGGAAAGGTAGGATCTTTATTCCAAGATGCTCAAGGGCCGTCTGTGTAAAGAAACGTTTCTCAACATCTGAACCCTGAACTTCAAAATTCATATCATGAAGAATTTGTGCCAGCGCACTCATTCCAGATCCTTTTATACCCACAAAATGGTAAATTGTCATATAAAGAACCTCCAACCATCTTCTAACTGTATCACAGTATATGACATTTTCTTTTATTTGCTCATTTTTGCATGTCGCTCTCTTTGTTTGCAAATAGTGAACTCGATTTTATCATATTGTGACATTATATCATTATTTAATTATAAAAACTATGAAACGTTTGGCCATAATACCTTTTCTTTCTATGTCTATTTTACTCCATAGTGTATGAAAAAAAGACTAAAATAACCATACTTACATTTCTTGAATACTCTGAAGATCATCTTGATCAATTAATACATCACGAGGTTTACTACCCCTATTTTCAGAAATATACCCGTTTTTCTCCATCATATCAATTAATCTAGCTGCTCGATTATAACCAATCTTGAATCTTCTTTGAAGACTCGAGGTCGAAGCAGCTCCTTGGTCAACGACAAACTCACAAGCTTCAAAAAATAGTTCATCTTCTTCTTCACTAACAGCAGCCCTTTTTAAGAGCTCCTCTTGATGAAACAAGTAGTTTGGACTTTGTTCTCGTCGAACATGAGCTACTACTTGATCAATCTCTTCATCCGATACAAAAGTACCTTGAAGACGTACAGGCTTTGAGGATCCATTTTCTAAAAACAGCATATCCCCACGACCAAGTAGACGTTCTGCTCCGGCGATATCAATAATCGTACGAGAATCGATTTGACTTGATACAGAGAAGGCAATTCTTGTAGGAACATTTGCTTTAATTAAACCGGTAATAACATCAACAGACGGTCGTTGCGTTGCAATAATTAAGTGAATCCCACATGCCCTGGCCTTTTGAGCAATACGACATATCGCTTCCTCGACATCTGCAGGGGCCATCATCATCAAGTCCGCTAATTCATCTATAATAATGACAATGAACGGTAGCTTATCAGCATGTTGATTATGCTGTTCACATTGTTCATTAAATCGATTGATCTCACGTACGCCTGTATGTGCAAATAATTCGTATCGTCTTTCCATTTCCTCAACAGCCCATTTAAGAGCCGCTGTTGCTGCTTTTACATCGGTAATTACAGGGCTTACGAGATGCGGTATTTGATTATAAGGCGCTAGCTCTACCATCTTCGGATCAATTAATAGAAGCTTCAATTCATCAGGTCTAGCTTTATAGAGAAGGCTGACTAAGATTGTATTTATGCACACACTTTTCCCTGATCCAGTGGCTCCTGCAATTAAACCATGAGGCATTTTACGTAAATCAGTTACAATCGGCTTCCCGGATATGTCTAGTCCGAGTACAGCTGTTAACGGTGACTTCGAATGTAAAAATTCTGTACTGTTAATAATTTCTGAGAGTAACACTGGTCTACTCACTTCATTCGGAACCTCAATCCCGATCGTGTGCTTCCCTGGAATCGGTGCTTCAATCCGAATATCTTTTGCGGCAAGACTTAATTTTATATCATCTGCTAGATTCGTAATTTTATTTACCTTTACACCTGGCTCCGGTTGCACTTCAAACCTTGTAACCGATGGACCTTGTGTAACATTTACCACACTTGCTCGAACATTAAAACTTTCTAACGTATCGTTTAGAAGCCTTTCCCTCTCTTCAAGCCATTCTCCACTTGTATCATAAATAACGGGAGGTGTCAGGAGATCGAGCTCTGGGAATACGTAGTACGGATTTTCCTCATCGATCACTTCCACTATCTCATTGACGCTAGAAGGCTGCTCATCGGCTTCGGCTTGGGCTTCCTTCTCAGGTATCAATGGCTTCGGTGGTTCAAAAGTGGCTTCACTCTTTATTTGATTCCTTTTTTCCTCTAATTTACGACGATCTTCTTTCAACATTAATACGTTAAAAGGCAAATGCTTGCGTTTAGGCGCAGGTTCAACAGGAGGTTCTTCATTACCATCTAATTTCCCCTGTTCAGAATTCGGTTGGGTGCTTTCTTCGATTGTTTGCCCCTCGACCTGTTCAATTTCCTCTTCAGCTACGTACATTTCTTCTATTTGTTCAACCTTTTCAACTACGTTCAGTTCTTCTATTTGTTCAACCTCTTCAACTATGTTCAGTTCTGCTATCTGAGCATTCTGTTCAACTACGTTCAGTTGTTGTTCTATTTGTACATTCTGGTCAACTTCCAGTTTTTCCTCTTCCAGGTCAGAAAGCTCAGCAGTTACGGCAACTTCCAATTCCCCGGTAGACTCCAATAGAACATAGCTCTCTATCTCTTCCTCTACAACTGGTTCTACATGTTCTGGTTCTGCTTCTGGTTCTGCAGGAATCGATTCCTCCCTAACATCCATGCTAATCAATTCAATCAGATCCGTATTTATTACCGTTTCTTCTCCTTGATCATGAACCTCTTCAATATCCTGTTTCACTATTTTATTTACCTGAACAGGAGTTTCGGAAGAACGCTCTATGTATTCATTCTTCAAGAAGGAGTTTAACTCGTATTCTACCGGTTTCTCTTCCTGATGTCTGACTCTTTTCTGGAACCCATAGACTGGAGAGGGAATTTCTGTTGGTCGAAACGGTCTTTTGGATACATCTCTATTATTTGTTTCACTTTTATTAGGAGGACTTACGTTGCTTTTTGTAATAGAGCCTACTCTAGGTTTCGAACGAACGGTTTCACTTTTCATGACTGGTTCTGTTCGCTGACGGGAAGACGTTCTCTCTTCTCTACTTTTTCTAGATGGTTTCTGCATTTCTCTTTCATCTGGTATTAACGGGAACTTAAATTTCCCCTTCGGATACTGATAAACGATTCGAGCATCCATATCCTTTTGTTCTTTTCTTGTTTCTTTAAATGGCTCTACCTTTTGTTCATATATTTCTTCCACTTTATCATCACTTAATTTACTAAACAATTTCTTAAACCAATTCAAACCTTATCACTCTTTCTTCATTCTCATCATGTCTTCTTATTTTATCATTGAATACTATAATATCGACAAGAAATAAAAGATTGCTAGTAATAATATAATTTTGAATCTTTTGACCTAACGCTAGTAGGTCTGTGTTGGTTTTCATCCCAGTACAAACTAAAAACGCAAAAAGGACCGTAATTGGTCCTTTAGTTTGGTTTTTTGCTTCTGTTTTTTCCTAAGATAAAGATCGGTTCTAATTCCCCATTTTCGTATAAAAAGGATAGTGCCGTAATGGGCACTCGACCGCTAGCGAAGAAGCTCATGGTCATTTGTGCGAGAATATCATAACCAGTCTCATTCTTTATATCTGCAAGAATAAGTACATCCTGATGTGGTACCGCTACCGCCATATCACCTGTAATCTTCGAACTCATTTCCTTTAAAAATGAATCGTTTAGAACTCGGCTTGCATCATACCCGTCATTTGTATTGAGAAAATAAAAGATATTTCCTGCCACTTCATCACGTTTCATGGTCGTTTTAAGGCTTCTCACATTGAAAAGAGCTACTTCGCGGATATGGTCTCTCGTCCAATTTTCCTTTGCCATTAATGCTTCATCAATGATTCGGTACGCATTTCCTAAATCGAGAGCATAATAAACCCTAGTTTCTGCCGTATGATCATCATATACTAAAGGAATTTCTTCGCGCGATACAACAGGCGTAGAAGTAGAACGTATGACAGGGAAAATCCGAGTCTTTTCACCTTCTTGAATCGTTTTCTCATCCATTGCCTTAAGGCCTTCCTCAACATAGTATACGACTTCATCAATGGCCTTTTCTTTGTCTACTTCCCATTTTGCTATAATTCTAGGCAGCTCAACGGTAATACCTCTTCCACTATCCTTGCTTTCAATACGTAAATGATCATTTTTTCGATCATAAGTAATAGTACGGTTAGCACTACTAAGGCGTTTTTCGAGCTCCGCCTTCATTTTTTTACTATCCATTTTCATATATACTTGCCTCCTTATTGGAGCATTTCGTTTTTATTCTACATGAAATAGCCCCAATCTTTGGAGGATTGGGAGCTATTCCATTATGATAATCCTTCGATGAATTGTTCAATTTCCTCTTGTGTTTTCCGGTCTTTGCTGACAAAACGATCTAATTCGTTTCCATCTGCAAACGCGATAAAGCTTGGGATTCCAAACACATCTAGACTAATACATAAATCAATAAACTGATCACGATCCACATGTACAAAATTGTATTCGCTATATTTCTCTTCAATTTCTGGCAAGACTGGCTCAATCACTCGGCAGTCTGGGCACCAGTTTGCTGAAAACATAAATATATGTTTCCCGTTGTTTTTCATCGTTTCAAACTGTTCTACACTCTCAAGCATTTTCATATGATTACCTCCCATAACAGTTTATACAGTACGTTAATAGTTATTCAGACTACCCCATATTCTAAAGCATTGTAGCTTCTTTTGAAAGAAATTAGCTTCTAACAAAAAACGAAGGACTTCATCCTTCGTTTTCTTTTAACTTTATTGAATTGACGATGTTAATCATCATTTCTGCTTCGCTGCTAAGAGACCTTGTTTTTGTTTCTGTCGTAATTTTCATTCCACCGACACCAATTGTTAGCTCATTTAGGTTATCTTCAAGCTTTTTTACCAATAGATAGCCAAAT
Organism: Robertmurraya beringensis; assembly: GCF_042433785.1. Classification (NCBI taxonomy): domain Bacteria; kingdom Bacillati; phylum Bacillota; class Bacilli; order Caryophanales; family Bacillaceae; genus Robertmurraya; species Robertmurraya beringensis. The sequence continues at coordinate 77,818 of NZ_JBHLUU010000009.1, read as the reverse complement.
TTCCCATCCGTTTTGATCACTTTATCAGTATCGTATTTGTCTTGATCGACTGTTGATTGGTAAACAACTTCACTATCTTGACCTTCTATTGGATTGTAAAACAATATATATGTTTTTGAACCATTCTTTAAAATTATATTATTGGGAGATTCTTCTTCCACTTCAAAACCAAAAGGTAAATAATATTCCATTTCCTCAGTTTTATTATTTGGTTTTTTAGCCTCTTCCTTAAAAGCGTTCTCCACAACATCCACTGTTTCTGTTTCCTCTTCGTCAAAGGATGCAGAACATCCGCTAAGGTAAAATAGAGCAGCTATACAGAGGAGAGATGCTTGTAAATACTTTCTCATACTTTCTTCCTCCCTACATAGGAACTATTGTCTTCCTTACTATCATACCCGTCTCCCTATCCAATGACAAGCCTTACAATTGTTACAATTGTGTTTCCAAACCATTTATATTCCTGTATTCATATTGGCCAACGAGTAAAGTGCTAACATGAAGAAACATTTCCTGCCTCGGAATAAGTCCATTCGTAAAGATTCCAATTGCCCCTTCTTTGCTTCGAATATTTGTCTTTTTCATGAAATCATCCATTATCGGACCCAATTCTTCTCCTACTATAAGCCTATGTTCAATTTCTTTTGGTAATAAGATTCTAGCCCCGCAGCTTATTATAGGAGATTTTCCATATTGTACTAATGCACCCCAATTACATAACATCATCCCAAATTTCGTTTGCTGTACTCCACCTTCTAGACCTATCCCCAGTTCTGCATCATTGTTTTCAAGGGCTGCTTGCGCTCGATTAATGGCTCCTTGTATGGTCTCTTCATCGGAGAAGGGTTGTTCACTTACTCCAGATGGGACATCCATTCCCTTAACCTTTGCGTCATACTTTTTAAATGCTTCTTCAACAGCTTTTACTTTCGTTTGGTTTTTCGAACCTACTGCCACATACATATAACTGCACCTCAGCTTCAATGTAAAAGGAGGTTCCCAAAGGTTACCTCCCTACCGTTTTTAACTATTTTGTCTAATTGTATCTACTGTAGTCTGGTCACAAGCTTTTACCAGTTTTATTAAAAGCTCTTTTGCAGCAGCATAATCGTCAACATGAACAATCGAAGCAGCCGTATGAATGTATCTAGAGCAAATTCCTACAACAGCACTCGGGACTCCTTCATTTGACATATGCACTCGTCCTGCATCAGTCCCACCTGGAGAGACAAAGTATTGGTAGGATATATTATGCGTTTCTGCAGTATCTAGAACAAACTCTCTCATCCCTCGATGGGTTACCATAGATCGATCTAGAATTCTTAGCAACGCTCCTTTTCCTAATTGACCAAACTCATTTTTATCACCCGTCGCATCGTTTGCAGGACTTGCATCAAGAGCAAAGAAGATATCTGGCTTTATTAAAGTTGCTGCTGTTTGTGCACCTCTTAGTCCAACTTCTTCCTGAACAGTTGCACCAGAATATAATGTGTTTGGTAAACTTTCTCCTTGCACTTCTTCTAATAATTCAATAGCGAGGCCACAGCCATATCGGTTATCCCAAGCCTTAGCCATAATTTTCTTTTCGTTTGCCATCGGGGTAAACGGACAAATTGGCACAATTTGCTGTCCCGGCTTAATCCCTAGCTCCTTCGCATGTTCCCTGCTATCAGCCCCAATATCAATTAACATATTGCTAATTTCCATCGGCTTACTTCTCTTACCTTCATCCAAAAGATGAGGAGGAATGGAAGCAATCACTCCAATAATAGGACCGTCATTCGTCATGACCTGCACACGCTGTGCTAGTAGAACTTGGCTCCACCAACCACCTAAAGGCTGAAAACGAATCATCCCATTATCTGTAATCGCCGTTACCATAAATCCAACCTCGTCCATATGTCCCGCAACCATGACACGAGGACCATTGGCATTTCCATGCTTCACACCAAAAATACTTCCTAAATTATCTTGAATGATTTCATCAGAATACTGAGTTAATTGTTCACGCATAAACTTCCTAACCAAATGCTCATTTCCAGATGCACCTTGAAGTTCCGTAAGCGTCTTGAAAAGCTGTAATGTCTTCGAATTCATGTATAATGGCCTCCTAATATTCACATGACTCTTTATGTACCATCTTTATTCTACTTAACTTTCCCATCTGTTACCACTTTATTGATTGCTACTCTTAATTATGTACGTAAAATTTGATATGATGGAAGGAGGATTTATTTGGATAAATAAGGAGGGGCTTTATGAACTGGAAATCATTTTTAACTGGTGTTTCTGTTGGAATTATTTCAGGCTTTCTGGCAAGCGAATGGGTCTCCCAAAAGGGCAAAGTATCCCCAGAAAAAGCCCTATCACACGCAAAAGCAAAATTTAAAGAAAGAGGTCCCATTAGCGGCTCTTGGATTCAAATGACAACAGAGCGGTTTGAAAAGAACAACATCACCTATGATGTTTATAAAGGTGGAGTATCACGTACGGTAGATGACACGTTAGAGCAATACGAATTTGTTTCAGATGCAAAGACTGGATCCATTATAGAAGTGTACCCTCTTTAAGAAAAGCTGCCCTATAGGGCAGCTTTTCTTACGTCTTTCTCTTCACGGATTCAATCATTTCATAATGACTATTCCACTTTAGCGCCCGCTCTTGCTCAAAAAGAGTCTATTGCGCCAATAGACTCACTCAATTTACTGCAGAAAATTTTTCCCATAAAAAATTTCATCCATTTCAGATGTTAAGCTTTCAGTGATTTCTTTCTGTTCAGATTCGCTTAACGTATCCATTGTGTATCCAAATAAGTAATTATTTAAATCAAAATTTTTCAATTTACACTTCGTGTGAAAAATGTTTTCTTGGTACACATTCACATCAATCATATCGTATTGATCCTTGATTTCGTCTGGAATAAAGTTTTGAATGGAAGTGATATCATGGTCTATAAATAATTTATGACCATCTTTATCCCGTGTAAATCCACGTACTCGATAATCAATTGTCATAATGTCTGTATCAAATGAATGAATTAAATAGTTTAACGCTTTAAGTGGTGATATTTCCCCACAGGTAGAAACGTCAATATCCGCTCTGAAAGTACTTATTCCTTCATACGGATGGTACTCAGGGTACGTATGAACAGTGATATGACTTTTATCCAACTGAAATACAACATTATCTGGTAATGGTCCTGGTGATTCATCATATGTTGACTCTGTGGGAACTTCTACTACTGGTCCTTCAGAAACGAGAATCGTTACACTTGCTCCTTGTGGTACATAATCCTGTTGAGCAATATTTAAAACATGTGCACCAATAATATCGGATACATTTTTTAAAATCTTCGTTAACCGATCGGCATTATATTGTTCATCAATATAATCTAAATAAGCTTCCCGCTCTTGCCTCGTTTTTGTATAACAAATATCATACATATTAAAGCTAAGTGATTTTGTTAAGTTATTAAATCCATGTAACTCAATTCGCTGTTCTGGAGTGAGCATTCATTCTTCCCCCTTCACATAATCTCCGTAAATATTATTAACTTACCCAACTCCTTACGAAAAAAACAGTCCTACAATAGTAGGACTGCTTACTTTTTCTGAAATTGAACTTCGCAACGATAGATACGAAAGCCTTTGGAGGAAAACTTCTCTTCGTATTCTGTCATAATATTTCCTTCATAAGAACTATTATGAAGATCTAAACTTACATACTTTAAAAGCATTCCATATTCCGAAAAGCTTCGAAGAGAGAACTCAAATAACCCTTGATTATCTGTTTTAAAGTGAATCTCGCCGTTATCCACCAGAATATTTTCATAAATGGAAAGGAAAGTTTTGTACGTTAACCGTCTCTTCTCATGCCGTGTTTTTGGCCAAGGATCAGAGAAATTTAAATAAACTTGATCCACATCACCTTTAGCAAAATAGTTCTGAAGTTCGACCGCATTCACATTCATTAGTCGCAAATTCGGAAGGTCTTCTTCAATTAGACGGTCGAGAGCAATAACAATAACACTTTTATATACCTCAATACCAATATAATTAATATGTGGATTTGCTTTAGCCATTTCAGTAATGAAACGACCTTTACCCGTTCCGATTTCAATATGAATAGGCTGGTCATTCCCAAATACTTCGGTCCAATTACCTTTGTAGCTTTCTGGTTTTGCTACAACATATTGCGGATAGGATTCGAGTCTATCCTTTGCCCAAGGCTTATTTCTTAAACGCATGTTGACACCCCTAAAATAATCTATCGTTCAAACCATATCATGTGAACAATCTTGTTGCAACCAAAACTAATACTTCGTCCATATAATTAATTTACGTATAAATAAAAAAAGGAATTCACAACCTAAATGTGAAATTCCTTTTTACGTATTTTTAAGCAACCTTGAAAGGGTGTATCGGATGCCTTTAGAACAGAAAGATCAAATGAATTTATTAAAAGATATATTAACGAATCACAGTACCGATTGTTGCGGGTCCGTATCTGAATGTGAACAATTAGAACGTTTAGTAAAATCACTGATGGTTAACTCAGAACTCGATCATAATGTAAAGAATGTACTAGAACAAATTTACAGCTATTCTCAGCACGGTACAAATACGAATGAACTAGATCAACATATCGAGTCACACCAAGAACAACTTGGCCAGTGGGTATCAGAAATTGATCAATTCTCTTGAGCAACAAGAGTTGACAAATAATTCACCCAGTGATTCATCTCTTCGTATCGTTCCTTATTTTTATGCCATTGAATAGATGAGATGGTCTGTGCAATCGTATACCATTTCATTCGTAGCATCAATTCGTCCGTGAGCTCTATTTCATACATGGCTAACCATTCGCTCCATTTGTCTTGCGGGAGATACCAATATAGCATCATTCCTAAGTCTATGGCAGGGTCGGCTATCATCGCACCATCCCAATCAATCAGATACAACTGGTTGCTTTCTGTGAGCAACCAGTTATTGTGATTAACATCGCAATGACATACAACCTTTTCCTCATAATGTATACCATCGAGCTCCTGTTGCAAGAATAATAGAGCCTCTTGAATGGCCACGTGAGATTTTACATCCTCATCAAGCTCTTGCACTAAAATGGACAAAAGATGAACAGGCTCTAATGGAGTTTTCCCCATCCTTTTTAGCATTCCAAGCAAGGCTTCTGACTGATGTATTTTTTTTAAGAGCTTTGCCACTCTTTTCGTGTTCATATCATGCGGCTTTAGCTCTCTACCCTCTAACCATTGCTGAGCGGTAATTACATCCCCGTTTTCAAGCCTTTTCGTCCAAATTAGCTTCGGAACAATACCTTCTGCTGATAATACGGCAAGAAATGGTGAGGAATTTCGTTTAAGAAAGAGCCTCTGATCTTCATGCTGTGCAATAAACGCTTCTCCTGTCGCTCCTCCTGCAGGAACGATTTCCCACTCTTGTCCAAATAAGTGTTCCAAAATTGTTCACCTTCATTTTAACTGCGTCGTTAGTTTCTATAATAAGTAGCTTTACTTTATTAAGTATTCACCTTGGTCATGCATAAGTATCTTACAAGTAAAAAAGACGGCTATTGTAAAAAAATCGACAATAGCCATCTTAATAGATTTTATCTCCTAGTGTTACCTTCGTCAAGTAGAGACATCGTACTTTATTACTTTACTAGTACATAAACACTAAGTGGAGGGAGACTCCATTCTTTTTCATTTATTTGATGAATACCATTTATTTCCACCATGTTTTGGTCCGCGATGACCGTCCAATCAACGGTAGGTAACGAAACATGACGTTCTGTTTTAAGAGGATTGAATAGAACGATGATTTCACTCCATATTCCAAATTTCCTAACATCACGAAGGGTGTATCCAATAACTGGCTTTTCCACTGGTAAGAAAGACATATGCTTATTAATCAGTTCGGTTGAATGAAAACGAAAGGCTTGATGTGATTTTCTTAATTTAATTAAACCCTTGATATAGTCTACATGCTCTTTGTTTTCATATACTCGGTCCCAATCTACTTGATTAATATCATTAGGTGATCGATAACTATTTCCATTTCCTTTTTTTGTCCGAAGAAATTCTTGCCCACAATGTAAGAAAGGCACTCCTTGAGATAAGAGAACAAATGCCGTTGCCAATCTCTGCTGCTTTTTCCTAATATCTTCAGGCTCCTCTTTTTCACATAGGAGGAGTTTATCCCAGAAGGTATGGTTATCATGAGATTCGATGTAGTTTACCGATTGAATGGGTTCTTGAAATAACCCCTTTTCCTTCAAACCTACACTACCTGCTAAAATTTTCTTTGCAGCCTCGAAGTATCTTTCATTTCCTAAAGCGTAGCCTTTATCATGAAGATTGAATGTATTACCCTTAACGGTATCCCTAAAGAAGTCATTGAATTGACCCACTCTTGGAAGTTTCTTCTGATTACGAATACTCGCCTTTGTGTCAATGGCGATCGGAGTATTTAAATCCCAGCCTTCCCCAATCATAATGGTCGAAGGATCCAATAAATCAAGCGATTTTCTAATGTCATTCATCGTTTCTATATCTAAGATCCCCATCAAATCAAAGCGAAACCCATCTATACCGTATTCTTTTTTCCAAAATAGGACCGATTCGACGATAAATTTCCTCACCATTTTTCGTTCAGAAGCAATATCATTTCCTACTCCTGTTCCATTCGAGGGCATACCATTCTGATCATGTCGAAAATAATAGCCTGGTACAATTTTTTCAAAAGAAGAGTCTTCTCTAATGTATACATGGTTGTATACAACATCCAAAATGACTCGAAGTCCTTCTTTGTGAACAATGTCAATTAACTTCTTTAACTCATTGATTCTGGCATATGGATCCTGACAATTCGATGAATAACTTCCTTCAGGAGCATTGAAGTGTATGGGGTTATAACCCCAGTTATAATCTTCCTTATCCCCTAGCTCATCAACACCAGCAAAATCATGAAGCGGGAGCAGTTCGATGTGAGTGACTCCTAAATCTTTGATATAACTAAGACCAGTAAGCTGACCATGGCTAGTAAAGGTATCTTTTTCACTCGCACCTAAATATAAACCTTTATCGGTCACTCCACTATTGGGGTGGATGGTTAAATCTCTAATATGTGCCTCATAAATGATAGCGTCAGTAGGGGAATTAAATCCCGTTAGCGGTTTACTTACCACTGGTGTTCGATTTAAATCGATTATCACTCCTTGTTCCCCATTTGCTGTAACAGCCACAACATAAGGATCTACGGCTTCTCTCCATTGAAGATTTACACAAACGAGATAAGTATAGTGATATCCTTCCAGATCTCCTTCTACCGTAATGACCCATATCCCTCTTTCCATGCGAGTCATTTCATAATGATTTATTTCAGCATCATCAGTATTAGCGAGTTTCAACTGACATTGTGTGGCGGTAGGCGCCCAAAGTGTAAAGATGGTCCTTTCTGGTGAATATTGGATTCCCATTGGGCCGTCATAGTAAAATTTTTCATCAAACTGAGGAGTTCGAATAATTGCGCCTATCTGAAGATCCGTCTCCCCTCCATGCTCATCCATTACACAATAAGTCAATCCGATTTCTGGTTCCTTGTCGGTATGACAAATATATTTAACCCTATCATGTAATCTTATTTTTTCACTAATTGCTAACTTCTCAGTATGATCACCAACCTTGAGTGAAAATCCCTTAGACTCGCCATTATGATAACTCATAGGTAATAAGATCGTAATTATGTTCACATCATCTAAATAGGCATAAAAAAGTCTTTCAATAATAATCATGCATTTTTCAGCTCCTTCTGCCTCCTATCCTTCTTTATTCCCCTTGTGATAATTGGCAACACCTGCTGACAAGCCTGAATTTGCAAAGGAGTTTCAGCAAAATAATCACCGTCGGCATGTGCCATCATTGGGGTAGAAGAATATATTTGAATTTCTCGCCCAGTTAACATCTTCACTTCTTTGAAGGCGACATGACCACCCCAAAAAACGCTTACAAACACAGAAAGCATTTTTAGCCTTGATAAACGATATACGATAATAATATTTAACAATCCATCATCGGTTTTTGCCTTCGGAGCAATTTGCATTCCTCCACCATAAAACGGCTGATTAGCCACAGTTACAAACCAGGTAGCAGGAAAATCATAAAGGATGTCATCCACAATAAGTTGAACATCTGTCGGTTTAAAAATAAGAATTTCCTTGATAAGCAAGTACACGTATACTAGGCCTCCCAAGGAAAATTTATTTAGCCATTTTTTCATCTTGGATTGATTAGCGAGCTTGGAAATTAAGCCGTCGAGACCTGCTCCCATGTTATTTATAAAGTACAGATCCTCCTTACTCGAACAAGATATTTTACCAACGTCGGTTAAGCTCGGTTCTTGCTTTCGCTCTCTTAGCAATACAGATAATGCATGAAGAGGATCTCTTGGTATTTGAAATCCTCTTGCAAAATCATTTCCAGAACCAGCAGGAATAAATCCAACTTTCACATTAGGAAAAGAGATGACCCCATTTACTACCTCATTTAATGTTCCATCTCCTCCAACCACTGTGATTGATACCTCACCCTCTTGCTTAGCAAGAAGCATCGCTATTTCAGCACCATTTCCTTTATAGGCAGTCAAAAACGCTTCATAGGTAATTTTTTGTTTTTCTAATTCTTTTTCTACTTTAGCCCACACTTTTAAACTATAGCCATTTTTGGCATTTGGATTAATAATAAAGTATAATTTCCCCATTTTTCTCATCCCATACATGTCTAGAATTCTTTTTTTTCTTGTTCCCCTTTATTTAAAACATCCCATTCTAGTCGGCGCATACTACTTGTTTGACTAAACTGAAGAAGCATTTGGGCTGCTTTTAGCTGTGCATGCTTTAGTGGAGTTTTATTGCTTCTCATCGTTTGAAACCATTCTTCGTAATTTCGTTTTTCAATGAGCTGTAAACCATAGGGTGGAAAGGGAAAATCAATATAGCCATTTCTACTTAATACTACTTTATGAATCGGTAACTCTATTTCATACAACTCAAATATTTTCTTTACAATTTTTTCTGTACGATTAAGTCCAATAAGCGGACTTAACACCTTTTGTTCTTGATCCTGATGACGTTTTACCCAAAACCTTTCTTTCGTTCCTAGAAATACAGCATGGTCTTCTTCCTCTAAGAAATGGATACACCACACATCTGTTGGAGTGATTAAAATTGTTTCTACTTCTACCGGAGCTTTTTTCAACAGGAAGATTGGCTCATACATCACAAGGGTGGTATCGGGAAAGCGTTGCAAAAAGTACTTAAGTCTGTGATCGTACAAATACTTTTTACTAATATGGGATTGCTCTAACAAGGTGGTGGTCGCCCATTTCATTTGAAAACGAAGTAATTGGTCGAGAAATTGACGCTTAAGCTCATCTTCAGAAGCTGGATTAAAGGTAAATGAAGGGGAAAATGATAGACCTGAAGACTCTTGAACACCCGATTGTATCTCCTTTTCCTCTACATCTTCGTCTTTTCTTTCTCTTTTAAAAAATCCCTTCATCCGATCAACTAACGGCTGTTTGTCTTCTTCTAACCAATTGGTTGATACAGGCTGAATACTTTCAATAATAGAATCAGACTTCCAGAGGGAGTAAATCTTTTCCCATTGCTGTTTTTTCAATCTTACATATCTAGTTGGATATTCATAAATATTTTGTTCGTAACGTGAAACATAATCTTGCAGCTTAATTAATTGTCCCATGCGGGTTTTCCTTTCTATAAACAGATAATCTATAACTTAAAAGATTGAACAACCTCGTATTTTGGTTCTCTTTCCAAATGTGTCTGGTACAATACGATTTCATTTGCAACAAATGAGATCGCTTCACGAGTAAAAGGGTTCTCTTGTTGTAGCGATTCGTGCACCAATGGAGAATCTCCCTTCCACTTTCTCGCTACTGTTATATGTGGATGAAACGGTCTTTTTTCAAGGGAAAAGCCTGCTAATTCGCATGCATGAAATACCTTTTTCCGTACTTCATATAAACAAGTCTGTTCCACTAACCGCAACCAAAAAATCCTTGGAGATTCTTTTCTTCCAAAAGTATCTAGTCCTTCGATATTTAGAGGAAAAGCACGCTCTTTCTTTAGTGCCTCAGATATAAGTTGTACTGACTTTTCCAACATGCCTGTTTCTGCGTTTCCCAAGAAGGCTAGAGTAATATGGTAATCCTCTGGATGAACCCATTTTTGAAAGGGAAATTCCTTTCCAAGGGGTAGTAATTTAGTATGTATAAGGTTCTTCGTATCACTCGGTATTTTTACTGCATAAAAAAAATGAGTTTTTTTATCCATTTTAACTTTCAACCTTTCAAGCTTTCTTTTATTTTAACAGAGATTGTAACTGAATCGAAAAATGACTATTATACGAGGCATATATGTTTGAATATAATATACCTCTTTAGGTATAATAGGGTTATCTCTTTTATATGTTACATTTCCCATTATTGTAGTAAAAATTTCGAATCCTAAGGAAAATAATTGAAGGTTAGGAGTACATTTAAATGAAAGTTGTTCAAAATATTGCTGAACTTATTGGGGAAACCCCTTTACTTAAATTAAATCGTTTGGCACCTCAAAATGGGGCTAGCGTCTATTTAAAACTCGAATTTTTTAATCCTAGTAAAAGTGTAAAGGATCGTGCGGCATTCAACATGATGATTACAGCTGAACAGAAGGGATTATTAAAAAAGGGTGCAACGATTATTGAGCCAACTAGCGGGAATACAGGCATTGGATTAGCCATGAATGCTGCAGCCCGAGGATACCGTTCAATATTAGTGATGCCCGATACAATGACAAAGGAACGTATCAATCTATTAAAGGCATACGGTGCTGAAGTTGTTTTAACTCCAGGCGATGAAAAAATGCCTGGTTCGATCAAAAAGGCACAAGAGCTAGCGAATGAAATACCAAATAGTTATTTGCCGATGCAATTTGAAAACGAAGCAAATCCAGATGCACATAGACATTCTACTGCTCTTGAAATTGTTGAGGCTATGAAGGAAATAGGCAAGCCACTTTCGGCGTTTGTTGCTACCGCGGGAACAGGAGGAACCATCACTGGAACCGGTGAAGTGTTAAAAGAACATTATTCACATTTGCAAGTTCATGTAGTGGAACCTGCAGGCTCACCGGTCCTTTCTGGTGGCAAACCCGGGAAGCATAAACTAGTTGGAACGAGCCCAGGGTTTATTCCTGATATCCTAAACCAGGATGTATACGATCATATCCATAAAATAACGGATGAAGACGCCTACACAATTACAAGAAGATTGGCTAGTGAAGAAGGAATATTAGTTGGTCCATCTTCAGGTGCCGCTTGCTACGCTGCCATAGAAGTGGCTAAAACTCTTGGCCCTGATGATGTGGTTGTCTGCATCGCATGTGATACCGGTGAAAGATATCTTTCAAGTGATTTATTTTCTTAAGATACTAGAGAAGGCTGCCATAAAAGGCAGCCTATTTTAATTATTCTATGGTTCCGCATTCCTTCACTATTTCGTCCATTATCAACTGCTGAAGCTTTTTCGTAACTTGACCTGGAGTTCCTCCGGAGATTTTTTTCTCCTCAACTTCTACAATTGGTGTTACCTCCACAGTTGTTCCAGATAAAAATACTTCATCCGCATGTAAAACGTCTTCAATTGTGAACTCTTTTTCTTCAAAAGGAATTTTATTTTGCTCACATACTTGCTTCACTTTTTGTCTTGTTATTCCGTTTAAAATCAAGTTGTTCGCTGGATGAGTGATGACCGTTCCATTTTTTACAATGGCTACATTAGAGGAACTGCCTTCTGTTACAATATCACCTCGATGTTGTATGGCCTCAAAGCAACCAGCTTCTACTGCTTTTTGTTTGGCAAGGAGATTCCCTAGTAAATTCAGACTCTTTATATCACAGCGCAGCCAACGAATGTCATCAATAAAGATAGCCTTTACACCCTCTTGCATACTGCTAACTGGACGATCCACTTTTCTCGTATATGCAACAAAAGTAGGCGCTACATTGTGAGGGAAGGCATGATTACGCGGAGATTCTCCCCGTGTAAATTGCATATAAATAATGCCATTAGAAAGATTATTTTTGTCAATCAAACCTTTTAACATTTCCTCTAGTTCAGTCGGCTGATAAGGTATTTGAATGCTTATCTTTTCCGCACTCTCTTGCAATCGAATCAAATGTTCCCTAGCTGTGAACATTTTTCCATTATACACCCGTATCACTTCATAGACACCATCGCCAAACTGATAGCCACGATCCTCAATATCGACCGTTGCATGTCCACGATCTACTATTTCTCCACCAATAATAACGTATTCCATACCTACACTCCCCTTGTCCTCTAATTATTTAGCCAATTCATATATCGCCTGAGCATAGATTGCTGTTGCTTTTAGCAAATCCTCTACAATCATATACTCATCTTTTTGGTGTGCCACGTCCGGTCGACCTGGAAATAATGGCCCAAAGGCAACTCCAGCTTGCAGTGAACGTGCATAAGTGCCCCCACCAATTGCAAGTAACTCTGCCTTCTCACCGGTTTGTTCTTCATAAACCTTTTTCAGGGTTTGAATTAGAAAATCCTTTTCATCTACATGATGAGGTTTGGAGTCTGATACATTTTGAACCTCAAAACCTTGTTCATGTAGAACAGGAGCTAACCTTCCCTGTATTTGATCAAGTTCAGCTGTGACTGGGTAACGAAGATTGATTCCTAACATCCCTCCATTTTCTTTTGTAAAAGAAAGTTTCCCAACATTCATCGTAAGATCCCCAGAGATATTATCTGTATAATCAATTCCCAATTGTTTCCCACGACTATCTTGATAGAAATTGGTTTGAATAAAGGAAAAATACTGTTTTTCTAGACCACTTAGCGGTAATTTATTTAGGAATACGGCAAGAAGAATGCCGGCATTTTTACCAAGATCAGGTTCCATCCCATGCACAGATACTCCTTCTAGTTCTAAAATAAGTTCACCATTATCAACTAAGTATTTTCCATTCAGCTGTTGCTCATTAAGGAAGGTTTGAAATTCTTGAATAATATGTGTTTCTTCTTGATTGGTATGTAAGGCTACCTTGGCAAAGTCTGGAACCATATTATAGCGTCTGCCTGCTTGAAAAGATAATACAGTGGTTCCGCTGTTATCCTCCGCTTCATAAATCCTTTGCATAATATCAAAATCCGATATTCCTTTTTCAGCAAATATGATCGGAAAATCAGCATCTGGCGCAAAACCCATAGTTGGCATTTCTTCATGTTCAAAATAATGCTCCACACAGCGCCAGTTGCTTTCTTCATCGGTTCCAATGATCATTCTCACTCTCTTCGATAGAGGCAATTGAAGTTCTTTGACAATTTTCATCGCGTAATAAGCGGCCATCGTTGGTCCCTTATCATCAATGGCTCCACGAGCATATATGTTTCCCTCACGAATTTCCGCAGCATACGGGTCACTCGACCATCCATCTCCTTCTGGGACCACATCAACGTGACAAAGAATTCCTACACTTTCCTTTCCTTCTCCGAATTCTACATGCCCGGCAAGATTTCCTACATTCTTGATTGAAAATCCATCTGACTTCCCAAGTTCAAGCATGTGGACAAGTGCATCCTTAACCCCTTGTCCGAGCGGTGCATCATCAGTGGCATTTTCTTCATCTAGAACACTTTTTATTTGTAAAAGCTTTTGTGTATCTACAATTAATGATTCCTTTCTTTTTTCGACTTCTGAAAACCAATTGATGTTTGTCACGAAAATCCTCCTAATAAATCCAATCTACTTGACTTAAATAATATATCCCCGTGCTGGAAAAGACAACCACAAGGACAGGACCACTGCTAGAAAAAATTTTATAATAAAAAATGCTGTCCTTATTTGTGGACAGCATTTTTTATTATGGGCCAAGTAGCTCCTGTAGTTCGGCATTTTCGTAATCTACTGCGTAATCATATGCGGTATATCCAGAGGCATCCATGTAGTTGCTATCTGCTCCGTATTCTAACAACAGCTTTACCATTTCCACGTCTTCAGCAAAAACTGCACTGATGAGTGGAGTGGCATCATATATATCGACCGTATTGGCATCTGCTCCATTTTCAAGTAATATGGCTGCAGCATCATAATAACCGGAGTATACCGCCCAATGTAGAGCCGTTGAGCCTTCACTATCGGCTTCATTTATATCCGCACCTTCATCTAGAAGAGTGGAAATGGCCTCTGTATCGTTTTCACTTGCTGCCTCCATTAGGGGTGTCATACCCTCGATTTCAAAGGCTTCAGAGAAGTTGAATTTCTCTAATGCCTTAAAGGTCATATACACTCCACCAGCAAATACAAGTGATAACAATAGGGCTATGATTACTCCAATGACGATTCCTCTTTTTGGTTCTTTTAATGTCTCCACTTCTGTATCAGAAAAGAATTTATCAACTTCATATAATCTTTTTGGCAGATGAGGATGGGTAGAGAGCTTTTCATTTAACCAAACAAAGAAGCCTGCTTCCGATTCAATTTGTCGCATATATGACTCTTTATTAACCTTTTTATAAAGCTCCTTTCCAATTGCTAGAATGGTTAGAGCATTTTTCGATGCTGGAAGTGAGCCAGAGTAATAGGTTGCATAACGATCGCACGTATATTCACATGCCCGTAAGTATGCATCTCCTAAAAAAGGGATCCACATGGCTGGCAGTAGAAGAAAATTCACTGTTACATGCTTCCTTTTTAAATGAGCAAACTCATGAGCGAGAACAAATAGTACTTCATCCTCTGCATCTCTTTCAATCAGTTCAAAAATCTCTGAATAAAGGACCACCATATTTCTTCCAAAAAATCTGGTCGCAAATGCATTCAACATTCCTTGAGACTCAATAACATACATTTGTGGCATCTTTTCTAAACTCATTTGTGCCGCCATTTCCTGTGCCTTTTGATAAAGCGAAGGAAATTGTTCCTCACTTATACGAACGCCATTTCTTCTAATGCCTCCGACCATCAACCCATGGAAAAATACGGATAAGAGGACCATGATGATAATAATTCCAATTCCTAAAATAGAAAAAACTAAAAAAAGATAGGTTAAAATACTAAAAGTTAATACAAGTGCAAAATAGATATTCTCTTTGCGATGGACTAGCTGTGAAGGTAAATAAGAATTCAATCTGTGTCATTCCTCTCAAATTATTATTGTCCTATTTTTTCAAAAATCAAATTTCTTATCATAACTGGTATGACTTAAGTAATAGAATATAACAGCAGCAAGAAAAAGGGGGAATTTTTTAAAGAAAATATTACATTTTATTAAATTATTATGTAAAAGTAGAAATTATCTGTAAATAAGAGTACAATAATCTACAAGAAAAGACATTTTCATTAAGTCAGCTTATAATTCACTTGCAAAGGGGTTGTCTAGGGACAAGAAGCTTACATACATTTGGAGAGTCATCTTCAAGAAGTCGTCCGTTGTAGCTATTTGCCAAAGGTTTGAAAAAAGGATAGGGAGTGGTTTTTTGAAACCTTCGACTAACCGGATGTTAAACCGTATCAAATCCATCTACATGTTTATTAATAACCATGGAATTGTCACGACGCAAGAGCTTGTGGAGGAATTTGGTATCACTCCTCGAACGATCCAGAGAGATCTAAATGTTTTAGCTTATAACGACCTAGTCGAAAGTCCAAGTCGTGGAAAATGGACAACAACCGAAAAAAAGGTAAAAATATCATCTTAAATGACGGTTCGCCCTTCTCTTATCGGAAGGGCGAACCCTTTATTTCACTTCATATCGGATTAACTCTTCTAATTCCTCATCCGTTAACTCTCGATACTCCCCTAATTCAAGCGTCTCATCTAGCTTAAGAGGTCCCATCGATAATCTTTTTAAATAGATCACTCTTTTTCCTACCGCTTCAAACATTCGTTTTACTTGATGGAATTTCCCTTCTGTGATCGTTAACTCAATGTCAGATGTTAATCCGGATTTCAAAATGGTTAAATGTGCTGGCTTCGTCAAATACCCGTCATCGAGTGTGACTCCCTTTTGAAAAGCTTCCCCATCGTCGCTAGTGACGATTCCTTCAATCACAGCGAAGTATGTTTTCGGGACGTGCTTTTTGGGAGATAACAAACGATGAGAGAGCTGCCCATCGTTTGTTATTAGTAAGAGTCCTTCCGTATCTTTATCAAGGCGACCAACTGGAAACGGTTCAAACACTTGATCCTCATATTCAAGCAAATCAATCACCGTCTCATCGTGATTATCTTCCGTTGCTGATATGACACCAGGAGGTTTGTTCATCATTAAATAAACAAATTCCTTATACTCAACTATTTCTCCATTTAAGGTAATCACATCATTATCTGGATCTACATGTTGTTTTGAATCTTTTATTACTTTATCGTTCACGACCACTGCGCCGTCTTTTAACAGTTTTTTTACATCTTTTCTACTTCCATAGCCTAAATTAGCGAGCATTTTATCAATACGCAATTGTTTCCCTCCTAGTGGAGTCTTACCCTCTTAGTTTTACCTTCTTCATAATTCTTTCCACACGTTCGCCAAATAAAAAGTAAATGAGGCGCGTTTTAAAGCTTAAATATACATAAATCCCTGCTCCAGCCACTGCTGAAAGGAGGATGATAATAATAGAATGTATCTCAGATTTTGGTGATAAAACCATTGTTGCTAAATAGTAGACAAGCGCTGCTACGAGGATCATAAAAACATTAAAAATAACAATTAGCAATCCTCTCCGCAAAACGAGGCGGAAGCGATATCCGGAGAATATTTTGATAACGACCAAATTAATACCAATGGCAACTCCGTAACCAAGTGCGGTTGCATAAATCGCTCCGTCTGTCTCAAACATCTTGATGAATGGAATGTTTAGGGAGAGCTTCACTAATATTCCTACTAATAGACTTAGAATGGTGAACTTTTGTTCGTCAATTCCTTGTAATATCGCTGCTGTCACGGAGTAAAGAGCAAACAGAACCGCTACTGGTGCATACAATTGCAGGATGTCAGTCCCAGATGCATTTGGTCCGTAAAAAACCGTATACGCAGGCTCAGCGAGTAGTGACAATCCAAGTGCAGCAGGCAATGTAATGAACATCAGCACCTGGAAGGTTTGGTTGAGTTGCTTGTTTACTCCTTTTTGGTCTTTTGAAATAAAGGCTTGAGTAATACTCGGAACTAACGTTAACGAAAAAGCCGTTGCCAACGATACTGGAATGATCACTAACTTATGTGTATTAAAACTTAATTTAGCAAGCTCTCTTTCTGAAATACTTCCAAGACCAATCGAAGTCATTGCCCGGTTAAAGGTCATCGTATCAATCCATTGAAATAATGGATTGGCAATTCCAACAAGAATAAATGGAATCGAATAAATCAGTATTTCCTTGTACATATCTTTTAAAGATACTTGAACGCTCCCCTTATCTTGTAGCAGCAATTCATCAAGATGTGGCTTTCTCTTATACCAATACCAAAAGAGAACAAATAAGCTACCCAAGCCTCCAACAAAGGCTGAGAACGTTGCAATACTAATAGCAGTAACAATTTCACCTTCCATTACATTCAAGACGATAAAAGCCCCAGCTAATAGAAATGCGATACGAACAACCTGTTCAACCACCTGTGACACCGCAGATGGCCCCATTGATTGATGGCCTTGGAAAAACCCGCGAATTAAACTCATAAACGGAATAATGATTAGAGCAAAACTCACTGCTCGAATGACTGTTACAATATCTCTAGGATTGGTTTGTTTGTCATGATCAGCAATGATTATGTCTGCTACAATTGGTGCTGACAAATATAGAATTAGGAAGGCAGCCATACCAGTTCCAAGCATAACGACTAATCCTGACTTAAAGAGCCTCCTACCCACCGCATATTCTTCCATAGCATTATATTTAGAAATAAACTTAGCTACAGCTAGAGGAACTCCAGCCGTTGCAAGACTGATAAATATAGTATAAGGAACATAGGAATATTGATACAGGACGGTTCCTGTCTCTCCTACAATCCTTGCAAA
Organism: Robertmurraya beringensis; assembly: GCF_042433785.1. Lineage (NCBI taxonomy): Bacteria > Bacillati > Bacillota > Bacilli > Caryophanales > Bacillaceae > Robertmurraya > Robertmurraya beringensis. The sequence continues at coordinate 59,692 of NZ_JBHLUU010000009.1, read as the reverse complement.
CGGAATAACATAAAAAAGACCTAATAATTTTGAAATAAATGTTCCTAAAGTTAAAATAAATGTTCCACGTAATAACTTAGATTGCATGTGATCCCTTCCTATGTAGAAATGCCGAAAATTATTTCAAACGCCAAATTCATATTTTATCATAAAGTTTGAAAAAAACTTTGTTTTTTATGTGAACCTAATCTGAGTGTACACAACTCCGTGCTCTGATGCTACTTTTTGTGGAAAAGTTTTCTTTCTTAACAAGCTGACTTATAATGGTGATGGAAAGTTGGTGAAAGATATGAACTATGACGTAATCGTCATTGGCGGAGGGCCTTCTGGGCTGATGGCTTCCATAGCGGCAGGTGAAAAGGGAGCTAAAGTACTTTTAATTGATAAAGGAGACAAGCTAGGTCGAAAGCTTGCCATATCTGGAGGTGGTCGCTGTAATGTGACGAATCGACTTCCAGTGGACGAAATCATTAAGCATATCCCAGGGAATGGTCGCTTTTTATATAGTGCGTTTTCTATATTCAATAACGAGGACATTATTTCTTTTTTTGAAAAGCTTGGCATTCAATTGAAGGAGGAAGACCATGGACGGATGTTTCCTGTTTCAGATAAAGCACAATCTGTTGTTGATGCTTTGATCAGAAGGATGAAAGAGCTTAAGGTGGATATACTCACAAACTCCCCAGTCGAAACGGTGGAATATGAAGATGGGAAAGCTGTTGCCGTACGATTAAAAAACAAAGAGAGATACTCTGCCTCTGCGATTATTTTGGCAGTTGGAGGTAAATCGGTCCCTCATACCGGATCTACAGGAGATGGGTATGCTTGGGCGGAAAAGGCCGGACATACCATCACAGAGTTATTTCCAACAGAAGTTCCTATTACTTCAAATGAACCTTTCATTCAATCAAAAGAGCTGCAAGGATTGTCATTGCGTGGAGTCGGCCTGAGTGTGTTGAATCCAAAGGGCAAGCCTCTCATCACCCATGAGATGGATATGATTTTCACTCACTTTGGGATTAGTGGCCCAGCAGTACTTCGTTGCAGCCAGTATGTGGTGAAAGCGATGAAAAAATGGAGCCTAAAGGAAGTGGTAATGAGTATTGATGCCCTTCCAGGTAAAAAAGAGGAGCCCCTATTCCAAGAAATCATTGCGATGGTGAAGGCCGATCCAAAGAAAAGTGTAAAAAATATACTTAAGGGCTATTTACCCGAACGCTATTTATTGTTTTTATTACAAGTTGCTGACATCGATGCAAACGAACAGGGTGGAGTCATTTCCCATGATAAGCTTCGAAACTTTGTGAAAGCCTGCAAACAGTTTCAGTTTAAGGTGAATGGAACTCTTTCCCTAGAAAAAGCCTTTGTTACAGGTGGCGGAGTGTCTGTGAAAGAGGTTGAACCACAAACAATGGCATCCAAGCTTGTTGATGGATTGTATTTTTGTGGGGAGATACTGGATATCCACGGATATACTGGCGGGTATAATATTACTTCTGCCCTTGTGACAGGACGATTAGCTGGAGTCAATAGTGCCGAATATGCCTTGAGTCAAGCCTGAGGTTTTTTCTTCCTCAGGCTTTATATATAATCATGGCTGTAAAACAATAAATTTGCTCATCCACGTCCTCTGGTAAGGCAGCAATATTGTATTTAATATCAACTAGTTTTTGTTCATCCACCTTTTCGAGAAAACGATTCATTTTCTTTTCAAGGTCTTTTTCATGCTCCTCATCAAACAGTTTTACTTGAATCATGGATCCTCACTCCTTTTATTATGGAGTATTAACAAAATTCAGATATTTTAAAAGCATAAAAAAAGCCTAGTTTCCTAGGCCCCCCATTACATTATTCTACTTTTCCAGTCCATTTCATCATGCCGCCGACCATATTTACTACATTATAGCCGTGATCATGCAAGAAATAACACACATTTTCACTTCTTCCGCCTGAACGGCAAATAAATATGTATTCTGTATCTTGATCTAATTCGTCTAAACGCATTGGGATCTCGCCCATTTTAATATGCTTTGCACCTGGAATCATTCCAGCCGCTACCTCTTCATCCTCACGTACGTCGATCAGTTCTAACTTTTCCCCTTTTTCTAGCTTTTCTTGTAACTCTGCAGTTGTAATTTCTTTTACCATCCAACATTACCCCTTTTAATTTTTCTTCTATCGTACACGACTTGCTCGGTACATTTCAATCTTTCTATTTTAGAAAAAGAGCACCTGCCCGAAAACAGGTGCTCAAATCAAACATTATTAATTAGCAACAATATTCACTAGCTTTCCTGGAACAGCAATCACTTTGCGAACAGTCTTACCATCAATTTGCTCTTTAACGACTGTATCATCCATAGCAATTTGCTCAAGTGCTTCTTTATTTGCATCAGACGGAACCATCAGCTTCGCCTTCACCTTACCATTAATTTGAACAACAATTTCTACTTCATCATCAACCAGCTTCGCTTCATCAAATGCTGGCCACGCTTCGTAAGAGATGCTTTCGTTATGACCTAGCTTTGACCAAAGCTCTTCAGCGATATGTGGACAAATCGGGGCAAGCAATTTCACAAAGCCCTCCACATAGTCTCTTGGAAGTACTGGTGATTTATAAGCATCGTTAATAAATACCATTAACTGAGAAATCGCCGTATTAAAGCGTAATCCTTCAAAGTCCTCTGTCACCTTTTTCACCGTTTGGTGATAGACCTTCTCAAGACTAGAAGAATCAACCGTTTGAACCTTCTCTGAAATTCCACCATTTTCATCCACTAGTAAGCGCCAAATACGGTCTAAGAAGCGACGTGAACCGTCTAATCCTTGTGTCGACCATGCAATTGAAGCTTCAAGTGGTCCCATGAACATTTCGTACAAGCGAAGAGTATCCGCACCATGAGTTCCAACGATTTCATCAGGGTTTACGACATTTCCTTTTGATTTACTCATTTTTTCATTGTTTTCCCCTAGAATCATCCCTTGGTTAAACAATTTTTGGAAAGGTTCCTTCGTGCTTACTACACCGATATCATACAAAAACTTATGCCAGAATCGTGCATAAAGCAAGTGAAGAACCGCATGCTCTGCCCCACCGATATAAATATCAACTGGAAGCCACTCTTTTAATTTTTCTGGATCTGCTAACGCTTGATCATTCTTCGGATCAATATAACGTAAGTAGTACCAGCAGCTTCCTGCCCATTGCGGCATCGTATTTGTTTCACGACGTCCTTTTTTCCCTGTTACAGGGTCAACTACGTTTACCCAGTCTTCGATATTCGCAAGTGGCGATTCGCCTGTTCCAGACGGACGAATTTCTGTCGTTTTTGGCAACATCAATGGAAGCTCTGAATCAGGAACAGCTGTCATTGTTCCGTCTTCCCAGTGAATGACTGGAATTGGCTCTCCCCAATAGCGTTGACGGCTAAATAACCAATCGCGTAGACGGTACGTAACCTTCTTCGTTCCGATTTCTTTTTCCTCTAACCAAGCAATCATTCGAGAAATGGCTTCTTCTTTGTTCATTCCATTTAAGAAGTCAGAGTTTACATGCTCACCATCACCTGTGTAAGCTTCCTTAGAAACATCTCCACCTGCAACTACTTCCACAATTGGCAATTCGAATTTCTTAGCAAATTCGTAGTCTCTCTCATCATGACCAGGTACCGCCATAATTGCTCCTGTTCCATAGCTAACAAGTACATAATCAGCGATCCAGATTGGCATTTTCGCTCCATTAACCGGATTAATTGCATAAGCACCCGTAAATACACCCGTTTTGTCTTTCGCTAAATCCGTACGCTCCAAATCACTCTTACTTTTGATCTGTTCAATATAGGATTGAACCGCATCACGCTGGTCATCTGTCGTAATACTCTCAACCAATGCATGCTCTGGTGCTAATACCGCATACGTTGCACCGAATAATGTATCAGGTCTTGTAGTAAAGACCGTGAACTGCCCGTCATTACCTTCAATATTAAAAGTAATCTCGGCTCCTTCAGAACGACCAATCCAGTTGCGTTGCATATCCTTTAAACTCTCTGGCCAGTCAAGTTCTTCTAAGTCCTCTAATAAACGATCCGCATACGCAGTAATTTTTAATACCCACTGCTTCATTGGACGGCGTTCAACGGGATGACCACCACGTTCACTTTTTCCATCAATAACTTCTTCATTTGATAACACCGTTCCAAGTGCTGGACACCAGTTTACCGCTACCTCATCAATATAGGCTAGGCCTTTTTCAAACAATTTTAAGAAAATCCATTGTGTCCATTTATAATATTCAGGATCAGTAGTATTCACTTCGCGATCCCAATCGTATGAGAAGCCTAATGCCTTAATTTGGCGCTTAAATGTGGCAATATTTAATGCTGTAAATTCAGCAGGATCATTCCCCGTGTCTAATGCGTATTGCTCAGCTGGAAGACCAAACGCATCCCATCCCATTGGGTGTAACACGTTATAACCTTGCGCACGCTTCATACGTGATAAAATATCTGTTGCTGTGTACCCTTCTGGATGCCCTACGTGCAGTCCAGCTCCAGATGGATATGGAAACATATCTAACGCATAAAATTTGCGTTTACCTTTTTCTTCACTTGTTTGAAACGTCTTGTTAGCATCCCAAAAGCTCTGCCACTTTTTTTCAATTTCTTGATGATTAAAGCTCACTTTTAATTCCTCCTAAAAATACTTGTTTAAACGCAAAAAATCCCGTCCCTATAAAAAGGGACGAGAGGATTATGTAGAATCTCCCGCGGTACCACCCACATTAGTGCACAAGTCACTCGCTTCATTATCCTTAACGCGGAATACGGCAAGCATTACTTTCTTTCACACTTGCGACTCAAAGGCGAGTTCATGGACACCTGGTTGACTTTCACCATCCGTCAACTCTCTACTTTCAGGTATTTCTCACTACTACTCCTTATCATGGTCACCACATATTTAAGTATGATGCTATTGTAGTGTATTTTCTAGTTCGATGCAAGTTGTGTTTTGTAGCATATGAAGATAAGGAGTAGAGTGTGTGTATTTTTTTATTGAACTGTATAACCTGCGTCAATAACGACCGCTTGACCAGTAATCCCTTTTGCCGCATCACTTGCTTTCAAGAAGTATATAAAAAGGGGAATTCGGTAGCCGTTTATAATAGTGCGAAGCAATGTTCACACAGAAGAAAATAATGGGAAGGGCAGACCCGTTGATAGATGCCATATTAATAATTCTCCCGAAGCCTTGTTTTTTCATATGAGGCAACACATGCTTTGTTAACGTAAATGGTGACGTTAACATGTTGGTTTGTCTGTAAGCAAGAAGATTGGAAAATCAGTTATCCACAAATGAGTGACTACTCCTCTTTAATCTCAAACTCCCCAATTCCTAGATCCTCCTTCACTGTGTTATTGTAACGTCACTATTGCCAAACTTGTCATTTACGTAGACTTCAGCTCCCTCTGACGCTAATGGTGTTTCTGTACCTTTAGGAATAGTAATTACTGATTGTGATTAATGAGAATTAACTAATCAAGATTTACTGCTCTCCATCACTCTTTTCAGGTCATCCTGCACACTTTCTTTTGCCAACTCAACTTTCGAACGATATGCGGAACGAATAATAACATGAGTAGCAACGGGTGCTGTTAGAAATACAAAAAAGATTCCTAAAAATAATCTGATGCTAAAATATCCTTCTTCCATTAAGAAAAATAGAAAGGTTCCAATTAGACTAAAAAGAACGCCTAATGTTGTACTTTTTGATGCTGCATGTGACCGTGTATAAACATCAGGAAACCGCACCAGTCCGATCGCACTTAAAAAACAAAAAATCGTACCAATTAAAATAAATAGAACGGGAATTATTTCAGTCGGACTGTTTGCGAACAATGACCACACCTCTTTCAATAAATCTTGCAAAAGCAATCGTACCAATAAATGAAAGGATACCAATTAATAAGATAACTTCGAAAAAACCTGTATTTCTTAATAAGACAGAAAAAATTGCTACTCCTGATATTAAATTAATCCCTAATGTATCGAGAGCCTGTACTCTGTCTGGAGTAGAAGGACCTTTTACCAGTCTGTAAATAATGGTAATTATAGAAAAGGTCAAAAAAAACAGAGATAACAATAGAATTACATTTGTCATACACGTGTCACCCTCTTTATGGCATTTTCAAATCTCACTTTTGATTTATACACTGAATCTCGCGACTCAGGAATATCTAACCCATGCATATAAAAGGTTCTACTATTAGGAGATACTTCGACTACAACAGAACCAGGTGTTAAACATAGTAATAAAGCTAATAACGTAATCTCCAAATCACCTTCTAATTCCGTATCTAATGTAAAAATACCCGGAGAGATGTTTAATTTAGGTTTTACGACATGTCGAACGACCGCAATACTTGATGTAAACAGTTCATGGATAAATACAAAAAACAATCTAACAACTGCTACTAGGGTCGTTATATAAAATCCTGAAGGAAAGAACCTGCGTAAAATAAATAACACGAGTAAACCAAATAGATAACCGCTAAAGAAGGTTAAATAGTTCCAATTATCCTGCAAGAACATCCATAATACCCCAATAAACAAATTGATTAATACCTGGATGGGCAATGTTACCACCCCTTTCTGAATCAAGATTAAGGAAGCAATCTGTATATATTTTTTTTGCGATCTTATAACTTACTCATTGAACAAAGCTTTGAGACATTTTCAGTATATTGATGAACTAGCATTTCCTCGCTATCATTTTGTCTAGTAGCAATCGATAAGAAATGAATCAGCTAAAATCCTATTTGCTAAAATTAGGGCCCAACACAGCCTCTATATAAATTTCTGGATTCATTAACACCTCTATTGCTATATCAACATATTCAGAAATTCCCTCTGCACCCAAACCTAATGAAATCGTTAAAAATGTGAGTATACCTAATGGTAATAATAATCCCTTCGTTGAACCCTTCTCTTCCTCTTCAGTTAAATCAGTGTATCCCCAGAAAGCATTCATAAAGATTTTCATGATCGAATACAGTACCATAAGGCTAGTTACAAGTCCAATTCCACCTAGCCAATAATAACCTGCTTCAAACGTTCCTTCAGAAATAAATATTTTTCCCAGGAACCCACTTAAAGGGGGAATTCCTGCCAATGATAAACCTGCGATAAAAAACATCCAGCCTAATTGCGGGTGTAAACGAATAAGACCGCTCAACTCTTTTATTTTACTAGTACCTGTTAAATGGATGATTGCTCCTCCTAATAGAAAGATAAGTGCTTTTACAATCATATCGTGAATCAAATAATATAATGAGCCTACCATTCCAACAGTTGTAAAAGATGCTACTCCTGCAAGAATAAATCCTACACCAACAATCACATTGTATGTCAAAATTCGTTTAATATCCCAATAGGCTACCGCTCCAATTGCTCCTAAAACCATAGTTACTGCGGCCAAGATACCAATTAGTAAATGTGTAACCTCTGGGATATGATAGAAAATGAGCGTAAAAACTCTCATAATGGCATAAATTCCAACCTTTGTTAATAAAGCAGCGAAGATTGCAGCAATTGGGGATGGAGGAGCACTATACGAACCAGGTAACCAATAAAATAGAAACAAACCTGCTTTTAAACTAAACACAATTAAAAATAAAATGGCTACTGTGGTCATAAGTCCCTCTTGACCAACTTCTGCAATGCGAACTGAAAGATGAGCGAAATTTAATGTACCAGTAATGGCATATAAATAGGCGATCGCTACAAGGAAGAAGAAAGAGGAAAGAATATTGATCAATATATACTTTATTGACTCTCTAAGCTGTACCTTTGTGCCTCCCAAGGAAATCAATACATAAGATGACACTAACATAACTTCAAAACAAACAAATAAATTAAATATATCACCTGTAATAAATGATCCATTTACTCCTGTAATTAAAAACAAAAATAACGGATAAAAATAAAACTGTTCTCTTTCTTCCCCTATTGTATGAAAGGCATATAATATGCAGCAAAGGGAAACCAGACTAGTTACAAGAAGAAGTAACGCTGAGAGCATATCAACTACCATACTTACACCAAAAGGCGCCTCCCAACTACCTAATTGAAGAGTTTGAATTCCATTTGCATGAATTTGGTTTATCAATATAAGTGACGTAATCGTTATGGCAACTAAAGAAATAACACTAAGAAATCTCTGTAGCAATATATTTTTTCTAAATATCACCATAACCATTCCTAATATGACCGGAACGATGATGGGTATAATCACCAAGTTATTCATTCTCAAAACCTCTCAGCTGTTCTGTATTATCTGTACCCAATACCTTATTAGCACGATAACTGAGGACTAAAAAAAGAGAAGTCGTTGCAAAGTTAATAACGATCGCTGTCAATAGAAGGGCCTGAGGCAACGAATCAGTGAATGTTCCATTTCCTATCCCTAGTAGCGGCGGATCCCCCATATTAAGTCCTCCCATCGTAATGATAAGCATATTTACTCCATGACCTACAATTGATGTACCTAAAATGATGCGTAATAGGTTCTTTGTTAATATCAAGTAAACACCAATTGAAAATAACACGCCAACAAGTACAGACATTAACGTTTCCATCATTGATCATCACCAATACTCAAAATAATTGTAAGAGCAGTTCCAATAACAGCTAGTGCTACTCCTACATCAAAAATTACTGCTGTTGCTAACTCTGTTTTCCCAAAAAAGGGTAAGTTAAAATAGCCATAAGCCTGTGTCAAAAATGGTACATCAAGAACTAGAGAACCGACTCCTGTTAACACAGCAATCAACACTCCCACCGCTGCCAAAACTTTAAAATCCACTGGGATGTTCTTCCTTATCGATTCAATGTCAAATGTCATAAACAAGAGGAGTAAAGCACAAGTCGATGCCAAACCACCTATAAATCCGCCACCTGGGTGATGATGCCCTGAAATAAACAGATTGATTGCAAATGTCAAAATAATGACAACCACCACTTTGGTCACACTTCGTATGATTACATCATTCGGCTCCTTCATTCTCATTCCCCCTATCTATTCTGAGCTTGATTAATGAATAGACACCTAGTCCTGCAATACTTAAGACGAGAATTTCAAGCATTGTGTCAATCCCTCGAAAATCAACCAAGATCGCATTTACAATATTCTTAGCCCCTGCAAGCTCGTAAGAATTCTCATAGTAGCTTGAAATGGGGTCAAAAAGACGAGTTCCATTTGCCGATAAAGCAACAAGCGTAACAGTTACTCCTATTCCGATTGAAACAACTGCGTTTACTGCCTTAAATCGGACGCGATTCATTTCTTTCCGTAATTTTGGTAAATGATAGAAGCATAATAAGAAAAGTGCTGTTGTTACTGTCTCGACAACCAATTGAGTGAGCGCCAAATCAGGAGCTCTAAATAGGACGAACACAAAAGAAACAAAAAATCCAAGTGCACCAACTGCAATAATTGACGTCAATCTCGAATTAGAGAAAAGAACAGTTAATGATGCAACAATCATTAAGGTTATTAACACGACTTCAATGATGGAAACAGGCGCATCATTCGAGGCATCAAACGTTGCACCCCCAAATAACCATAGCGTTCCACCAATAGTTAAGGTGATAAATGCAAAAATATAGACAAGATAATCGCGAATAAATCCTGTCATGTATTGGTTTGTAATAAATCGAGAATATTTCTCCATTTTTTCTAGCCCAAGGTTATAGAAATTATTGATTGTTAAAGCTTCTGGGTAAAAATGATAGAATCGATACCACTTTTTCAAATAAACATACAATAAAGTCCCAACCACAACTACCCCGATCGTCATAAATAACTCTAGATTCCAGCCATGCCATGCGCTTATTTTAACTTCTAGTCCACCTGTTGCAGCAAGACTAGGTAATATACCATACAATGCTGGCTTTAATAAAAACTGTGCTAACACATTAGGGAAAAAGAAAATAATAATAACCAAAGAAGCTAATATTATAGGCGAAATTAACATGCCAATCGGTGCTTCATGTACAACCTTATCTAAGTTTTCAGGCTTATTCTTCCCTCTAAAAGTCTTTAATAGTAAAATCATGCAATAGATAAAGGTAAATACACTCGCAACCCAAGCTATAACTGGAAATAACAATCCGAAATTTTCCATATTAAACACACTCATGTTTGAGGCATTTTTGACCGCTGTAAAAAACATTTCCTTACTTAGAAATCCATTAAATGGAGGAAGTCCCGCCATCGCGAAGCTTCCAATGGCAGTAAGTGTAAACGAAATAGGCATAAGGTGCATTAAGCCACCGAGTCTTCTAATGTCACGTGTTCCAGTCTCATGGTCAATTATCCCAACAACCATAAACAGACACCCTTTAAAAGTTGAGTGGTTCACTAAATGGAAAATCGCAGCAAAGATTGAGACTGTATATACAGTCGATTCATCACCTATTCCAAATAACAGTGCAGCTGATCCTAATCCAAGGAGGCTCATAATTAATCCAAGTTGACTAATCGTAGAATAAGCTAATAAAGCTTTAAGATCTGTTTGTCTTACTGCATTAACTGATCCATATAGCAGAGTTACAACCCCAATTCCGGAGACAATCCAGAACCATTCAGCAGTACCTCCAAAAATTGGAGTGAACCTAGCAACCAAATAAATACCCGCTTTTACCATGGTGGCAGAATGTAAATAAGCACTGATAGGTGTAGGGGCCTCCATCGCATCTGGTAACCAGATACTAAATGGAAATTGTGCAGACTTTGTAAATACACCAAGTAACACCAACATCATTGCGGGAATAAACAATGGATGTGATTTGACCACATCTACATTCCGAAACATTTCACGTATGCTGTAGGTATCCGCCATCATTGATAGCATAATGAAGCCAGCTAGCATAGCTAGACCACCAAATATGGTGATTAACATTGATTTACGGGCACCATTGCGTGAGCCTTCACGCTCATACCAATACGCAATTAATAAAAAGGATGAGATACTTGTCATTTCCCAGAACACATATAAAACAACAATATTATCAGAAAATACGACACCAAGCATTGCTCCCATAAATAGTAGCAAATAAATATAGAAATTATGAAGCGCTTCACGATACTTCGACATATAGTAAATGGAGTAAAATACAACAAGTGTACCTATTCCAACAATAATTAAGCCAAACATAAGACTTAATCCATCAATGTAAGTAGTGAAATCAATTCCATAAGATGGAATCCACGTTATAGTGGAAAGGATTGTATTCCCATTAGAGATTTCGGGAATAAAGGAGAATAAATAGATAAATAATCCCATAGGGACGAAGAGGACAAACCAACCCGTATGTATGCGCGGAGTGAATTTCTTGTAAAGAAAAGGCACGAGCATAGTAAATAAAATCGGGATCAATATCGTCATGTGAAGTCCAGTCATTTAAGGTCCTCCTTCATAATTTATTTCGATTAAAATTCCATTTTAATTCATAATCTGGAAATAATTAAATAGATTGACTCAATTTGTTGCATGAGTTATATTCATACATAGTTTATAAAGATAGCAATAAAACTATAAAATTGACAGCCATCCCGAGGTGAACATGTCTTGAAAAAAACAAAAGAACACATGGACGAAAGCATACTTGTTTGCGTATATTATGGTCCAAATGGTAAACGCCTTATTCAACGGGGTTGTAAGATCGCCAATATGCTTGACTGCCCACTGTATATCTTAACAGTTGACTCAAAACCGTTTGATGACTTAGATGCGGAGAAGTCAGCCGATATTGAAAAATGGAAAAATCTTGCTAACGAACATAATGCTGATGAGTTTATCATCAAAGACAATGAAAAAAGACCTATTCATAAAGTAATTGCAGAGATTGCAAGAGAAAAAAATATTACTCAAATTATTCTTGGGCAGACAGCCCAAAGTCGTTGGGAGCAGATTGCAAAAGGATCTATTATAAACTCGTTGCTACGTGAAATTCCCTTTGTCGACCTCCATATTGTTTCTGTTGCCCGTTATTTAAAAAATCCCGACCGGCATTATGAAAAAGGTGTCCGCGCATATTTAGTCAAAGAAGCTGATTATTATCGCCTGCATTTTAAGCATATAAAAGATGTCGAATATGAAGGGATATTCTTTAAGGAATTTGGAACAGACTTTAATAATGGCATCTTTAAATTTATGATTGGTTCAGAAACTCTTCAAGTTCAGGTTGAAGAAGGAAATGTAAAAGAGTTAACTAATGTTGATATTGATACAAGTATAGACTCTGATGACAATTTCTTATAGGAATGTTAAGGGTGCGTCTTGGATCGTACTTTATCTTCATTTAGGTTAAAGCTTAGTTGATTTATATCTACTATTGATACTCCACTTAAAGTGGAGTTTTTTTTCATGACTTTATATTTGGAAGGTCAATTTACAAATTTACATCCACTCTTATTAGGCTCTTTTCATTTTTATTTATTCCTAAATATTTTAACGTTTCCGAAGGAGTATGATGATGATAAATTTCCATTAGAATGGAGATTGCGATTCCTTTTCGATAGGCGTGATAACCAAAGGTTTTTCTTATTGTATGCGTACCTATCTTTCCTGGGATCCCTGCTTCCTTGGCAGCTTTATTAATAATTCGATATGCTTGCTGTCGACTAATAGGTTGGTCATACTTAGACGACTTAAATAAATAATCTTCTTTTTTACAATTTACCATATCAAAATATCTAATCAATTCGCCTTTAACGCTACTATTTAAGTAATAGGCCCTTCCTTCAGTACAAGCTGAATCTCCTATGTATAAAAATTCCTTTATCCCTGTTTCATCCATTACTTCTTTAACCTTTAATGATAGCAAATCACTTATTCTGATTCCTGTATTAATACCGAGTACAAACAAAAGTAAGTCTCTTTGTGATTTCTTTCTTAATAAGCTTTTTATCGTATTAATACTATCAATATTTCGTATAGGCTCGACATACTCCATGTGGATTACCTCCCGAATCACGTTACATAACATTATGTTATCACATACTATGTAACCTTACAAATAATTATATCTTCGTTTTATTATTTTTATTTTTTAAAATTACATCCCTATCCATTAAAGTCCATCTTCATTTCAGGAATGCTGCCCCGTTTGTTGAAGAAGGATGATTAAGAAGGTCAATTAGTGCTAATATAAGTTTTGCGTAGATTATTTATAATAAAAAAACGTCTCAACCCTTGTGATACCAACGGATTGAGACGTTTTAGATTAATTCATCAAGTAGCGTTAATAGTGACTGCATGAAATTCAGCTTGGAGGCAACTGTAACATACTATAAAAAAGCTCGATATGACATAGTAAAGGGTATGATTCATTACATGAATAAGCACAGCAGTACAGACGTGTAGTTAATAACCTGCTTTAATAATTTTGAAATTCATTAGCTATAGAAACAACGAAGATAAGAATACCTGCATAATTTGCCCTTTGATGTGATGAGCAAATGGTTTCAATATTTTATTAATGATTGGCTGAGCAACAACAATCAACGCACCGTTTATGGTCCATAATACACTATATTGCTTCAATGTTATCCCGAGCTCCTGTGTGTGTGATGCAATGGTAGACTGCCACTGTACATAACCAACCCAGCATAACAAATACCCGATACATAAAATCAACAGAGCATATAGCTTTGCATGGCTTTTCACTGAGGTAGATTGTTCTATAATATTGGTTTGCTTACCACCACTATTACTTGATTGAATTCCGCGATAACCAAACAACGCTATGAATAAAAAGAGGATATACATTAGCGTGTTTGCGACAAAAATCCATTGAAAGGAGTACGATGCAACCAAACCGCCAAGTGCAGCCCCACAATGGCAGGAACGGTATGGAAGGAAGGGCGGTAGAAGTGCCTTTAATGCAATTTACGTTGCCCAAAATTTAGGGGTTTTAGAAAAGAGCCAAACAAAAAGATAAGAGTCCCAACGACTGTGGGACTCTTATCTGCTTAAGAGCTTTGCTCCGGTTCTGGATGAAACTTTGATTTCACAGGCTGGCCGCCTTTGTTTTCATACTTCTTTTTTGAAGCTTTAACCTGATCGAAATCAGATCCAAGCTCTACGTCTTGATTATTGATTCCATTTCTTGTTTTTTGCTCAGGGTTGTTTTGTTTCGAACGCTTTTTCATCCTTCTCCCCCTATCGATCAAGTAGCGTCATTTGGTTTTGGAGTTGTTGAATTTGCAGCCTCATACGGTGTAAGTCTTCTCGCTGTACCTCATTTGCACTTAATGCCATTTTCGCGACATCATTGTAAGCTTCCTCTAGTTCTTTCATAGCAATATCAAGATTCTCATCGTTATAATGATCCTGTCTACTGCTTATGATATACTGCGTCTCGGCATTTCGGAGAACCGCATTACATTTCTCAAAGAGGTTATTCATGGATTCATGAGTTGCCATTCTTAAAGCCCCCCTATTCTTATGACAAGAAGCAATATGCTTCATATGTAGTTTGTGCAAGTACTCCTTTTCTTACAACTTCTCTCTAGTGGCAGAACTCACCAATCGTTTTATCCAGTTGGTTGTCACCTCTTTTTCTGATAAAATGAGGAGACTTTGATTATAAGGAGACTACGTAGGTGAGTAAGTTGCATCCTTTTTTATACGCATCAGATAATAAACGATACCATACATGGAATTACCACTTAAGACAAACTTTTGGACATAAGGTTTTTAAAGTTGCACTTGATGGTGGATTTGATTGTCCGAACCGAGACGGTACGGTTGCTTATGGGGGCTGTACCTTTTGTAGTGCGGCAGGCTCAGGAGATTTCGCAGGAAATAGAGTAGATGATTTAACGACCCAGTTCCAAGATATAAAGGAAAAAATGCACTCAAAATGGAAAGATGGCAAATATATGGCGTATTTTCAAGCTTATACGAATACGCACGGACCCATTGAAGAATTAAAAGAGAAATTCGAAAGCGTCCTTTCCCAAGAAGGTGTGGTAGGTATATCAATAGCAACAAGACCGGATTGTCTACCTGACGATGTTGTTGAATATTTAGCCGAACTGAATAAGAGAACTTATTTATGGGTAGAGCTTGGCCTTCAAACAGTCCACGAAAGAACTGCATTATTGATAAACAGAGCTCACGATTACCAATGTTATGTTGAAGGAGTAAACAAGCTTCGCAAGCATAATATTCGAATTTGCTCACATATTATTAATGGGTTGCCACTTGAGTCCTATGACATGATGATGACAACTGCAAAAGAAGTGGCAAAGCTGGATGTTCAAGGAATCAAGATTCATTTATTACATCTTTTAAAGGGAACACCTATGGTGAAACAATATGAGAAGGGCAAATTAGAGTTTCTTTCTTTAGAAAACTACGTAAGCTTAGTATGTGACCAATTAGAAATTTTACCACCTGAAATGATTGTCCATCGAATTACCGGGGATGGACCGATTGATTTAATGATTGGGCCGATGTGGAGCGTGAATAAGTGGGAAGTCTTAAATTCAATTGACGCTGAACTCAAAAGAAGAGACAGCTGGCAAGGGAAGTTCTATCGCGTGGAGGCCACCAGCTTATGAAGCTAGAAAGAATTTTACCCTTTGCTAGAAACTTACTTGAAAAAGCATTTCTCCCGGATACCATTGCAGTTGATGCCACTCTAGGAAATGGGCATGATACTTATTTTTTAGCAAAGCTCGCAAGCGGCACAGGACATGTGTATGGTTTTGATATTCAAGAACAAGCAATTCAAGCGACAAAAGAACGCCTGACCGAGGAAAACCTTTCAAATCGTGTCACCCTTATTCATCGTGGACATGAAGAATTGAAAAACTCTATTCCGGAATCAGCAAAAGGCCAGATAACAGCAGCAATTTTCAACTTAGGCTATCTTCCTGGTGGGGACAAGAGCATTGTGACAAAACCAGAAACTACGATCTCTGCCATTGAACAGCTTTTTGACCTTTTAGCTGTCGAGGGGATCATTGTCCTTGTTATTTATCATGGGCATGATGAAGGAGCCATAGAACGGGATGAACTTTTGCAATATGTGAAAGGGTTGGACCAGCTAAAAGCGCATGTCCTTCGTTATCAGTTTGAAAATCAGAAAAACAATGCCCCCTTTATCATTGCTATTGAAAAACGCTCATAAAAAAACAGTCTGAAATTTGATTTCAGACTGTTTTACTGTGTACGAGCTCGGAAAATATTCCATTTTTGCACGGAGCGATACAGCCGACCATTGATATAAAAAAATAACCCGATTGGACCTGAATTCCATATCATTGTTCGTGAAAGCTTTCTTACTCCTTTTTGATTACGTACTTTATCATCTGATAAATAAATACCTAATAAACCACGGTTAATCAACTGATGAAACCTTTTATATGGGAGATTTTCAATGTGTCGATCCGCTTCATTTACAAAATGATTGAGTCGTTCGAACAGCGCTTTTTCATCTTTATAATAAAAGCAGAAATTAAGATCTCCACCATCTAAATCCTCTTCCTGGTCAATAAAGTAATCCAGAAGAATATGTAATCCTTGCACATAAGGGAAATAACCTTCACGAATGGAATCCGCATGATGATGAGTAAATCCTTTGCTCATCGCAAATGATACAAGGCAGAAGATTCCTAATGTAGAACCCGAGCAAGCAGAAAATTCATACCATTCCATTTCAGGGATTTTGCTTCTATGCTTACCAAACCAATTTTTAAGTCGGGGAATTCGTTCGTCTTGTTGAACATGCTTATGGATTTGTAGATCACAATAATAATGGCATAACTCAAGCAAGTGTTCTCGAATCATTTCGTATTTATCTACCCCTGCAAGCACCTCCTGACAGGTTGCCACGAGGTCATGTAAATATCCTCCATCATCTTGGTCTTCTCGATGCTCATAATAATTTTTCTGCTCCTTCCCGACGGTAAGAGCATGTTCCATTGATTCATGCAATGTCGCAAAATCGATCGGATCAAGAGAAGTACTCCGGTCACATAAATTGTCTAAATAATCACTAATCGTCTGATAAGCAACGATAAAACGAATCGCTTCTTCATAGCGATCCATTCCCATTAAAGAAAGAATTCCACCGCCTTCACAATGAAACGTTTTGTGTTCAATGCTAGCTAGTGCTTGCTTCCTGAGCTCTAGATTCGGAATTTCTTCCGCTCGTGCCTTCCAACCCCTCAGTTCTCTATGAACAGCAGGTAGAACCTTTCTATACACTTCTGTCATTAAGCTGATGGGCATTGTTGGAACACTCATTCATTTCACCTCACTCACACAATATATCCTAGTCCCTTTAACTGACCTTCTACGAAATCTTTTACATATAAAAATACTTCTTCCCGTTCTGGTTCATTAAACACTTCATGATAGCATTTAGGCCATTCCTTGAAACGTTTTTCCGATAATGGGACGGAGTTAAACCAAGTTCTTACCTTCTCTTTATCTACGATCCTGTCATCCCCACTTTGAACGACTAATAATGGAGTGTCCTGAGTTCTTTTAATCATTGCGAATGCATTCTTCATCGCTTCTTCTAGCTCACGATACCAGCGCACGGATACCTTTTTCACATATAAAGTGTCTTTAAGATCCAACTCTCTTACATCTTCATTTCTCGTCACCATGTCAAAAGTAATTCCTGAAGATACTCGTAAGGCTGGGAACACTTTATTTAAAATAAAAGTTGCTGCATGTAAGATTGGAGAAGGCTTGTTTACTAAACCTAAGCAAGGAGAGGAAAGAATGACGCCAGCTACATTTAATCGCTCTTTTTGCAGAAGCCTTAGTGTAATCAGTCCACCCATGCTGTGACCAATTAAGAAGACAGGCAAATCAAATTGATACGATGCATCAATCCACTTTTTCACTTCATTCACGTATTCTTCGAAAGAATCGATATGCCCTCTTCTTGATCTAGTCGTTAATCCATGACCTGGCAGATCACCCATGACGACATGAAAGCCCGAATTTCTCCACTGCTCTATGAGCCAACCGTACCTTCTATGATGCTCCATCGCCCCATGAACGATCACAATAACTGCTCTAGCAGTCCCTTCTGCTTCCCATTTCCACATATGTATTGCTCCTTCTAAAAAAGTATAAGAAAATATGATATAAATTCGTTATAGTAAATATATATGATTACTTAAAGGAGGATGTATATGATTTATCCTTATTACGATAAAACCCCGAGAATTGCCAAAAGTGCGTACCTTGCCGAATATTCGACTGTAACGGGAGATGTTGTCATTGGTGAACATACAAGCATATGGTTCGGCACGGTTATCCGCGGAGATGTTGCCCCAACTATTATAGGGGACCGCGTGAACATTCAGGATAACTCTATTTTACACCAAAGTCCAAATAATCCGCTCATAATTGAAGACGAAGTCACGATCGGTCACCAAGTGATTTTGCATAGCTGCATCATCCGAAAGAAAGCTTTAGTTGGAATGGGTTCTATTATACTAGATCAGGCAGAAATTGGCGAAGGTGCATTCATTGGAGCCGGAAGTTTAGTTCCTCAAGGAAAGAAAATTCCACCGAACACGCTAGCATTCGGCCGCCCAGCCAAGGTCATTCGCGAGTTGACCGAGGAAGATATTAAGGATCGTGACCGAATCATGAACCAGTACGTAGAAAAAGGGCAATACTATAAATCGATACAAAAATAAGAATTTTCTTAGAAAAAGTATCTTAAAACTAGAGGAAATATGCCGATATAACTAATAATAAAATGCTTAACTACATGTTGTATCGGTGGTGCCAATGATTACACTAATCATATTAATAGGAATTTTAATTTTCATACTATTTATATTTTCACGTTTCATAAAGAGAAGCGCTTCTCTTAAAACTTCTTTTTCTATAATTGGAGTGGTTTTACTAGGGTTCTTCACCTTAGCACAAACACCACATATTGCGGAGGCTGTAGGTCGAATGAAAACCTGGGTACAAGCCCCTCTACATTCGACGAACACTTTTATCGATGATCAAGTCGACCTTACGATTATTCCGCTAGAGGAAACCGTTCTCTTAGATGCACCAGTCATCAACCAACTTCCTGAACTTCCACGGGGCTGTGAAGTTACAAGTTTAGCCATGCTATTACAATACGCAAATATTTCAGTAGATAAGATGACCCTTGCTGAAGAAATCAAAAAAGACACTACAGCCTACAAGGTCTCCGGTGGAAAAGTTTACTACGGCCATCCTAATGACGGATTTGTCGGGAGCATGTATACAAAAGAATTACCTGGTTTAGGCGTGTACCATCAACCCATTAAAGAACTGGCTGAAAAATATTTACCCGGACAAATTAAAGATTTAACCGGTTCACCTTTTAATACATTAAAAATACACCTTTCAGACAAACGTCCGGTCTGGGTGATCACCAATACCTCTTATAAAAAACTGTCATCCAAAGAATTTGTGACCTGGCATACTCCAAGTGGGGTAATTGAGATTACCTTCAAGGAACACTCAGTTTTATTAACAGGCTTTGATAAGGATTATGTTTACTTTAACGATCCATTAACAGGAGAAAAAAATAAAAAAGCACCCATAATGGATTTTGAAGAATCCTGGGTGCAAATGGGAAGTCAGGCAATTACCTACCTCCCTCGCTAATTAGCTTTGTAATACTTTTTCCGCTAAGTATTCCTTCTCGAAGGAGTACTTTTTTTCTACATATACCTGATGCCATACCATAAACATGAGCACCGTCCAAATCTTTCTGCTATTATCGGCTTTTCCTTGACAGTGATCCTCAAGCAATTGAAGCACATACGTCTTATTTAATAAATAATCTGTATCACTTTCTCTAATAATCGTCTTCGCCCACTCGTTCATCTCAGCCTTTAACCAGTGACGAATAGGAACAGGAAAGCCCAGCTTTTTACGATTAAGAACATGTTCTGGAACAATTCCTTCTGCTGCTTTTCTAAGAACATACTTTGTTGTTCCGTTCGCTGTTTTTAAACTTGTTGGAATTTTAGAAGCAACCTCAAAAACGGCTTTATCTAAAAATGGGACACGAAGCTCTAACGAATGAGCCATGGTCATTTTGTCAGCCTTTAATAAAATATCTCCACGCATCCATGTGTGAATATCAATATACTGCATACGGTCAACTGGATCGTAGCCTTCACTTTCTTTATATAAAGGCTTTGTGATATTAGTGAAATCTAAACCTTTGTTATACGTGTTTAAAAGGTCACTCTTTTCCAACTCACTAAACATCTTTGCATTTCCGATATAGCGTTCTTCTAATGGAGTCAAACCACGTTCAATAAAGCTCTTCCCACGCATACCTTCTGGCATCAATTTCGCTAGCAAACGTAAAAACGCTTTTCCAATCTGTGGAATTTTATTAAACACCTCTAGACTCTGAGGCTCTCTATAAATATTGTAGCCACCAAATAGCTCATCTGCACCTTCTCCAGATAGAACCACTGTCACGTGCTTACGAGCTTCACGTGCGACAAAATATAAGGGAACACATGCAGGGTCTGCAAGTGGATCGTCCATATGCCACATAATTTTCGGCACTTCATTCATATACTCTTCTGGAGTAATGATATAGCTAATATTTTCTACTCCTAGCTTATCAGCCGTTTCCTTAGCGACATCAATTTCACTAAACCCATTATGATCAAAACCTACAGAAAATGTCTTAATCGCTGGATGGAATTCTTTTGCAATGGAAGCAATGATCGAAGAGTCAATTCCACCAGAAAGGAAGGAACCAACTGGAACATCACTTCTCATATGAATTTTGACAGAATCAAAAAGAACATCTTTTATTTCCTTTACAAAATCACTCTCTGACTTTCTTACTGGGTGGAAATGAGCCTTCCAATAACGCTTGATTTCCATTTCAGAGCCCATTTTCTTTGTAAAGTAGTGTCCTGGTTCTAATTTTGAAATACCTTCTGACATCGTATGAGGCTCAGGAACAAACTGATACGTTAAGTAATACTGTAAAGAATCATAGTTCAATACAACGTTTTGCAGTGCAAGTAAAATACTCTTTTTCTCAGATGCAAAAAATGTCTTTTCGCCGTCATCAAAGTAGAAGAAAGGCTTGATTCCGAATGGATCACGTGCTCCATAAAGCGTCTTCTCAACCTTATCCCAAATAACAAAGGCAAACATTCCACGAAGCTTCTCCACAGCTTTTTCCTTCAGATGGCTATACAGAGCAATAATTACTTCTGTATCAGAGCTTGTTGCAAAGGTAATTCCTTCTGCCAAAAGCTCTTCTCTTAATTCAACATAGTTATAGATTTCACCGTTAAAAATAATCCAGTATCTTTCGTTTTCAAAATGAAGGGGTTGATGCCCACTTTCTATATCAATGATACTTAAACGACGAAACCCAAATTGAACATGAGAATCATAGAAATATCCGTCATCATCAGGTCCGCGATGTGTAATCACATTATTCATATTTTCAAATTGTTGTTTTTGTCCATCACTAAACACTTGCGATTTGTCATGAACACATCCAATAAAACCACACATGTATGTAACTCACCTACTCCGTTCTTACGAGTTTAATCTTCCATTCAGAAAGAATACCTATTAATACTACCACTAAAATTATCGAATCGCACTGTCAAATTGACCATTTCCTAAAAATTCAAGCTTACTACCCATTGTTTACATCCCTTTTTGCTTCTAAACCACCATACCCTTATAGACGAAAAGAAAAACCGGGAGTTACAAATTTTCTGTAACTCCCGGCTGAATTTTTACTATTAATATTATCTTTCAAGAGCTTCTTTACGAAGTGTATCAGCTTTATCAGTACGCTCCCATGGAAGATCTACATCTGTACGGCCAAAGTGACCATAAGCAGCAGTTTGCTTATAGATAGGACGTCTTAAATCAAGCATATTAATGATTCCAGCTGGACGAAGATCGAAGTTATTACGAACTACTTCAATAAGAACTTCTTCACTTACTTCGCTTGTTCCAAAAGTATCAATAGAGATAGATACTGGATGTGCAACACCGATTGCATATGCAAGCTGTACTTCCACTTTATCTGCTAGGCCTGCAGCAACAAGATTCTTTGCTACATAACGAGCAGCATAAGCAGCTGAACGGTCAACCTTTGTAGGATCCTTACCAGAGAATGCGCCGCCACCGTGACGAGCATAACCACCGTACGTATCAACAATAATTTTACGTCCTGTTAATCCAGCGTCACCTTGTGGTCCACCGATTACGAAACGTCCAGTTGGGTTAATGAAATACTTTGTATTTTCATCAATTAACTCTTCTGGTACAACAGGATTAATAACATACTCTTTAAGATTTCGTTGAATTTGCTCCAATGTTACTTCAGGATGGTGCTGTGTTGAAATAACAATGGTATCAATACGAACTGGTTTATTATTTTCATCGTATTCAACTGTAACTTGAGTTTTACCATCAGGACGAAGGTAAGGTAGAATATCTTCCTTACGAACTTCAGTTAATCTTCGAGCTAGTTTATGTGCTAAAGAAATTGGAAGAGGCATAAGCTCTTTTGTTTCATTACAAGCAAAACCAAACATTAATCCTTGGTCTCCTGCTCCAATTGCATCAATTTCTTCATCAGACATGGATCCTTCACGTGCTTCTAGTGCTTGGTCTACTCCCATTGCAATATCAGCTGATTGCTCATCAATAGAAGTTAAAACCGCACATGTTTCAGAATCGAAACCATATTTTGCACGAGTGTACCCAATTTCCTTAATTGTTTCGCGAACAATCTTTGGAATATCTACGTATGTAGAGGTTGTAATTTCCCCAGCAACTAATACTAACCCTGTAGTTACTGACGTTTCAGCAGCAACACGAGCATTTGCGTCTTTTGCTAAAATAGCATCTAAAATTGAGTCTGAAATTTGGTCACTGATCTTATCCGGATGACCTTCTGTAACTGACTCGGATGTAAATAAACGACGTTTTTTTGACATCTCCTGACCTCCTATTTTATTTATACTTGAGAAAAAGGTATGCTTATCATATCAACATAAACAAAACCTTCCATTTGATACGGAACTCATTCCCTAAGTAGTATGAAATAAACATGCCATTTTTATTATGAAGGTTTGAAAAATTACCCACCGCAATAAAAACTTTATGCAAAATAAAAAACCTTCCCTGCTTGAGGAAAGGGTGATAGCAAAGTAATTTGCGCCTTTCGCTCTTATCGTTCAAGGACTAAAATCCTTGCCTCAGGTTAGCACCTTCTCTTTTATATTAATTACAGTTTATGTAATTAATTATTAAAGCAGGTTGCTGGGTTTCATAGGGCCTGTCCCTCCACCAGCTCGGGATAAGAGAGTATCCGTTCAATGTAGAATAATACCGTACTTCGTCAAATACTGTCAACATCTTTATGAAAAATAGTTGGTTCTTTCTTCAAATAATGAGCAACTAATATCTTCCCATTTCCATATTCCCAAGACCTTCCCATCTGGAAGAATAATATGAACACTTAGCATCATATAACGCAATTGTTCCCATTTGAATTTGTCCCTTCTATTAATAGTATAGACTATTGCCTGCGATCCATCCTTTTATGAAATAAAAAGGCTTAAAAATAGGTCGAATACGATGTTTTTTCTTGCACCCTCTAATATTTTTTCAAATAGTATAGACTAATTAAGTTAATGTGTTATACTAATTAAAAATAACAAATAAAGGTAGGTAGTCATCAGATGAACTCTGTCCGTATTTCTAACCAATTAAGTGAATTGTTAGCCTCTGGTCATGTGCATGTGCAACTATCTGTACCACAATTAGTTGAAAAGGTTCTTACTAGAAACGAAGGAGTCTTAACTTCGACAGGAGCAGTTCGAGCAACAACAGGAAAATATACTGGTCGGTCTCCTAAAGACAAATTCATCGTTGAAGAAGCTTCAACAAAGGACAAGATTGACTGGGGAACAGTTAACCAACCAATCTCTCCAGAAGTATTCGAACGTTTATATAATAAAGTACTAGGTTACTTGAAAGATAGAGATGAGCTGTTTGTTTTCAAAGGGTTTGCTGGTGCAGATAAGAAGCATCGCCTACCCATACAAGTGATAAATGAGTTCGCATGGCATAATCTATTTGCCCACCAGTTATTCATTAGACCAACAGCAGAAGAGCTTTTGACTCATGAAGAACAATTCACAGTCATCTCAGCTCCA
The DNA here is from genome assembly GCF_042433785.1 of Robertmurraya beringensis. Classification (NCBI taxonomy): domain Bacteria; kingdom Bacillati; phylum Bacillota; class Bacilli; order Caryophanales; family Bacillaceae; genus Robertmurraya; species Robertmurraya beringensis. Next base: position 35,436 of record NZ_JBHLUU010000009.1, on the reverse strand, counting down.
AACTTTAAAGCTGACCCTATGATTGATGGAACGAAATCAGAGACTTTTATCATTGTCTCTTTTGAAAGAAAGACCGTATTAATCGGCGGCACAGAATATGCAGGAGAGATGAAGAAGTCCATTTTCTCCATCATGAACTACTTACTGCCTGAAAATAATATTCTCCCAATGCACTGCTCAGCAAATGTCGGCGTTGAAGGCGATGTTGCTTTATTCTTCGGCTTATCAGGAACAGGGAAAACGACCTTATCAGCTGATGCAAATCGACGCCTAATCGGAGATGATGAACACGGCTGGTCAGCTAATGGTGTTTTTAATATCGAAGGAGGTTGCTACGCTAAGTGCATTAACCTTTCAAGAGAAAAGGAGCCTCAAATCTTTGACGCCATTCATTTCGGATCTGTATTAGAGAACGTCGTGCTGAATAAGGAAACACGAGTCGCTGATTATGATGATGGAACATTAACTGAGAATACGCGTGCTGCTTACCCGATCCAATCGATTAGTAATATCGTCGATCCAAGTGTCGCAGGACATCCTAATACAATCATATTCCTTACAGCTGATGCTTTCGGGGTACTACCTCCCATTGCAAAGCTTTCTAAGGAACAAGCAATGTACCATTTCTTAAGCGGTTACACATCAAAACTTGCTGGAACGGAACAAGGAATCACTTCACCACAAGCAACATTCTCCACTTGCTTCGGCTCTCCTTTCCTACCATTAGAAGCAACTCGCTATGCTGAAATGCTAGGAACGAAGATTGACGAGCATAATGCGAAGGTTTATCTAGTGAATACAGGCTGGACTGGTGGTGAGTATGGTGTAGGAAGTAGAATGAAGCTATCATACACACGCTCAATGGTACAGGCAGCTCTTGAAGGGGAACTAAATCATGTAGAAACATGCAAAGACCCTATTTTTGGATTGGAAATCCCTCTACATGTTCCTGGTGTACCAGATGATGTTCTTCAGCCAAACCGAACATGGGCTGACCAAGAGGCATACCAGATGAAAGCGAACGAACTAGCCACAAAATTCAAAGATAACTTTAAAAAATTCGCCAATGTTTCAGCACAGATTGTCGATAAAGGCGGTCCTTTAGTATAAGTTTTAAAAAGAGCGTAATCAGTCGATTACGCTCTTTTAGTTAGATGAATGTAAAGAGATCAATTGATACTCAATCGTCGTTTGTTCACCTTCTAAAATCACTTTTTTAATTTTTGCCATTCCACTAACTTCCCCTTCAATCGTTCTTCTTACCTCAAGAGGAATGTCTATTGGATATAAGCGGTATCCTTCTTTGGTTAGTGTAAACAAGTTTTCCTCCACTCGCTTTTCTCTACCCTTAGTAACAATCATTGTATTAAGCTCTAATGGCATACCCATAATTCTCCACTCCTTTTCCTATATATTATCATTATTATGACTGTTTTTTCATCCATTGAGTTAAGTCTGTAACGACTTTTCGGTTAATATTTGGAGGAAAATAATGTGTCAACTCCTCAAAATACCAGCTCTCCACTGGATGACCCCTATCCTTTAACCTCTCTTCCAATCGTCTGGCATGATCCACACTTACATTTTGATCCTTTGATCCATGGATGATTAAAGTGGGACAGTGTAATCGTTCAATCTCATACAACGGAGTCCGAAATTTATATCTTTCTGGATATTTCGTCGGTGTACCACCAATGACTCTCTTCATCATCCTTCTTAAATCTTCTCTTTCTATATATGTAAGATTCATATCACTTACACCACCCCAGGTAACGAGAGAGGCCGTATCAGGAAACTTGATGGCAGTTAATAATGCCATCACTCCGCCACGAGAAAATCCAAATACATGTACCCTTTTCACTCTTGAGTGTTGTTGTAGGATTCGATACCCTGCAAATGCATCTTCTCGATCATCTCCACCGAAATCTTCATTTCCTTCTCCTCCTTGATTTCCCCGGTAAAACGGTGCAAACACAATAAACCCTTCACAAGCAAATTGCACCAATCTTGAAGGTCTAACCTTTCCTACACCTTTAATTCCTCCTCTTAAATATAAAAAGCCATCTAACGCTTCCTCTCCTTTAGGTTCCGCTAACATCCCTTTCACCTTATATCCCTCAGAATAATACGTGACTATTGATAATTCCACATAAGGATGAGGCGAAGGAAACCGCTCCATATCCACAATATCTAAACAATACATCCAACTGTCACACTCCTTTACAGATGTTTTTCATCCAGGCATTCACACATTTTTTTCGACTTCATACGATATGTTAGGCGCACAAACCGTTCACTGAAAAAGGTTATCTATTAAGGAGGTTATCCATAAAATGAAAAAGTCATTTAAGATTTTCTTTTCCATGGTCCTAGTCGTTATTCTCATTATACCGATTGCTGCCTGCAGCAAGGAAGAAGTCCAGAAAGTACGAATTGGCGAAGTGACCCGTTCCATTTTCTACGCACCTGAATATGTTGCCATTGAAAAAGGTTTTTTTGAAGAAGAAGGTTTGGATATTGAGCTAACCACTACCTCAGGTGGAGACAAGACAATGACTGCTCTGCTATCCAATAGTATTGATGTTGCTCTCGTTGGCTCTGAAACGTCTATTTACGTTTATGCTCAAGAAGCAAATGACCCTGTCATCAACTTTGCGCAACTTACACAAACAGATGGTACTTTCCTTGTATCTCGTGAAAAAATTGATGATTTTTCATGGGATATGCTGAAAGAATCGACCTTTTTAGGTCAAAGAAAAGGCGGTATGCCACAAATGGTTGGGGAATACGTGCTAAAACAGCATGATATCGATCCCCATAACGACCTGAACCTGATCCAAAATATTGATTTTGCCAATATTTCAAGTGCCTTTGCTTCTGGAACTGGAGACTTCGTCCAGCTCTTCGAACCAACCGCGAGCGTGTTTGAACAGGAAGGAAGAGGTCATATTGTCGCTTCGTTTGGAACAGAGTCAGGTATGGTACCTTATACAACCTTTATGTCAAAAGAAAGCTATATGACGGAAAACAAAGAAACCGTTGAAAAATTCGCAAGAGCTATTTATAAAGCTCAAAAATGGGTAGCAGAGAATTCTGCAAAGGATATCGCTGAAGCCATTTCTCCTTACTTCGAGGATACCGACTTAAGCTTAATCGAGACGGTAGTTGACCGATACAAGAGCCAGGGATCTTATGCAACTAATCCAGTGCTTGATGAAGAAGAATGGGAAAACCTTCAAAATATTATGGATGAAGCTGGCGAGTTACCAAAAAGAGTGGATCACAGTGTGCTTGTAAATACCGAAATTGCCGAAGAGGTAATGAAATAAAATTTATTAATTTCGAGGTGGCCGACTATGAGCTTTTTAAAGGTAGAACATATCCATCACACGTATTTTACTAAGACCTCTGCTACAACAGCCCTCTCCGACATTTCACTTGAACTTGAGGAAGGAGAATTCATCTCCTTCCTTGGTCCAAGTGGATGCGGAAAAACAACCCTACTTTCAATCATAGCAGGATTATTTCAACCAACGGAGGGTACCATCCTGCTTGAGAATCGTTCTGTTAACAAATCTAAAAAAAAAATCGGATATATGCTCCAGCAAGATTATTTATTTCCTTGGAAAACCATTGAGGAAAATATATTGCTTGGTTTAAAAATTTTTGGAATTGAAGACAGTGCTAAAAAGGAATATGCCTTTTCTCTTCTTGAAGAAATGGGATTAAAGGGCTATGAAAAACAATATCCTAAACAACTCTCTGGTGGAATGAGACAACGAGTTGCACTAGTTAGGACTTTAGTAACGGAACCGAAGTTACTTATGCTAGATGAACCATTTTCTGCTCTAGACTATCAAACAAAACTTCGACTAGAGGATCTTGTGTCTGAGACACTAAAATCCTTCGGAAAAACAGCCATCCTTGTCACACATGATATTGGAGAAGCTATCGCCATGAGTGACAGAATTTATTTATTTTCTGCTCGTCCTGGCCAAATTTACCAGTCATTTGAGGTTCCAAAGGAGTTAAGAGAACTCTCTCCTTTTCAAGCAAGAAATCACGAAATTTATTCTCAGCTATTCCAAGAAATATGGAAGGAGTTGGAATCACTTGAATCATAACCAGCCAGTAGAGCTCCTTCATAAGAATTATATTAAAAAGCTCACATATGAAAAAAGATGGGTCCGTTTCTACCAATTTATTATCTTCTTTGTATTTTTCTTAGGATGGGAGATTTCAAGCAAGAAACAATGGATTGACCCATTAATCTTTAGTGCCCCTTCAAAAGTATGGGATTTATTCATAAAAAAAATCCAAGATGGTACAATTTTCGTAGACTTAGGTTACACGTTATCAGAAACCGTTCTTGGTTTTATTTTAGGAACACTTCTAGGAACTATTCTTGCTGCCATTCTCTGGTGGTCACCTTTCCTGTCAAAGGTACTTGATCCCTATCTAGTCATTTTAAATGCTATGCCCAAGGTTGCCTTAGGTCCAATATTAATCGTTGCACTTGGTCCAAATATGACTTCTATCATTGCGATGGGTGCAATCATCTCGGTCATCATTACGACCATTGTCGTTTACACAGCGTTTAAAGAAGTGGATCCCAATTATATTAAAGTACTACAAACATTCGGTGCCACCAGATCCCAATGTTTCAAAGAGGCCATCCTTCCAGCTTGTTTCCCTACCATCATTTCAACACTTAAGGTGAATGTTGGACTCTCTTGGGTTGGGGTCATCGTTGGAGAATTCCTCGTTTCGTCTAAAGGACTGGGGTATATGATTATCTATGGCTTTCAGGTATTTAATTTCACCCTTGTACTACTCTCCTTACTGATTATTGCCGTTTTCGCGACCATCATGTACCAGTTAGTTGAGCTATTAGAAAGAAAATTGATTAAAAGTAATTAAAGAGGCGATGGTTCATCCTTGCCTCTTTTTTACAGCAAATGCGTTTGTATGTAATTCATACTCTTTTCAACCACAGCATCCTTCATAATAAAACTATAATCATCACTCAATCGATCACTTAGGTGTGGATCATCAATGAACACAGGGCCATCCGTTTCTAGAAAGTCATCTTTCCTTATCAGTTCCTTAATCTCTCCGTAAAAAATCGCTTTAATAAATCTCTCATCCCCATTACGAACTTCATAATGGCCAATTTTTATTAACTTATTTAACACGCCGCCTGTCTCTTCGAATACTTCCCGGGTTGCAGCTTCCACTAATGTTTCCCCGGGCTCCACTTTCCCACCAGGAAATTCAAGACCTCTTTTTTTATGTTTGGTCAGTATCCACCCATTTTTATATTTACTTAAAATAAGAACATGTTTGACAATAGCACCAAACCTATTTTCTCCAAACGAGAGCAACACTTGTGCTCCCAAATGATCCCTAAACATCTCCATGAACCCTTCACCCTTAATCCTTCTATGTTATTTACATCATAGCGGAAACCAGTTGTTTTTCCAATTGTATATCTGTCGAAGGGATTGAAGTTGATAAGGTATCAAAGAAATAAAGATGCAAAAACAGACAAACCGCTTTCGAATTACGTAAGCGGTTTGTTGTTTAGAATACCCATAGACTCAATATGTTTTTTAGCTTCTTCATCACCGAGATTATAGATCATTTTATACACTTGAACCGTAACTGAATCATAGGCATCATTTTCTCTATCATGATGATATTGTACATATGGAACGTGTGCACGGAAAAAGTTTTCCCAGTCATTTGCATGATTTTGATCAAAATACTCACGAAGCTGAATGATCTCATCATCTGTGGCTTCAATTTTAAAATTCCAAGGAGAGCTCGTTCTGCTTTGTGTGATTTCTCCTGTGCTAACCGAAATATAGTATGTCTTTCTCTCATTATCCATGACCGACACTCCCTTTTTTATTATAATTAGCACATGGAAATGATTTATTCTCTTTTTCCCAACACCTTCATGAAGAAAATTAAAGAATAGTTTACATATTTACGGGTATTGCTGAAGTATAATGATAACAATACCTTTATAATAAAAATAAGGGAGGTGAAAATCGTGAAGCTTGTAGATGAAATATACGAGTTTTATCGGCACAAGTTAACAGGTGATGAAGAAGATATTGATATGCTTGCTTTTGCCTTTTTAGAGGAGTTAACGCAAGAAGATTTGCTAAATATTATTAAGGATCTCGATAAGCAGGAATTGTACGATTTAGTTGGTGTCTATCTCATTGAAGGATTGAAAGGGAAATTTGCTCAAGAAGAATACGGCCAACGGAAAATCCCAAACTTCCAACAACGGAACTTTCACTAACGGTACATAGAAGAAACGAAAGCACATATACAGAAGCTGACTAAAACTAGTCAGCTTCCTTTATTTTACTCTATATAGTCTCTGCAACAATAACTGACCAACCTTTACCTTTATAGGCATTATACCCTTCTGTTAATGAGTATGCGAAAATTTGATTATCCTCAATCGTATACCCTCGAGTTTCTCTTCCGGATAGAATATTTTGGACAGCTTTTAAATGAGTGAGCTTGGTTTTTAAAATTTCAGTACGGTCCTTTGAAGCGATAACATAACCTTCTGAATTGATGGCATAAAGCTTACTTTTTTCATCTGTTTGAACGCGGTCAATAATGTCATAAATGTACTCCCAGTTAAATCGGGTGGTGAATACCCCAATGACTTCCCCTGCATCATTTCGAACCGGACTAGAATACCCCATGGTATGCCCTTCAACAACAGAAGAATAGTACATATCTGTAACGTACACATCGTTTGTTTTTACCGTTTCTTGAAACCACTCCCGGTCACTCATATTTCGCCCAACTTGACTCTGATTTTGCGCGGCAACCAGAATTTCTCCCGATAAATCAACAACGAATAAATCAAAATACACTTCATAAATCTTATAAATATTTTTCATGAATGCTTCAGCTGTCTTTTTGGAAGCAGGAGTAGGCTGAATTAAACATTCCTTAATGGCATCAAAGGTTGCCCATGCCTGAACATCACAATTTCTTTCAAATAAATTCCGATCAATTTTATCAATCGTATCAAAGGCAATATCTACCGTTCTTAATGCAATAATATTATTTGCCTTTGTTTGTATACTTTTAATAATACTCTCACTTGCTTTGCTAGAATCTAAGCAATCTTGAGCAAACTTTTTAATCTCCTTGGCAACAACTGAAAATGCTCGTCCTGCTTCTCCCGCTCTTGCTGCCTCAATTCCTGAATTTAATGCTAATATATTGGATTTCATGGAAATGTCTTTAATATTTTGCATAACACCTTCCATCTTACTATTTTCTTGCTTTAATTCATTCATCAGCACGGATACATTTAAATTTTTCTCTTGAGTACTGACCATCTACTCATTCTCCTCTCAACCGAACATCTATGTTATGTTTTGTGACATGATACGATAAATAATATCACAATTCTGAAAAAAATGTCGATTCAGAGAATAGAAAAATTTTAATAATTTATGAACAAAAAAAAAACAACCCTGTTCAAGCAACTGGTCTGTTATCAAAATGTAAGGTTACAGACTTTGGCTCTGTAATTATTCATTGATGTTTTCGAATAGGTAAGAGAATGAATAGGCGGAGAATTTCCGGCTAATGTATTTAGAGGAAGCTTAAGAAGCAGAAATAAGCGGAGGAATTCCGGTTAACTGCTCTAAATAAGCCGAATTTTAAAGATTTGGATCACATAAGCGGAAAAACTCCTCTTATTCTTAAGGAAATATGGGTATTTCCCAATTTAGTCGGAATTTATCCAGTTATTTTCAAACTCAGTGAAATCAACATTAGTTTTATAACAGTATCTTGGCAATAAAATGCATGATACATTAGGTGGCACTTTGTAATATTCCTACACAACAAAAAGCCCTGCATTTTGCAGGACAAAAGGTATAACAAATATAAGAGATTTTCAAACGTATTTATATAAAAAGTGATAGGTATCTGAACCCGTTTCTGTTCAAGATGTTTTTACAATTATACTGATTCACCTAAATACGCTTTTAACATCCACACATGTTTTTCGAGTGTGGAATGAATCGCTAGGAACATGTCACCTGTTGCCTCATCGTTCATCTCTTCCGCTAAAGACATTCCACTTTTTAGTTCTTCGATTAACAATGAAAAATCAGTTGAGAGGCTTTGAACCATTTCAACCGCTGTTTCACTACCTGTAGACTCTTTGATACTTGATTTCTCTAAGTATTCCTTCATTGTAGCAATGGGCTCTCCTCCTATGGATAGGAGTCTTTCGGCTAATTCGTCAATATGAATAGCTGCTTCGTTATAAAACTCCTCAAATTTTGTATGCAGTGTAAAAAAGTCTTTCCCTTTAATATACCAATGAAAATTATGTAGCTTTACAAATAACACGCTCCAGTTAGAGATTTGGCTGTTCAACACATCATGTAGTTTATTATCCATATGCTCTCCTCCTAAATTTCTTATCCATGGTGTTACTCCCATTGTTATATTACCCATAATGGACAAGAAAAAACGTTTGACCAAGTGACAAATAATTAAAGTTCTTAATCACACATGCTAAAATAGAATGGGAGAAAGGAGGAATAATATGATAACTGTTCTAATTATTTGTCTCATCATTGTAGGTATTGTCTTACTTTTATCGGTTGTCACAACTTCAAAGGCCTATTCATATAAACATACCGTTGATTCACTTGAGGATAACCCAAATATACATACAGAAAGCGATCAAAAAAAAGAAGAGTGAGGGTATCTTAGTGAATATACTTTCTATTTTTGTTGGAATTATTTTCTTCCTCAACATTTTACTTGCTATCATTGTCATTTTTTTAGAAAGAAGAGATCCTAGTGCCACCTGGGCCTGGATTTTAGTACTATTTTTCATTCCTGTACTCGGCTTTATCATGTATTTACTTTTTGGACAAAATTTAAGCAGAAAGAAAATGTTTTATTGGGAAGATCGTGACAAAGTAGGAATAGAGTCTTTAATCAAAGAGCAAATCACACAATTGAACCAAAGAAGTTTTCCTTTCCAAAATTCAACCGAAGAAAAAAGTCGTGACCTTATTCATATGCATTTAATTAATAATGCTGCCACGTTTTCTCAACATAACGACATTCAAATTTTCACTGATGGCAAAGAAAAATTTCACTCACTCTTTCATGATATAGAGAATGCTAAAGACCATATCCATCTGCAATACTATATCATCAAAAACGACGAACTCGGCAGAAGATTAATGAAAGTGTTATCACAAAAGGCACGTACTGGAGTAAAGGTTCGGGTTCTTTACGATGAGCTAGGCTCCCGATCATTAAGAAAATCATTTTTCAAGGAGCTGCGCCAAGCTGGCGGAGAGGTTGAAGCCTTCTTCCCTTCAAAGCTTCCTTTAATTAATTTGCGATTAAATTATCGTAATCATCGTAAACTCGCTATCATTGATGGAAAAATCGGTTATGTAGGCGGATTTAATGTAGGAGATGAGTATTTAGGATTAAATAAACGGTTCGGATACTGGCGTGACACACATATTCGGATTGTTGGTGAAGCAGTACACCCTATACAAACTAGGTTTATTCTCGATTGGAACCAAGCTTCCTATCGGTATGATATTAACTATTCCCCTCGTTACTTCCAACATCCAATTAGCAGTGGAGATGTTGGCCTACAGATTGTAACAAGCGGACCTGACTCAGAGTGGGAACAAATTAAAAATGGCTATATAAAAATGATTTCTTTAGCAAAAGAAACTATTTTTATTCAGACCCCATACTTTATTCCGGACTCTAGTCTTTTAGATGCATTAAGAATCGCTTGTTTATGTGGAGTCGATGTAAAAATTATGATCCCCAATAAGCCAGACCATATGTTTGTCTATTGGGCTACTTATTTTTATGTTGGAGAAATGCTGAAAGCTGGGGCAAAAATTTATATTTATGAAAAAGGGTTTATCCATTCAAAATCCATTGTCGTAGATCATGAAATTGCATCTGTTGGGACAGCAAATATCGATGTACGAAGCTTCCGCCTTAATTTTGAAGTGAACGCATTCATCTATCATAAAGGATTTTCTAACATACTAATGGAACAATTTTCTGAGGATATGAAGGCTTCAACGGAATTAACTCTTGAGAATTATATAAAAAGACCAGTGAAGATTCGTCTAAAAGAATCAATATCAAGGCTATTGTCACCAATTCTATAAAAAATAGCCGAGCAAAAATGCTCGGCTCTATTTTTTAGGCAAATACCTGTTTCAAATTTTCTTTTGATTGTTCAAGCCAAAAACGCATTAATCGTTTAGCTCCCTCAAGATCGTGAAGCTTCGCTTGACCACATTGTGTTTCATTAGCTGCAGGAATCTCAACGATTTCCACGGCTGATTTCATCGTATCCTCGAGTAGATCAATAATTTCTTCCACCGAAGGCTCTCCACTCACGACTAGGTAATAACCTGTTTGACATCCCATTGGAGAAATATCAATAATATCAAAATGGCTATATTTCTCAGCATGCTCACGTAGGTTAAATGCTAATAAGTGTTCCAATGTATGAATAACATCTGGCTTCATTGCTTGCTTATTTGGTTGACAGAATCGAATATCAAATTTATTAACAACTCCATCACTACCCACTTTATGTACTCCACAATGTCTTACATAAGGGGCTTTCACTGCATTATGATCTAGTTCAAAGCTTTCTACAGAAGGCATTTGTTCCACTCCTATCCCATTCAATTTCTCTTTTCAGTATACAACAATTATTACGCATTATCTCTACTTAACCACATGCCATTTTTTAGACTAATTATCCTATTTATGTTATGTTGTTCGTATATAGGAAGAGGAAAGTGAGAGATTTACATGCTAAAAAAGGCGATGATTGCCTTTATCCGTTTCTATCAAATTGCCCTTTCTCCGCTCAAGCCACCAAGCTGTCGCTTCTACCCCACTTGCTCACACTATGGATTAGAGGCCATTCAAAGATTTGGACCGATTAAAGGTGGTTACCTAACCATTAAACGTTTATTAAAATGTCACCCTTTTCATCCAGGTGGGTTTGATTATGTTCCCGAAAAAAAGGAAAGAAAGAACTAGATGCCCTCATACCCATTTTCAACAGCGTCTAATCTACCTGTTTCAGGGTCAATGACAAGTCCATGTACAGGAACTCCTTTTGGAAGTAGAGGATGTTTCTTAATCATGTTCACACTGTGCTTCACGCTATCAGACACATTGTCAAATCCATGCATCCACTCGGAGACGTTAATGCCAGAGTAGTTAAGCATATCAAGCGTCTCTTGAGTAATTCCCCGCTCTTTCATGCTTTCGATGACTACATCAGCCTTCATTCCACTCATTCCACAATCATAATGACCAATGACCAGAACCTCATCTGCCTGCAACTGATACACAGCTACAAGTAAACTTCTCATAATACTTCCAAACGGATGCGTAACAAGTGCACCAGCATTTTTTATGAGTTTTACATCCCCATTTGAGACGTTCATCGCTTTAGGTAACAGCTCTAATAATCTTGTGTCCATACAAGTTAAAATAACCAGTCGTTTGTTCGGGAATTTTGTTGTTGTATATTCCTCATACCGTTTTTCTTCAACAAACTGTTGATTATACTCTAAAATTTCATCTAACAATCTCATCCTGGTACCCCCTTATTTGTACTTATGACTATAATACAAGATAATTGCAAAACAAGACAATTTTTTTGGTTGCATAAATCTCGACTTTTAGGTAATATAACTAATGTAAATCGTAACCGTTTCGGATTATCTATTAAAATTCAAAATTACAACTATCTTTATATACTTTAAATCGAAATTATTACGTTTTATCCATAATCGAGAGGAGATTAAGCATGTTTCGTAAAAATACAGTATTTATTTTAATGCTACTCATTGCCACAGTTCTTGCAGGTTGTCAGGGAGAAACAACTGAAACGAGTCAAGAAAACGATAAACTATCAATCTATACAACCGTTTATCCACTACAGTATTTCACAGAACGTATTGGTGGAGATTTAGTAAGTGTCAACTCCATTTATCCTAATGGTGCAGATGAACACTCATTTGAGCCATCTCAAAAAGACATGATTGATCTTGCAGATTCTGACCTTTTCTTCTACATTGGTCTAGGTTTAGAAGGGTTCGTTTCAAAGGCAGAACAAGCCCTAAAAAATGAAAACGTCACTTTAGTAGCAACTGCTGAACATATCACCTTTGAAGAGCATGCGGAAGATGAACATGCTCACGAAGAAGAAGATGGACATAATCATGGTGATGTAGACCCACATGTATGGCTTGACCCTATTTATTCTATTAGCCTAGCAGAAGAAATTAAAGAGCAACTTCTTGAAAAGTTACCAAATAATAAAGAGCAAATCGAAGAAAACTTCGCAGCACTAGAAAAAGAATTACAGCAATTAAATGAAGACTTTACTGAAGTAACAAGCACAGCAAAACACAAGGAATTTTTAGTATCTCACGCCGCATTTGGTTACTGGTCAGAGCGTTACGGACTTGAGCAAATCAGCGTGTCGGGCTTGGCTTCAACAAATGAGGCTACTCAAAAAGAGCTTGAAACGATTATCGCTGAAGCCGAGGAACATGATCTACATTATATTTTCTTCGAACAAAATGTAAGCTCAAAGCTAACTGAAATTGTTCAAAAGGAAATTGGTGCAGAACCATTAACCCTCCATAATCTATCAACCTTAACGGATGCAGATGTAAAAGATGAACGCACGTACTTTACCATTATGAAAGATAATTTGGAAGCATTACAAACCGCTTTAAACAAATAGTATAATTCACCCCCTCGGTATTCGAGGGGGTTTCACTGTTTTCAGATCCATTATCTGTCACTATATCGCCTTATTTCTAGTGAAAATAGGAAAAGATTACATATTTATTTTTTATTAGAAAAGAATAAAGTGGTGAGTATATTGAAAGGGAGATCGTAATGGATGATTTACTAATTGCACGCTCGTTATTCGGAACTACTATGGGTTTTCATATTATTTTTGCAACGATCGGGGTAGGCTTGCCTTTTATGATGCTTACGGCTGAGCTTATGTATCAAAAAACGAAAGACCAAGAGTATGTAGTTATGGCTAAGCGCTGGACAAAAGCCTTTGCCGTACTACTTGGTGTCGGGATTCCAACAGGTACAATCGCTGGAGTTCAACTATCTCTATTATGGCCAGGTTTTATGGAAGTGATCGGTGTCGTTATGGCCCTTCCCTTCCAAATTGAAATATATGCTTTCTTTATTGAAGCACTATTTATGTCCATTTATGTATATGCTGCTGAGCGTATTCCTCCTTGGGCTCGAATCACAAGCCTCGTACTTGTGGCAATTGGTGCTTTAGCATCTGCTGTTCTCATAACGAATGTTCACGCCTGGGAAGGGACACCCACAGGATTTAGAATCGAAAACGGGATGATAACCGATGTTGATCCGTGGGCAGCATTTTTTAACCCGAGCTTTATTGTCACAGCGGGACATGTGGCGTTATCTGCTTATACAACAGGTGCATTTGTGATTGCGTCCGTATCAGCCTATAAACTATGGAGAACTGAATTTAATACACGCATCTACCATTTTCACAAAAAAGCATTAACACTGAGTCTCATTGTTGGAGGAATATTTTCTCTATTAACCGCCATAAACGGCCATGAATCCGCTCAATATTTACATGAGTACCAACCTGAAAAATTGGCAGCCGCAGAAGGATTATTTGAAACTCAATCACATGCCCCTCTCGTTATCGGAGGATTTACTGACCGTGAAACCGAAGAGGTTAAGTACGCGATTCACATTCCTTGGGCCCTAAGCTTTTTAGCGGGAAATAGCTTTGATACCGTCGTTAAGGGACTGAAAGAATGGCCAGAAGAAGAATGGCCACCGCTATTTGTTCACACCCTTTTCAATGGAATGGTAGGCATAGGATCTTTACTAATTTTATTACCTCTACTCGCTTTACTATGGATGAAATTTTTGAAAAAAGAAAAATATCCTCGTTGGATTCTTTCGACTTTTATTGCCTCTGGTCCTTTAGCAGTACTTGCGATTGAATTTGGATGGATTTTTGCTTGTACAGGAAGACAACCTTGGACGATTTACCGCGTCTTGTCAACGGCCGATTCAGCGACAACAGCAACAAATTTAGGTGTATTATTTCTAGCATTTGCAGCTGTATACGTCATTCTAGGAGTTTCAGTGGTCTTTGTCCTTCTCTATTATTTTAGAAAGAACACCGTTGAGGATGATTTACATCGAGCCGAACAAAAAGGTGTACCACTATATGGGTCCAATACGTAACGAGGCACCACTTGAAATGGAGGAGTGAAAATAGATGACAGATGCATTACTAGCCATCACTGTGTTATGGGGATTTGTATTCATCTATGCTGTTATGGCAACCATGGACTTTGGTGCCGGATTCTGGTCTATGATTTACTTCAATAGAACGCAGACTAAGGCTACTAACATCGCTAACCGATATTTGTCCCCCACATGGGAAGTAACCAACACATTTATTGTTGCTCTTGTTGTTGCTGTGTACAGTTTATTTCCATCCGCAGCGTATACGCTTGGAACCGTATTGCTTATTCCAGGCAGTATGATTTTGCTTTTGCTTGCCTTACGAAGTGCGTTTCTCGTTTTCTCAAATATTGCATCTGAATATCGAAAACCACTAACATATATCTCTGGAATTACAGGTATACTCATTCCTGGATTACTCATCAGCGTACTTCCAATTACACATGGCAACTATATCGACTTTTCTGATGGCCGCCAAACCCTTGATCTTATGAAACTTTTTACCAGCGCCAATGAATACGCGTTTATTGGATTTGCAATAAGTTCCACTTTGTTTTTATCATCCTTATTGCTTGCAGACTATTCAAAAACAGCGGAAGAATATGAGGCCTATGCTGTATATCGAAGAGATGCCATTATTCTAGGTCCTATCTCTCTGGCAATGGCGGTTCTCATTATGTTTACGCTCCGAATAGAAGCACCTTGGCTTTACGAAAAAATGATGGATAATCTGGCGTTTTTAATTACATCGGTTGTGTTTTTTGTCATTGGAGGGCTTGGATTGTTTTTACCTTCTGTCACTGGGGGACCAAAGGGAATGCCTCGCCTTACTGTTATTGCCATAACGATTCAATACTTACTTGCCAGTCTTGTCTACGGACAAGCACATTTGCCTTACATTGTTTACCCAGAGGTGACCATTCAAAACGCATTCACAGATCCGAATTCGTTCCGAGCTATTTTCGCAACCTATATAGCCGGTTTTGCTATTCTTTTTCCAGGGTTCTTTTATTTCTGGACATTATTTATGAATGACAAAAGATATCTACAGCAAAAACAACCACCAGAAGAAACGAAGACATAAAAAAACGTGCCCGATATTTGGTGTGAGACCAAATGAGGGCACGATTTTTTTCTAATCATTGTTTCGTAAAGCTTTCCTCAAAGATCGTTACGTCTTTCAACCTCTCACGATTTATCTCATATCCTATACCAGGGCCACTTGGAACATCAATCATTCCATTATGGACCATCACTTCAGGAGTTGTAATATCCTCCTCCCAGTATCGGCTACTGGCAGAAATATCTCCAGCAATCGTGAAGTTAGGCTGAGATGCAATAGCGATATTGTGTGCTCTGGAGATACCAAATTCCAGCATTCCACCACACCAGACGGGTACTCCTTTTTCCAAACAAAAATCATGAATGTCCTTTACCGTTTGAATCCCGCCTACTCTGCCAGCTTTTATATTTATTACCCGGCAGCTTCCTAGCTCTATTGCTTTCTTAGCATCGTCCAAAGTGACAATACTCTCATCTAAACAAATCGGTGTTTGTAGCACAGATTGTAGCTTTGCATGCTCGACAATATCATCGTATCCTAGTGGTTGTTCGATCATTAGCAATCCAAACTCATCAAGTGCTTTTAATCGATGAGTATCCTTTAATATATAGGCAGAATTTGCATCGGCCATTAATTCAACATGAGGAAAATGTGTCCTGATTGATTGAATATACTCATAATCATTTTGTGGAGAGATTTTCACCTTCACCCGCTTGTAGCCATTCTCAAGATTTCTTTCAATTTGCAAAAGCGTCTCTTTCATCGACTTAGCCCCCACCACTACTCCTGATGGAATGGCACTTCGAGTCCCTCCGAGCAGGCTTGATAATGACTGTTCTCTTTCCTTTGCATATAGGTCCCATATCGCCATCTCAAGACCTGCTTTGGCCATAAAGTTTCTCCGAAATTGGTTAAAAACCGGAGAAACCTCACTCGGGTGCTCAATGTGATGCTGGAAGATCATCGGGATAAAAAATTCTTTTAGCATATGTAAGGAGGTTTGGACGGTCTCTTCCGTATACCAGGGAGAGGAAAAGGCTACTACCTCTCCAAACCCAAACACTCCGTCCCGATTCATTACCTCAATGACAATCCCTTCCCGTTCATGCACCGTACCTAAATGAGTGATAAACGGAGTCTTTAATTTCATGGAGACAACCGATAGCTTAATTTTCTCAATTCTCATTAGATGCTCCGCCTTTTACCCATTCCTTCAGACTTCTTCTTAAAAGCTTATTAGACGCACTTCTTGGTAGTTCGTCAACTATGCTGACCCTTTTAGGAACCTTGTATTTGGCTAATTTGGTTGAGGAATATTGTATGATCTCTTCTTCTGTTATCAATGGATCCCTAACAACAACAAAGGCTACCGGTACCTGTCCCCATTCCTGATCTTCCACACCGATAACCCCCGCTTCTTGAATAGCCACATGACCTTGCAAAACACCTTCAATTTCCGCTGGATAAATATTTTCTCCACCAGAGATAATCAAGTCAGAACGGCGATCCTGCACGTATAAGAAACCTTCATCATCAACATATCCTATGTCCCCAGTTGCAAACCATCCATCTTTTAGGTGCGAACTCTCTTTATTCAAATACCCTTTCGTGACATTCGGACCTTTTACATAGATTTCTCCTGACTCTAACGGTTGCTGTTCCAAACCATAAGAATCAACAATTTTTAATTGTGATGGAAAAAGTGCTTTTCCTGCTGAACCTAATTTGCTCAAGCTATATTCAGGAGATAAAGTTACAAATTGAGAGGCCGTTTCTGTCATTCCATACGTTTGATAAACTGGAACTTGTAGTTCCACACATCTTTCTAATAATGAAAGTGAAGCTGGGCCTCCTCCTAAAAGCATACAACGAAAATGACTTGGTAACTGGCTATCCAAGTGATCTAATAATCGTGAAAGCATCGTACTTACAACAGACATCGTTGTGACTTTCTCAGACGTTATATCTTGCAACGTTTTTTCCACGTCAAAGCTCTCGTGCAACACCATCTTCATTCCATAAATCATACTTCTCATTAAAATGGAATAGCCACTAATATGAAAAAGAGGAACTGCACATAACCACCCATCACCATCTTGCAATCCAAGATTTAAGCTTGAGCCAATTGCACTCCACCAATGGTTTCCATACGTTTGCATAACCCCTTTAGGAGAACCCGTCGTTCCAGAAGTGTACATGAGAGAGCAAACCTCTTCTAAAGCTACTTCATTCACAAGAGGTGGCTCAATATATGATGTTTGAAACAACTCATGTTTGTAGACGATATGTACATCTAATTGTTCCGCTTTTTCTTTAAACAATGCTTCCGTAATTAAAAAAGCTGAATTTGAGTCCTTCAACTGATAATTCAGTTCTTCTCGAGTTAGTCTTGTGTTAAGCAAAACTGCTTTTATACCAAGTAGCTGTAATGACAACAATATAACGACACTTTCGGAATGATTCGATAATAACAGTGCAACGTATTGATCCTGTCTCATTCCATATGTGTGCATTCGACCTGCTACATCGACACATTCCACATATAGCTGTTGAAATGTGTAGCGTTTATCTTCAAATATCAACGCCGTTCGACTAGGTGTCAAAAATGCTCTCTTTTTAAGAAAATTCGGCATGACTTCTATTGACAATTTTTTCACCCTCTTCCTAACTAAGTTATCAAATTGACCTTTCATTTTCAATGTTAGAGGTTTCATACAAAAAAGCTTGGCCATTTTGGGCCAAGCTCTTTACTAACCTATCAAGGGAAACGTGGGAATTGACCAAAGTCTGGCTTGCGTTTTTCTTTAAACGCATCGCGCCCTTCCTTTGCTTCATCCGTTGTGTAATAAAGGAGAGTAGCATCTCCAGCAAACTGTTGAATTCCAGCTAGTCCATCTGTATCTGCATTAAATGCTGCTTTTAAGAAACGAAGAGCAGTTGGGCTCTTTTCTAGCATTTCCTCACACCATTTAATTGTTTCTTCCTCCACTTGCTCAAGAGGAACAACTGTATTTACTAGCCCCATATCAAGTGCTTCTTGCGCATTGTATTGACGGCATAAATACCAAATTTCTCGTGCTTTTTTATGTCCCACGATTCTTGCTAAATAACCTGAACCATATCCAGCATCAAAGCTACCCACTTTAGGACCCGTTTGTCCGAAGATCGCATTATCAGCCGCAATGGTTAAATCACATACGATATGTAAAACATGTCCTCCACCAATTGCATATCCTTTTACCATCGCAACAACAGGCTTAGGAATTACACGAATTAAGCGTTGAAGATCAAGAACATTTAAACGAGGGATTTCGTCTTCTCCAACGTATCCACCATGTCCACGTACTTTTTGATCTCCTCCTGAACAGAATGCTTGGTCTCCAGCTCCTGTTAAGACGATTACACCTACATTACGGTCGTCACGTGCATAAGCAAACGCATCAATTAATTCCATGACCGTCTTAGGACGAAATGCATTTCGCACTTCTGGACGATTGATGGTAATCTTAGCAATACCGTTATATGTTTCATACAGAATATCTTCGTAATTTCTTTGAGATACCCACTCAGCTGTCAATGTGTTTTCCTCCCTTAATTAAGAATCGGATTTATTCGACAAAAACCCACTTACTATTGTACCAAATTTTTCAGGTTGTTCCACATGTATTGCATGTCCACATCCATCAATATTTACCCACTGACTTTTTTTTAGATATTTTGTCATCTTTTCAGCAATGTTGACAAATTTCTGATCCATGGAACCCGTAAGCAATAAGACTTTACCGGGGTACTCATTTAGTCTTTCCCAATAGCTTGGTTGTGACCCCGTTCCCATTCCAATCAAGCTATTTGCCAATCCCTTAATAGAGTTTTGCTTTCTTTGCTCTTTTATTCGTTGGCGAATGAGTACTGGTAATTTTTTTTGACTTTCGAATAACGGAATATTGCTCCAATATTCGACGAACCAATCTAATCCATTTTTCTGAATTTTATTGGCTAACTGTTCATCCTGTTCTCTTCTACTCCTTCTATCTTCCTCCGTTACAAGTCCTGGAGAAGCACTTTCGAGAACAAGGTTACGTACTAAGGTCGGATTCATCAATGCAAATGCAAGCGCCACTCGACCTCCCATTGAGTATCCAACCACATCTGCTTGCTCTATGTTTAAATTTTGAAAAATAGAACGTAAATCCTCCACCACCGACTTCATTTCATACCGTTCAATCGAATCTGGGGATGACGATTTTCCATGTCCGACAAGATCAACTTTGATGATTCTCGAGTTTTTCTTTAACAGCTCTTCACAATCCGACCATGTAGAAATATCACCGGTAAATCCATGAAGTAGAACAATCGGAAAACCCTCTCCTGATACTTCGACATGATATTCTACCCCATGCACCTCAATTTTCATCAGCTTTCGCCACGCAAATTCCGACTAATTTCCCGGGAAACATAATCCCACAAATTTCGATGTTCTTGTAGGTTTTCATCTCTTTTTGTCGGAACTTCAATAACCGATAATCCTTCTTTCGCCAAAGTTTGCTCAAAAGAGGAAGTAAGCTCCATCCAAGTAGAAACTCGGCTAAAAGTCCCGCCGTACATGGAGACAGCTGGTTCAAAATCAAGGTCTAACGGAGTACCAAATAGACGTTCAAAATGCTGCGGATGACTTGCCTGAGGAAGGAAACTAAAAATCCCACCACCATTGTTATTTAGCACAATAACACTTAGGTCAATATGATATAACTTAGAAGCAATGAGACCGTTTAAATCATGGAAAAAAGTTAAATCTCCAAGTACTAAATACATAGGCTTGTGAACCGTCCCAGCACCAAGAGCAGATGAAATCACTCCATCAATACCATTTGCACCGCGATTTGCCATGATTCTGATCGACTTTTGATTATTAAAGAAAAAAGTATCCACATCACGGATTGGCATGGAATTCCCAACAAACAAAGTAGCTCCATCAGGCAGCAATTCTACTAATTCATAAAATAAACGACTCTCACTGAGGGATTCATTTTCCTTTACACGGAACAAAGCTGCTTTTGTTATCTCATTCATTTGTTGCCACTTTTCAAGAAACAATGTATCCTGATTTTCTTTTAAAAGAGGAAGAAGAGATTCACAAAATTCGACTTCATCACAATAAACCATGTTTGTGGTTAATAAGGATGGGTCTCTCCAACCTTCCCCACCATCAACCACAAATTGAGGGACTTGCTCATTCTTTTTCATAAATAATGAAAATGCTTTTGAAATAGGCATCGCCCCAAATCGAATAATTACATCTGGTGCTAAATGACTTACGGCATCGTCATTTCTTAAAAATGTATCATAGCTTTCTATTATATGTACAAACTCGTGGTTTCCACTTCGTAACTGCGATAAGGGATCCGCAATAATCGGATACTGTAACTTTGCAGCTAGCATAGTAATGGCATTAGCAAAGGTGGGATGATCGATTTCACCACAAACAATCAATCCATTTTTATGTTCATTCAACTCGTTCGCAATGGATCTTAATTGATTTTCATTCAGGGCCAGACGACCTTGTTCAATGTGAACATATCCCTTTTCTCTTTCTGGCATGATAAATATATTTTCACTTGTTAAATCAGGCACAAGTGGTTCACGAAGTGGAAAATTCAAATGCACGGGACCAGCTGGAGAAGATAAAGCGGTTGCAACAGCACGACCTGCAACAGTGCGCGCATAACGAAGCATCTCTTTGGAGCCCTCCGGATGAGACATTTCGATAAACCATTTTACATGCTTCCCGTATAAATTCACCTGATCCATTGCTTGTGGTGCACCAACATCACGAAGCTCATGTGGTCGATCCGCTGTGATAACTAGAAGAGGTACCCTTGATAAATTCGCTTCAGCTATTGCAGGGAAATAGTTCGCTGCTGCTGTTCCCGAAGTACAAAGCAAGACGGTCGGATTTCGGGAAGCCTTGGCCATTCCCAACGCAAAAAAGGCTGCTGATCTTTCATCTACATGAATATGCAGACGAAGATCAGGGTGTTCAGCCATAATCATCGCAATAGGAGTGGACCTTGACCCTGGGCTAACAACAACGTCCTTCACTCCTGCATGTATTAATTCTGCTACAAAAGAAGCAATGTATTTCGTTAATGCTTGTTGGTGATTCATTACTCTTTCCCCCTTAAGGCAGAAAGCATAGGACGAAACTTGATATTCGTCTCTTGATACTCACTGTCTACATTCGAATCCTTAACGATTCCACAACCGGCAAATAAAGAAGCCTCGTTTCCTTGTAACAATCCTGAACGTATCGCAACCGCAAATTCTCCATTACCTTCAAAATCAATCCAACCGATCGGTGCCGCATACATTCCTCTATCTAAGTCTTCCATTAACCGGATGCTCTCTATTGCTTCTTTTCTTGGAACCCCACCTAAAGCAGGCGTGGGATGAAGCAGGTTCACAAGCTGAAGTAACGAACTTTCCTCATCAGCTATTCCAACCACTGGTGTGTATAAGTGCTGAATATGCTTATTTTTCAACAACTGTGGGTGAGACGGAATTCGAACCTCATGACATACCTTTTCCATCGCTTCCTTAATCATCTCAACAACAAATTGATGTTCATTCAAATTCTTTTCATCACATAGAAGTTCATTACCTAGTAACTCGTCTTCTTTTATAGTCTTCCCTCTGGCTATGGAACCGGCCAAACAGGTGGAGTACACATTGTTTTTTACCTTTTTAACTAATCTTTCTGGTGATGCTCCAATAAAACAGTCCCCTCTAGACTCAAAGGCAAAAATAAAACTGTCTCTCTGTTCCTCTAAAAGATTCATAATCACAGGCTCTACTGGAATTTGCTCTTCGAATTGAAGTCTGAGCTCTCTAGCAAGAACAACCTTTTTCATGGTTCCTGCCTTTAGTAATTCTACGACCTCGCTCACACGTTTCTTCCAATTTTCAGGATAAACTTCATTTACCTGTGATAAGTTGGTCAACTGTGGCAATTCTTGCTTTTCTATTCCATTAAATAACGATTTTCTCTCTTGTTCAGCTAGCTCATACATTGAATCATCATCTTCAGCCGAACAAAGAAGGTTAGTCGTTAAATAGTATTCTCCTTTAATTACACTAACTAGGTACTTTGGTATATGAAAAAGGGAATGTGGAAACTGTGCCCAAAGATCGGTTTTCTCTTTCAATGGATCAAAGGAAAATCCACCCAACATAATGGGTCCAGTAGCAGTTGGTTTCTCTTCCATTAGCATGATGCTATGACTCATAAGCTCTTGCCATTGCTTCTCCACATGAAAAAAGCGGCCAGAAGCCTGATCCGATTGTATTTCTTTACATATTCCAATGCCAATCATAACTACTTCATCAGAGGGATCTTTCCAAAAAAAGCGCTCGCCAACAAATTGGTCTCTTCCAGCTGCAAATACAGACAGAGGCTGAACCGGATGAATCCTTTGGACTTCGCTAACTAATACGGGCATTGAAAGCTTGCGTGCTTTCTCAATTGCTTCAATGATCCCTTCTTTAAGCTCCGTATTCTGAATGGTAACCAAATTCGTACAACTCCTGTTAAATAACGTTATAAACTTATTTTAAGATACACCTCAATCCAAGATCATGTCAACAAAAGGAACCTTCGAAAACCTATATCTTTCCTTATTATACGCTATTTCAATCTATTTTGAGATATTATGCCCATAATTGTCATTCCTGCACAAAAAATTATTGTAGAAAATATGGAAATGGTCTCCTTCATTAGGAGGAAAATTTAATTGACACACTCCTTCGTTTTTCCTACACTTGAATTTGGATATAAATTATTTTAAACTTATATAGTTTTGACAAATAAATATAGAAATGGGGAGAGGTACGATGCAACCACAAATGCAAACGGGTCCTTCGCCTACTTTTAAGGGGAAAAATTGGAGAGTCTGGTGGCAACTTACACGACCACACACGTTAACAGCTGCCTTTGTTCCTGTATTATTAGGAACCGCATTAGCCTTACCATTAACATCTATTGACCTTGGTTTATTTATCGCCATGCTTATCGCTTGCTTACTTATACAAGCGGCAACAAATATGTTTAATGAATATTATGATTTCAAACGTGGTCTTGATAACGAGCACTCTGTCGGTATAGGTGGAGCCATTGTTCGCGAAGGAATTCAACCTGCGACCGTTATGAAAATAGCTCTTAGTCTTTATGGTATTTCCATGCTGTTAGGAGTATATATTTGTATGAATTCTAGCTGGTGGCTTGCTGCGATTGGTCTAGTTTCAATGACAGTAGGTTATCTATACACGGGAGGACCTATTCCGATCGCGTACACTCCTTTTGGAGAAATCTTTGCCGGTTTCTTTATGGGAATGCTCATCATACTGATTGCCTTTTACATTCAAACAGGTTTTGTTACTATGATAAGTGTATTAATATCTGTACCTATCGTCATAACTGTAGGTGCCATTCTACTTGCCAATAATATACGTGACCATGATGGTGACAAAGAAAATGGAAGAAAAACATTAGCGATCCTACTTGGTCAAAAAAGAGCAATCTTTCTTTTAGCAGGAATGTTCCTTGTCTCTTATGCTTGGGTATTTACTCTGATTGGTTTAGACTATGCTTCTGCTTGGTTAGCGATCGTGTTGCTAAGCTCACCAAAAGCAATCAAAGCGATCAAAGGATTCATCGGAAAAACAAAACCGATTCAAATGGTTCCAGCCATGATAGCGACTGCCCAAACAAATACGATATTTGGATTTTTGTTATCAATCGGACTATTTTTAGGACATTTCTTAAACAATTAAACAAAAGAGGAGACCCTATAAAAATGGTCTCCTCTTTGTTATTTACCTAACTTTACCTTTTACAGAAGAAATATTCCAAATGTCATCCGCATACTGCTGTATGGTTCGGTCACTAGAGAAAAAACCTGAATTCGCTATATTGGCTAAACTCATCTTTAACCACCTATTTTGATCAGCATAAGCCTTCCCTACTTCTCTTTGGGCTTCTATATAAGATGAGAAATCACGTAAAACAAAATACTGGTCATTCTCCATTAATAACGAATCATGGATCGGCTCAAACTCATTATCAAGATCGCCAAAATATCCGTTCGTTAACTGATCCACCACTTGGCGAATACGTTTATCATGGTGATAATAGTCGACTGACGTATAGCCGCCATACTGGTAATAATTCATAACTTCTTCCGCTGTTAATCCAAAAATAAATATATTGTCATCGCCTACATGTTCCTTGATTTCAATGTTAGCTCCATCAAGTGTACCTAAGGTAAGTGCACCATTCATCATGAACTTCATATTACCTGTTCCCGAGGCTTCTTTACTAGCAGTCGAAATTTGCTCACTCACATCAGATGCAGGAAAGATTTCTTCAGCTAATGATACACGGTAGTTTTCAAGAAATACTACTTTCAACTTGTCAGATACCGTTTTATCATTATTTATTTTTTCTGCAATGGTATTGATGAGCTTAATAATTTTCTTTGCATAGTAATAACCAGGTGATGCTTTCGCTCCAAACAAGAACGTTCTTGGATACATCTGAAAGCTCGAATCCTCTTTCAAGCGATTATACAAGTACATAATATGAAGAACATTTAAGAGCTGTCGTTTATAAGCGTGCAATCTCTTTACTTGAACATCAAATATAGAAAGAGGATCAACGACTATACCTGTCTTTGCTTTAATTTTTTCTGCAAGTGATTTCTTATTATCCTGCTTGATCTCATACAACTGCTCTAGAAAAGCAGAATCTTGCTGGAAAAATTGAAGCTCTTTTAAATGCTCTGGGTGATTGACCCACTTCGTCCCAATTCCCTCATTGATCAAACTTGTTAGTTTCGGATTGGATTTGATCAGCCAACGTCTGTGGGTAATCCCATTGGTCTTATTATTAAACTTTTCAGGAAATACTTGATAAAATTGGTTCATTTCTCTTTGTTTTAAAATTTCTGTATGAATGGCGGCTACTCCATTTACACTGTATGAACCGACAATCGCCAAATGAGCCATCTTTACTTGGTCATGAGCAATAATTGCCATATCCTCAATTTTTCGCCAATCCCCTGGATACTGTGTCCATAAGTCTTGGCAAAATCTCTCGTTGATTTCATTTACAATCATAAAAATTCGTGGAAGCAACGGTTGGAAAATGCGAACCGGCCATTTTTCTAAAGCTTCTGCTAAAGTTGTATGATTCGTATATGAAATAGTGTTTGTCGTAATATGCCATGCATCTTCCCAACTCATCCCTTCCTCATCAATAAGTACCCTCATTAATTCGGGGATGGCTAATACGGGATGCGTATCATTTATATGCAGACCCACATATTTATGAAAATCTATTAAACTAGCATGTTGTTTCCGATAAGATCTCACAATCGAACGAATACTTGCAGAGACAAGGAAATATTGCTGCTTTAAACGTAGAATCTTTCCTTCATCATGTGTATCATCGGGATATAAAAACTCTGAGATAAGCTCCGTATCGCGCTTATATTTCATAATATCTCGATTTATTGGGTACGGAGTAGTTTCAGCACTCCAAAGGCGTAACGTGTTAACTGTGTCTGTTTGATAACCTACCACTGGAAGGTCATATGGTACAGCCATCACCGTTTCCGCTTCAAGATGGCGAAATTCTAACTTTCCATTATTATTGATCGCTTCTACTCTTCCCCAAAAAGGAACATCTACAGCTAAATCAGCTTTCCTTACTTCCCATACATGGCCATGACGAAGCCATTGTTCAGGTAATTCTACTTGATATCCATCTACGATTTTCTGCTCAAATAAGCCATGCTTATAACGAATACCACATCCATGACCCGGAAGATCTAAAGTTGCAAGAGAATCCATGAAGCAGGCTGCAAGACGTCCTAAGCCGCCATTACCAAGTGCTGCATCTGCTTCCATTTCCTCTAAGTCGCTAAGCTCAATTCCTAGCTCCTTTAGTCCCTCTTCCACTACATCATCAATTCCTAGGTTAAGGAGGTTATGCCTCAAAAGCTTTCCAAGCAAAAATTCAATAGATAAGTAATAGACTTGTTTTTCTTTCTCCGCTCGATAACTTTCATTTGTCTTGATCCAATTTGAGCTTACGTATTCACGGATCATGATTCCTAAAGTATGGTAGTGATCTCTCTTCGTACTTTCTTGAAAGCTTTTTCCGCAAGTCATTTCGAGACGTTGTAAAAACGTTTCCGTGAACATTTCTTTGTTAGAAAACATGAGTTTCACTCCTGGATAAAAGTTGAGCATATAATTGATTATATTTAAAGGCGGACTGTGCCCAGCTGTTATCAATGCTCATTGCATGCTTAACAAGATTATTCCAAACCCGATCATTTTCGTAAAAATGGATGGCACGTTTAATGGTATACAACATATCATGCGCATTAAAATTCTTGAAGGAGAAACCATTTCCCTCTCCTGAGAATTCATCATATGCAAACACGGTGTCATTTAGACCCCCAGTTTCTCGAACGATAGGGATAGCGCCATATCTCATCGCAATCATTTGGCCTAACCCACATGGTTCAAATTTTGAAGGCATGAGAAAAAGATCAGCACCTGCATAAATTTGGTGAGCTAGACCTTCATCAAAACCAATATATGCTTTAAATCGATCTGGATACTGCCGCTCCATGTCTCGAAAGAAATTTTCAAACTCGTCATCCCCCGTTCCAAGAATGAGGAATTGAATCGGCTCAGCCATAATTTCATTAAACACATGTTTAACAAGATCTAATCCTTTTTGTTTTGTTAAACGTGTGACCATAACCATTAATGGAATTTGTGAAGCCTGTGGTAAGCCAAATTGTTTCTGAATGGCCTTTTTATTTACTAGTTTTTGATTACGATGATTGGCATCGTATGTTTTTACAAGAAACGAATCCTTTTCTGGATTATAAAATTCATCATCAATTCCATTTAGAATTCCTTCAAGATCACTTAAACGACTTCTTAGCAATCCATCCAGCTTTTCACCATAGTACTCCGTTTGTATTTCGTCCATATATGTAGGACTAACGGTAGTAATTCGATCAGACGCAATAAGTGCTGCTTTCATAAAATTTATGTTTCCATAAAACTCAAGTTGATCGGTATTAAAATATGAATCATCTAAATCAAATAAATCCTTTAAAGCTTCCTTAGGCATAATACCTTGGAATCCAAGATTATGAATCGTAAATACTGTTCTCATAAATCCATAGCCGTTTTTCTTTTGATATTCCGTTTTTAGTAAGAAAGGAATCATTCCTGTATGCCAATCATGGCAATGAATGACATCTGGATAATAATCTAGTATACGCACCGCTTCAAGCACGGCACGGTTAAAGAAAGCAAACCGCTCACCATCGTCAAAATAACCGTACAAGGAATCTCTCTTAAAATAGTATTCATTATCTATAAAATAATAAGTAATTCCATCATGGACATACTCTTCAATACCACAATATTGTTCTCTCCAGCCAACATTCACAATCAACTCATGTTTTTTAGTCATCTTTTCACGTATTGCTTGAGGAATGGTACCGTATTTCGGCATCATTACTCTTACATCTGTACCAAGTCTTTTCAATTCTTTAGGTAAAGATCCTGCTACATCTGCTAACCCTCCGGATTTAACGAAAGGTACACATTCCGAAACTGCGAATAAAACTTTCACGAATTCATCAACGCCCCTTGTACTGTTCCTTTACGAACCACATATGGTAAATCCTTTGTTCCATACATCATTGTTCCATCATTTACCTTAACATCTTTATCTAAAACAACCGAATCTAATACGCAATTTTCACCAATTTGACATTTTTGCATGATGATGCTGTTTTTTATTACCGTTCCCTTGCCAATTTTTACAGCACGAGAAATAATACTATTTTCAACGGTTCCTTCAATTAAGCAGCCATTGGCAATGACTGAATTTTTCACCGTAGCTCCTGTAAAGTACCGAGTAGGTGGCTCATCCTTTACTTTTGTATACACTGGCTGATTCTTTAAAAAGAGCTCCTTCCAAATGGATGGATTTAATAGCTTCATACTTTCATTAAAATACGTTGTAATCGAGTCGATCATCACTGCGTATCCTTTGAATTCATAATGGCATTGACGATAAGGACTGTTAATATCTGTTACAACATCTCTCATACATGTATATCCCGTTTGCTCTCTTGTCTCAAAAAGTTCTACTAAAAGAGATTTTTTCATTAAAAACATATGAAGAGATCGTCCGTCTTTTCTTATTTCTGTAATATCACAGCCGCTCTTGATATGCCAATCGAGAATAGGTTCAAAATTCATACTACAAACAGTAAAGCAGTTTGAGATGAGGGCATACTGTTGGTTACTACGATCAAAGTAATCTTTATTGGCAGCAAAATGATTAAATGAAGTTATTTCTTTTTCTTCTGCAGGAGCAGGAAAAAAGAATAACCCATCTCGCTTACGATTTAAGTCCCAATCCTTTCCAGACCCCAAATGATCCATTAAGGAACGGTATTGATTCTTCGGAAAAATCGCCACACTCTTTATTCCAGAATTGACCATGTTTGAAAGAACAAAATCTATTAATCGATAACGTCCTCCAAATGGTACTGCAGCTAAAGAACGATGTTGGATTAGATCCTCTAATCCTTTTTGATATGTTGTTGCATCTATTACTCCAAGCAGCTTTCTATCCATCCTTACCCCTCATCTCCTCATTTATTTGTTCTCTATTCTCTGTATTTAAAGGGTTTGAAGCATATCCCTCTGTTACTAAAACAATATCATCCTCCGCATCTGGCAAAGCACGAATAATTGTTCCATCTGGTATAACCATCTCCGACGGGACGATCGCCTTTTCAATAAACACATTTTTTCCAATCACTGCATCAGGCATGATAACTGATTCTTTAATATAGGCTCCTTTTTCAACCTTTACTCCTTGAAAAAGTACCGATTTTTCAATCTCTCCTTCAATTACACAACCTTCATTAATGAGTGAATCATTGACGAGTGCATCATTTGAGATAAACTGTGGTGGTTGATTTGGATTTACTGAATAAATTCTCCAAGTATAATCAAATAAATCTAATCCACATTTATCATCTAGGAGATCCATATTTGCTTCCCAAAGACTACGTACAGTCCCAACATCCTTCCAATAACCACTAAACGGATAAGCAAATAATTTCTTCTGGTCTGATAATAAGGTTGGGAGAATATCCTTTCCAAAATCATGACTTGACTCAGGAAGAACAGCATCCTTTTCCAAATACCCTTTTAAAACAGACCATTTAAAAATGTAAATCCCCATAGAGGCTAGATTGTTCTTCGGATTCGCAGGTTTTTCATCAAATTCGACAACCTTCATATCACTATCCGTATTTAAAATACCGAATCGACTTGCTTCATCCCAAGGCACTTCAATCACTGAAATGGTAGCATCAGCATCTCTAGCAATATGGAAATCTAGCATTAACTCATAATTCATTTTGTATATATGGTCTCCGGACAGAATGAGTACATATTCCGGATCATATTGAATTAAATAATTTAAATTTTGATAGATGGCACAAGCAGTACCTGTATACCATCTCATCTCCTTGGACTCACTATAAGGTGGAAGAACAGTCACCCCACCATTTTTTCGATCCAAGTCCCATGCACTTCCAATTCCAATATACGAGTTTAACACTAGTGGTTGATACTGAGTAAGGACACCCACCGTATCAATTCCTGAGTTCGTACAATTGCTCAAAGTAAAATCAATGATTCGGTACTTCCCTCCAAACGGTACAGCTGGTTTTGCTAAATTTGAAGTTAAGGAATGTAACCTACTTCCTTGCCCTCCTGCTAACAGCATAGCTACGCACTTCTTCTTTGCCATTTCCTTTTCTCTCCTTTCGATGTTTAACTGGACGCAATATAGAAACCCCAAATGGAGGTATCCTCATCATAATGTGATGCTCTCTTCCATGAAACTCTTCATCAATCGCTTCTAGTGGCTTTTTATTAATTACACCGGACCCTCCAAAATCAACCGCATCTGTATTCAATATTTCTCGATACGTTCCCTCTTTTGGAACACCGATTTTATAATCTTCATATGTCTTTTCTGTAAAATTACACACGATGACCAATGGATCTCCTTCTTCCCCTTTTCTAACAAAAGAGAAAATCGATTGATCACGGTTATTTACATCAATCCACTCAAATCCTTCATGTAAATGATCAAGCTCATATAAAGGTTTATTGCGCTTATACACCTTGATCAATTCTTTTACAAAAAGATTCATTTTTCCATGCATCTCATAATCTAATAAATGCCAATCCAATTCCTCTTCATCTTTCCATTCAGAGAACTGACCTAACTCAAATCCCATGAACAGAAGTTTTTTCCCTGGATGTCCAAACATATATGTTAATAGTAGCCTTAGTTGAGCAAATTTTTGCCAATAATCTCCTGGCATTTTATCAAGTAACGATTTCTTTCCATGAACAACTTCGTCATGTGAAAATGGAAGGATATAATTCTCCGAAAATGCATAAAGAAGGGAGAAGCTGACTTTATCGTGAAATTGTGAGCGTTCATTTGACCCTTTTTCCATATAGGAAAGCATGTCGTTCATCCAGCCCATATTCCATTTGTAGTTAAAACCTAATCCACCGTAGTGAGTTGGGGAAGTTACCTGTGGCCAATCAGTAGAGTCCTCGGCAATCATCAATAGGTTTGAATCATATTGATATACAATTTGATTTAACTTCTTTAAAAATGCAATACCAAATTCATTTACTCGTTGACCATCTGAATTAGGCCAATAAATGATGTTTGAAACTGCATCTACGCGAAATCCGTCCACATGAAAGTATTCCATCCAAAACAATGCATTAGAAATTAAGAAACTCTGTACCTCTGTTTTACTTAAGTCGAAATTAGCAGTACCCCAAGTGTAATTTTCACGATCAATCTCTGTCTCATATTCATAAACCCAAGATCCATCAAATCGGTGTAATCCGTGGGCGTCTTTACAGAAATGACCTGGTACCCAATCCATAATTACTCCAATATGATTTTGGTGACATTGATCAATAAAATACATCAGATCATGAGGGGTTCCATAACGGCTAGTAACGGAAAAATATCCTGTTCCTTGATAGCCCCAAGATATATCTAAAGGGTGTTCCACTAATGGCAATAGCTCAATATGAGTAAATCCGTGGTCAAGTACATAAGGAATGACCTCATCAGCTAATTCACGATACGTTAAAAAGCTGCCGTCCTCTTTCTTTTTCCATGATCCAACATGCATCTCATAGATAACAGTAGGACTTGAATACACTTTGTTTTTCTCTTTTTTCTGAAGCCATTTTTGATCGTTCCATTGGAAACCATCTAAGGGGTAACAAATGGATGCTGTTTTTGGCCGTTCTTCAGAGAAAAACGCATAAGGATCAGATTTCAATAATACTTCTCCCGTGGATGTATGAATTTCATATTTATAAAGGCAGCCCGTTAAATCCTGCTCAACAATGAGCATCCAAACTCCTTCATCATTCACCTTTTTAAATTCATAACCACTTCCATTCCAATTGTTTACATCACTAGCAAGAGATACTTTTGTTGCGTTTGGTGCCCACACGCAAAATCTCGTGCATGTCTTTTCATCAATAGTAAGAACATGGGCTCCAAACAAACGGTAACATTCAAAGAAATTACCCTCATGAAATAAATGAAGCTGGTATTCAGTTGGATGAATCAAATCCAAAATCATTCTACTCCCTACCTATTCATTAGTTTTGTACATTACTTTTACTGTATAATTCTTGCCAATCTTTCAAATCCCTTTTTAATTTTTCTGACAATTAACTCTCCATTTCGACACAATTAGCTATTAGACATATGATTTCGACGGCATTCATCCCTTTAACGCAGCAAACTGCAAAAAATGATAGAAATTATTTTTTAATAGATAATAAATTTTATGATGCAGATATAGAGATATATGCTAATTATTTGGTTGTAATGAATAAAATGTGTATTTTGAATTATGAAATAATTGAATTTAGAATAATATATTTAAGAGGATTTCTTTGTGTGAAAAGGTCATTTTTATGCTGAAAAATGAAAGGGTTTTCATTCATTTGTCGAAAATTGGAAACCTTAACAATTGGTTAGAGGACATTTAATAGAAGAGATAAATAAACCCTCTATTGATAGTAAATTGTCATCAATAGAGGGTTAGTAGAAGAGTTAAGAACAGATACCCTTGCACCTGGAAAAAGACGCAAAGAGGTATTCTTTAATATGGTTAGTTAATTACTTCTGATATCATTAACTAGTGAAGAACTTACCAAATAGAAAAAAACATTGAACAAATGTTCAATGTTTTTTATGACCCCTACGGGATTCGAACCCGTGTTACCGCCGTGAAAGGGCGGTGTCTTAACCGCTTGACCAAGGGGCCATATGGCGGAGAAGGAGGGATTTGAACCCTCGCGCCGGTTACCCGACCTACACCCTTAGCAGGGGCGCCTCTTCAGCCTCTTGAGTACTTCCCCATATGGCTCCACAGACAGGACTCGAACCTGTGACCGTTCGGTTAACAGCCGAATGCTCTACCAACTGAGCTACTGTGGAATATTGGTAAGTTTTTTAGGTAGTGCAAAAAGTTCTGGTGGGCCTAAATGGACTCGAACCATCGACCTCACGCTTATCAGGCGTGCGCTCTAACCAGCTGAGCTATAGGCCCTTAAATGGAGCGGGTGATGAGAATCGAACTCACGACATCAGCTTGGAAGGCTGAGGTTTTACCATTAAACTACACCCGCAAAAATATTATGGGGCGACTGATGGGAATTGAACCCACGAATGCCGGAACCACAATCCGGTGCGTTAACCACTTCGCCACAATCGCCATAATTATATTGAAAATAAATGGTGGCTCAGGACGGAATCGAACCGCCGACACAAGGATTTTCAGTCCTTTGCTCTACCAACTGAGCTACTGAGCCATACTTAAGATAATACCCTAGATAAAGTTATGTTTCGTCCTTCGTCCCGATTTTCAATCGGTACGCTGGCTGTTTTGCTTTGTAGCTTATTCATCGTGCTCTACCGACTGAGCTACTGAGCCAACTTTGAATTATTTAATGGCGGTCCCGACCGGGATCGAACCGGCGATCTCCTGCGTGACAGGCAGGCATGTTAACCGCTACACCACGGGACCAGAGTTTTTTCAAGTTTCCTTGAAAATAACTTTTTAATTGCGGGGACAGGATTTGAACCTGCGACCTTCGGGTTATGAGCCCGACGAGCTACCAGACTGCTCCACCCCGCGACGATATTAAATTATATGGAGGAGGTAGAGGGATTCGAACCCCCGCGCGGTTTGACCCGCCTGTCGGTTTTCAAGACCGATCCCTTCAGCCGGACTTGGGTATACCTCCAAATATCGTAAATGGTGGACCTTGTAGGACTCGAACCTACGACCGGACGGTTATGAGCCGTCTGCTCTAACCAGCTGAGCTAAAGGTCCAAGGATAACTAATTTAGTAATTTTGGTAGCGGCGGAGGGGATCGAACCCCCGACCTCACGGGTATGAACCGTACGCTCTAGCCAGCTGAGCTACACCGCCAAATTTAATTTAATGAAGATTTTTTCACTACACTACGTTTCGTGAAAAAATCTAAGTGGAGCCTAGCGGGATCGAACCGCTGACCTCCTGCGTGCAAGGCAGGCGCTCTCCCAGCTGAGCTAAGGCCCCATAATAAAGTTAGATGGTCGGGAAGACAGGATTCGAACCTGCGACCCCTTGGTCCCAAACCAAGTGCTCTACCAAGCTGAGCTACTCCCCGTTTAAATCTAATATGGCGCGCCCGAAAGGAGTCGAACCCATAACCTTCTGATCCGTAGTCAGACGCTCTATCCAATTGAGCTACGGGCGCATTATTTTAATTTACTCTCAAAGTAACAAGATAGTTTAATGGAAGGATATTTTACTTTGTAAAAATCCTTGGTGCCGAGGACCGGAATCGAACCGGTACGGTAGTCACCTACCGCAGGATTTTAAGTCCTGTGCGTCTGCCAGTTCCGCCACCCCGGCAAAAGAAGTTCTTGGAGCGGAAGACGGGATTCGAACCCGCGACCCCAACCTTGGCAAGGTTGTATTCTACCACTGAACTACTTCCGCAAATAATAAGTTATTTTGCTAGAGAAAAACTTAAGTGCGGGTGAAGGGAGTCGAACCCCCACGCCTTGCGGCGCTAGATCCTAAGTCTAGTGCGTCTGCCAATTCCGCCACACCCGCATAAATATTAATTAATGGAAAGTTATTTTGCTGAAGCAAAAAACTTTGGTGAGCCATGAAGGACTCGAACCTTCGACCCTCTGATTAAAAGTCAGATGCTCTACCGACTGAGCTAATGGCTCGTACTAAATGGTGCCGGTGAGAGGACTTGAACCCCCAACCTACTGATTACAAGTCAGTTGCTCTACCAATTGAGCTACGCCGGCGAGAAAAGGAATAATATTTTTACTGAGTGAATTTTTAATGGATGATTATTTTTCACTTAGTGAAAAAAATCTTGGTGGAGGATGACGGGATCGAACCGCCGACCCCCTGCTTGTAAGGCAGGTGCTCTCCCAGCTGAGCTAATCCTCCATTAACGCCTGGCGACGTCCTACTCTCACAGAGGGAAACCCTCAACTACCATCGGCGCTGAAAAGCTTAACTTCCGTGTTCGGTATGGGAACGGGTGTGACCTTTTCGCTATCGCCACCAGACTATTTATGCGACACTATTTATTATAATAGTTTTTCACAATTTTTCAAGAGAAATTTTTAACCATTCTCTCAAAACTAGATAATGAATGAAGAAGAAAGAAATACGTTTCATCGTTGTCCAGCTACAGCGCCTAGCCGCTCGAGGTCATAAGCCAAATCCCTCCAGAAGGCAGGCCTTCTTGCGTGATT